>CAZQNY010000105.1:0-10175 GCA_964594665.1 uncultured Bacteroidales bacterium
TCCTTGTTGTCCGACCAGGGCTCGAACCTGGACTCTTCTGATCCAGAATCAGACGTGTTGCCAATTACACCATCGGACATTCTGCGTTTTGCGGTTGCAAAAATAGTGCTTTCTGAGTATTCTGCAAACATTGTGTGAAGAAAATGTTAAAAATCCATGCTTTTTTTTCGCCCCTATCCGGTGTATTTCTCTATCATCCTGAATAACTGATCTTTCTTGATCGGCTTGGGCAGGTAATCGGTGCACCCGGCCTCAAACGCCATCTGCCGGTCGTCGCTCATGGCATTTGCCGTTTGCGCAATAACTGGCAGCTCATATCCGTCCTTTCTTAACCTTCGCGTGGCTTCCAGCCCGTCCATCTGTGGCATCCGTACATCCATTAATACCAGGTCAATATCCGGGTTGTCCTTAACCATCTCTATGGCCTGCTCCCCGTTTTCGGCATGAAGGCTGTCGATCTTTCGCAGTCGAAGCAAGGTTTCCAAAAAGCGGAAATTGGTGAAGTCATCCTCTGCAATGAGCACCCTGGGATTCCTGGAGCCCTTTGTTGTGACTTTTGCTGTGTCTGATTCTGTTGCCGGTATTTCTTCCGGTGTTTCAATTGCTGTAAAGGCTTTTTTCTTTGTATCCGGCAATGGAATCGTGAAAAAGAAGGTGGAACCTTTCATCGGTGCTGATTTCACCCATATGCGCCCACCCATGCGTTCCAGTATGGCTTTTGCGATGGAAAGACCTAATCCTGTACCTTGATATTCGCGGGTATGCGACTCATCAACCTGTCTGAAACGCTCAAAAATTACTGATTGCTTTGATTGAGCAATGCCTATGCCGGTATCTTCAATATAAAACTTGATAGAACTGCTCTGGATTTCATAACCAATTTCAATATGACCGTGATTGGTGAATTTCATGGCGTTGATAACCAGGTTGTTGATAACCTGGTTTATCCTTGGCACATCGATGTACATTGTCAGATTATCATATCCCGGCGGGATACTGAGTCGGATATCCAGTTGCTCGCGGTTACGTTTGATTTTTTCCAGCTGATAAAACGCATGTAGCTCCCCAAGGAGCTCATTAACAAGGATATCCGATTCGTTAAGTTTGAATATCCCGGCATCAATTTTCGACAGGTCAATAATCTCGTCAATAAGACCCATCAGATCCTTGCTTCTGTTGATGACAATATTAATATACTCTTTTGCCAGCTCTGGGTCAGCATCATCATCGCGCAATAACTCGGCAAAGCCCAGAATGGCATTCATGGGTGAACGTATTTCATGCGACATATTTGCCAGGAAGGCGCTCTTCAGGGTATCTGATTCTTCTGCCTGTTCTTTTGCTTTTTTTAGGTTCTCTTCGTAATTAATGCGTTGAATTGCCTGTGCAATATGTTCGGATACGAATTCCAGCAGTTGTTGATCTTCAAGGGTATAGGTGAAACCTTTCTCGTACGATTGTACCACGATTGCACCGATAACCATATCGTTATTTTGTAGTGGCACTCCAAGCCACGATTCACATGCGCTGCCAACCATATCAATCTTTCCCTGCTCAAACAGCTTTTGAATATGCCTCTCGTCTGTCAGCAGCGATTTTCCTTCTTTTATCATGTGCCCGGTGAGGGTCTTTCCGGCCGGAAACTCCCCAAAAGAGTCTTTTTCATCTGCAATATATACAAGCCGTATGCTGTCATTATCCTGATCGTACAATGCAATAAAGAGGTTGCGGGTATCAATGATACTGCTCAGACGGTTGTGAATACTCTTATATAGTTCCTGAGAGGTATTGGATTTAATGGATGCATCAGAAATATCGAAAAGTGCACTCTTGTATTCATAGGCTTTGTGTTGTTCTGTGTAGTCACTTATAAAGCCTTCAAGGTATTCGGTGATACCGGCATTGTTTTTTACCGCATGTCCTATTTCCCTGACCCATATTATTCCTTTGTGTTTTGTTTTTATCCGGTATATAGCTTCCCATGGATTATCATTCTCAATGGCCATTTTTACAATCTTTGCCACCTGTTGCGTGTCTTCAGGATATATAAGACTTTCAAAAGAGGTAACATTGTTGTTTATGAGTTCGCTCTCTTTATAGCCTGTCAGCGACTTGCAACCTGTGCTAAGATAGGTCATGGTCCATTGCAAATCATATTTGCATTTATATATGATCCCCGGCATATTATGCATAAGCATGGCAAGCTCCTGTTGATTCCGGAGTAAATCATTCTGAAATTTTAACCGGTTTGAAATGTCATGATAGATGCCATAAATAGCAACTTGTTCGCCTTCTACATAAACCGGCGCACCAAGTATACTTACAGGAATCGGATGTCCGTCTTTATGATATCTTACAGACTCCATGCTTACCTGTTGCCCTTGTGATACCTTATCTGAAATATCTAAAGCAGTTTTATAACTGTCTTTTTTTGCAAGCAATAGGTTTACATCTGTTCCGGCTATTTCATCTTCCTTATAGCCGTATAGTTTGGTAAATGCAGGATTGATCCGTCTTATCTTATGGTTTTTATCTGTAACGACAATTGCTTCGGGAGAGGCTTTGATCAACTCGTTAAGGAATGTTGTTTCCTGTTGCAGTTGAGTCTTGCTTTTTGCCAGCTCTTCCTGTATTAACGCCTGCTCTGTTGCATCATAGGCAAAGCCCAATACAACTGATTTGTTGTCGAAAAAAACACGGTTTGCTGAAATCTTTACATGTTTTGTAATGCCGTTTTTTGCTAATATCCGAAGATTATATGATATATCTCCTTCGCCTGTTTCTGCTTTTCTTAATCCCCTTTTTTTTACGGTCTCTTTATCATCAGCGTGCAGGATATCAAAAAAGTTTAGTTCCGTAATCTCCTCTTCACTATAGCCGCTGAGATTCTGGATAACCTTGTTGGCATAAATAAATCTGCCCGTTTTATCGAAGCAGTAGATCCCAACATTAAGCTCCCCAATTAATACATCAATAATTTGAGATTGTGTTCCGGCGATTTCCAAAATTCTTTTATGAATATTGGCCGATTGCATCCCGGTGGGGAGGTTTTTGCTAGCTTCAGAAGGCATCTTTAACGTGTTCTGTTGATTATAACTTTTTCCTTAACCGCCTAAAATTAAGATATCTTTTTGGATATAAAAAACTTTATCACGACGAATGCGTGTTTTTATAGGTGTTTCCTGATTATGTATGTGTTTTTTTCTTTAAGATAATTGAATATTAGAATGTTAAAGAATTTGATTGTATTTTCCCGGATTGTTTTGACGCATAAGGTTGTATATGGCCTCAAATACATCTTCTGCATTGGGGTTTGAGAAATAATCCCCGTCTGTACCATAGGCAGCGCGATGATCATCGGCAGTTACCGTAACAGGCTCCTCATCAAGCGCAAAATAACCTTTATGGTCTTCAAGTACTTTCTGCATCATATACGCTGTGGCTCCACCGGGAACATCTTCATCAAAAAATACTACTTTATTTGTTTTTTCTAATGATTTTGCAATCGTTCCATTAAGATCAAAAGGTATGAGCGATTGTACATCTATCAGTTCCACGCTGATGCCGTAGGGTTTAAGCTGTTTTATGGCATCTTCGGCGATTCGTACGCACGAGCCATAGGTCACGAGAGTAACATCAGAGCCTTCCTGCAGCACCTCCGGGTAGCCGGGTTTAATACGGTATTCGCCCAAATTTGCGGGCTTTTTTTCTCTGAGTCGGTATCCATTCAACGGTTCAATGATCAGTGCGGGCTCATCAGAGGCCATTAAGGTGTTGTAAAATCCTGCTGCCACGGTCATATTGCGAGGCACCAGTACCTGTACTCCCCGGATGGAGTTTATGACCATCGACAGTGGCGATCCGGCATGCCATATTCCTTCCAGCCGATGGCCACGGGTGCTGATGATAACTGGTGCCTTTTGCCGTCCTTTGGTGCGGTATTGAAGCGTTGCCAGGTCATCGCTGATCACCTGAAGACCGTAAAGCAGGTAATCGAAATACTGGATCTCTGCAACAGGCCTTATCCCACGCATAGCCATGCCAATGGCCTGCCCGATGATGGATGCTTCGCGGATACCGGTGTCAAAAACACGGTCGGTACCATATTTCTCCTGCAACCCTTCCCAGGTTTGGTTTACGCCTCCTATCTGGCCGACGTCTTCTCCGAAGGCCATCATCTGAGGGTATTTCTCCATCAGCGCATCGAAATTATCCCTGAGGATTTCTCTGCCGGGAACAAGCATGGCATCGGAATCCCATTGCGGTTTTATCTCTGTGAGGTTTGCAACAGCACTTTTCGAATGGCTGTAAAGATGTGAGCTATAGGCTTGTTTTCCTTCTTTGTGTTCTTTTTCGATCCATTTACGGACACGCGATTTCAGGTCGCTGTGTGCTGAAGGACAGTCAGCGCAGATGTTACGCAATATCTGGCGCGCTGTGGCCAGGCTGTCTTTACGGATAGGGTTTGCAACACGTTTTAGTGATGCTATGGCCTGCTGAAGGTCCGGTGTGGCGCCACAGGCACACTGCCGGTCTTCCAGAAGGTTTATCAGCTCGTCACGTTTTTCTTTCATAGGTGCTGTAAAGCGCTTCCATGCTGTGGATTTCGCCTCTTTCGCGACCTTTTTGGCTTTTTCTTTCAGCGATTCCAGCTCCTGTTCTTCAGCGATATTATTTTCGGTAATCCACTCCGCAAATTTTACTATCCCATCATTGTCCTGCTCCCATTTCAGTCGCTGTTCCGATTTATAACGTTCATGCGACCCTGAGGTGCTATGACCTTGTGGTTGAGTGAGTTCGGTGAAATGGAACAATACGGGCGTTTGCCCGTTACGGCATTTTTTAATTCCTTTATGGTATGCCTCGACAGAAGCTTCATAATCCCAGCCTTTTACACGGTATATGTCAATGCCGGGGCTGTTGTTTTCCGCTTGCATGCCTGACAGCGCCTGTGAGATACTATCTTTTGCAGTCTGGAGTTTCCGGGGCACAGAAATGCCGTAACCATCATCCCATACCGACATGGCCATGGGAACCTGCAGCACTGCGGCAGCATTCATAACTTCAAAGAAATGTCCTTCTGAGGTAGATGCATCACCGATTGTGCCAAAGGCCACCTCATTGCCCTTTACAGAAAAACCCTTTTCAATGTCCGGGTTACCCTGATTGCGGTAAAATTTTGATGCCAGCGCGAGACCCAGCAAACGGGGCATTTGCCCGGCAGTGGGGGAGATGTCGGCAGAAGAATTTTTCTGCTTTGTGAGATCCCTCCAATTACCCTGATCATCAAGGCTGAAGGTTGCGTAATGGTTGTTCATCATTCGCCCCGAGGAGGTGGGGTTATGGCTGGTATTGGTATCTCCGTAAAGCTGTGAAAATAACTCTTCCGGAGTAACAAGGCCGGCGGCAAGCATAAAGGTCTGATCGCGGTAATATCCCGAACGCCAGTCTCCGTTGCGGAATACGCGTGCCATGGCAAGCTGCGGGATCTCCTTGCCGTCGCCAAGGATACCGAATTTTGCCTTCCCGGTGAGCACTTCCTTGCGGCCAATATAGCTTATCTCCCTGCTTAACAGTGCGGTATAGTAATCAGATAATATTTCCTCTTTTGTGAGTTGTAGTGAAGTATGTCTTTCCATTGTGGGTAATGTTTTGCATTATAACAACCATTCCCGCGATTTGTTGAAGCTATACTGCTGCCCGGAGTACGTTTTTCGCCTTTATTGTCATCAGCAGGCTGCGCACCAGCATCATAAGAATGAAGGCAAGCCATAAGCCATGGTTTCCGATTAATGGAAAGCTGATGAAATAGACAGGGAAGAAGACCAATAAAGACGCAATAAGCATAACATCGCGCATGGGGGCGCTGGCAGTTGCACCAATAAATACACCATCCCATATAAATGCCGGAAAGGTGATGACAGGTATAATGGTAACCCAGTAAACATAGGGTGCCGCAGCTGAAATTACCTCTTGTTTATTGGTAAGCAGGTTTAATAACCAGGTGTTACCAGCCAGGTAGAGTAACGAAAACAGCACACTTAGACCGGAGGCCCATAAGAAAATAATCCTGATCATTTTATAAAGCCTTCTCCGTTCCCCGCCACCAATAAATTTACCCGTAAGGGCTTCAGCACTGTACGCAAAACCATCAAGAAAATAGGCAAAAATTGTAAAGAATTGTAATAACAAGGTGTTGATAGCCAAAATGGTATCGTTCTGTTGTGCTGACGCAAGTGTGAAAAATGATAAGGCCAGCAAAAGCATCAGGGTTCGGATAAAGAGGTTGATATTGACGTTGAAAAATTCACCAAGATGTAATATTCCTTTTACTGTGAAATGTTTGCCCAGTTTGCCGTAATATCTGAAAAAGAAGAAAACAGCCAATATCAAACCACTGTACTGTGCAAGCACTGTTCCCAACGCTACACCTTCGGAACGCATATTAAATCCAAAAATAAATAATGAGTTAAAGGCAATATTTAAGAGGTTCACAACCATGGTTATGACCATTGGGATTTTGGTGTTTTGCATACCAATAAACCACCCGGTCAAGGCATAAAGGCTGATGGTTGCCGGGGCAGCCCAAATACGTATGTTGAAGTATACACGAGTAAGTGCTTCTACTTCAGCGCTCGCATCAACAATTTTGAAACTCAGCCATCCAATGGGATTTTTGAATATTAGCAGTAAAAGAGCTGCAATGCTACCGGCAAAAAGTGCCTTTGAAAGGTGCATGACTACTTCCGGAAGATCCCGTTTTCCCAGCGACTGTGATGTGAAGCCTGTGGTACCCATACGAAGAAAACCGAAAAGCCAGTATATGAAGTTGAAAATCATCCCACCAAGCGCTATGGCTCCCATATCCTGAACAGACCCCATATGACCCATTAGCGCCAGATCCACAAGCCCCAGCAAGGGAACACTCAGGTTGCTGATGATGTTGGGGATGGCAAGATGTAATATCCGTTTGTTCATATCACTTTTTCCAACTGCAAAGTAATAACATTCTTACGAGAAAGATGGTTTTGGTAATTGAAAAAGGCCCCGTTTTGAGGCCTTATTTATCATTATTCTTTTATCCAGTTTAGAATGTCTTCATGTCCGGGTTTCTTTTTGGGTGGAATAACCTTTGCAAGGGAGCCATCTTCATTAATAAGATATTTTTGGAAATTCCATTTCACCTTTGAATCCATAACTCCGTTTTTATCTTTTGATGTCAGCCATTGATATAATGGATGCATATCATCGCCTTTCACACTGATCTTCTCCATCATGGGAAATGTAACTCCGTAGGTTGTACTGCAGAATGTTGCGATTTCTTCATTGGTGCCGGGTTCCTGCCCCATAAAGTTATTCGCCGGAAAGCCAATAATGATAAAGTTTTGATCCTTGTATTCCTTGTAAAGTGCTTCGAGATCTTCATACTGAGGTGTAAGGCCACATTTTGAGGCAGTATTTACAACCATAACTTTTTTGCCTTCAAGACTTTTTAATGAGAACTCTTCTCCATCAATGGTTTTTACGTTGAAGTCGTAAAACGATTGCTGTGCATGAAGGCTGAATGTTGCCAATAAAATTGTAATTATTGCTGCTGTTTTCATGTTATTCCTGATTTAGTTTTTATGATATTTTCTGAATTTATCTGGTGATGATACCACGTACATGTTCAGTGGTAATGAAAAATTTATCTTTTTTAATTGTCCACCGGTAAGGTATATGTTTGCCATTGGGAATATTTCTGATAATGTAAAACAGTATTTTTTTAGATCAATACCTGAAATAGAACTAATAAATGCGGTAAAGATATTTGTGGGTTTTTTATAATCAGCAATGGCTTTTAAATCTTCATCAGGAACATTTTTCCCGAGATAAAGCACCCTGTGGCCTTCTTTTTTAGCGATATAATGGTAAAAAAGCAGACTAAGTTCATGTTCTTCACCGGCGGGAAGGAAGAATACGGTTAAGGGAGCCTGAGGGTTATTTATTTCGGGCAACGCGTAAATATTTTGTATGAATCGGTCTCTAATTAAATTGCTGACAAAATGTTCCTGTGCAGGAATCATGTTTCCTGTCATCCATAATACGCCCAGTTGGGCCATAAATGGAAATATGACATTTATAACGGTTTCTTCAAATCCCAGAACCTTGATATTGGTCTCCAGATTTGCGTTGAATGTGGTCTGATCCAGTTCAATGGTTGATGAGAGGAGCTTTTCGATTTCTGTATGGTGTAGAAACGGTTTGTATTTCAGTTCCAGAACTTTGGATTTTAACTCCTTATCGCTCATTTCCGATAGTTTGCTGATTTTTTGTCCATGTGCCTGAAGAACAGCAATATTGAGCAATTTAACCAAATCTTCATCATTATAAACACGAAGGTTTGTCTCTGTTCGGTCGGGGTCAAAAAGGTTATACCTCCTTTCCCAGACCCGAATTGTCTGGGCTTTAATTCCTGTAAGAGCCTCAAGATTTTTTATGCTGTATTGTGACATTTTTGTTTGCTTTTTAAATATAACCCAAAAATGAACAAATTGTTTTATCTTGTTAAAAATGAGTGGAGTATCTTTGGTGTTATCGGTCACTTGATCGAAACTATTTATCTGCTGCTCAATGATATACTTGCAGAATAACCATTGATGTTTTTTTTATGTTGTTAAACATTTTTTTTCTGCCTGATGTTATAATAAAAACGAAAAGCATGGACAAACAATCAGTTTCAGCGGTTATTCTGGCCGGAGGTAAAGCAACACGTTTTGGTGGGAGACCCAAATCATTCATTCAGATTGACGGGCTAACAATTCTTGAAAGAAATCTTCGTGTTTTAAAAGATTTTTTTGAGGAGATCATATTAATAACGAATACACCTGAGATTTATGATTATGAACCCGACCTGAAGGTTTATCCTGATATTATACCCGACAAAGGTCCTTTGTCCGGAATACATTCGGCATTGAGCCATATTACTACTGACGCGGCTTTTGTATTTGCCTGTGATATGCCAAACCTGGATCGAACAATTATTGCGAATCAACTGGACGGATACCTTCGCAAGCCATGCCGTATACATATTCCTGTTACCGGTCGCGGGCAGGAACCACTGCATGGAATATATCCCGTTGAGGCGCTCGGAGATGTTGAGCGAATACTAAAACAATACCAAAATCCCCGCATACGAATATTGTTTAGTCATTTCCCGACCCTTTTTCGTCGTGTTGATAATATAGCTCTTGCCAAGCATGTGTTTTTGAATGTTAATACGAATGAAGATCTGCGCCCATTGACTATTTAGAGTGATTCTAAGAACACTTCACGGGCTTTTTTTGTTGAAATGGCATAATTAAGGAAGGGTTGTATGAATATTACAGAAATTTTAAATAAGTATCCGCCTGAAAAAAGCTATCTTCTGATGATTCTTCAGGATATTCAGGCCAGTAACAGTCAAAATTATATTCCCGAAAAAGCATTGCATTCCGTAGCATCGTATCTCAACATGACCATGAGCAATATTTATGGTGTTGTTTCCTATTATTCCATGCTGAGCGTAAAACCACGGGGTAAGTATGTTTTTCGCATCTGCACCAGTCCTGTTTGTGAGATGATGGACGCAGATAAACTATTGTTGTGGATAAAGCAGAACCTTAATATCGAAGTTGGCGAAACCACTGCCGATGGGTTATTTACACTTGAAACAACAGAATGCCTGGGCCGTTGTGCCAATGCCCCGTCGATTATGGTGAATAACGAAACCTATACCAATGTTGATGAAGAGCGGCTGGAAGCCATTGTCGCAGAGTTGAAATCTTAAAACCTGAATATGAAAGAATTGCGAATTGCACTGGCAAATCTTGGCCATATACGCCCTGATTCACTTGACGATTACCTGGGAGCAGGGGGGTATGAGGGTTTGAGGAAAGCTGTGAAAATGGACGCAGAAACATTAACCGCCGAACTGGAATCCGCTGGTCTTCGTGGCCGTGGCGGTGCAGGTTTTCCTGCCGGTACCAAAAGCCGATTCTCCCGTCTTACCTGTCAGATATGCCCTGAGAAATATGTCGTTTGTAATGCCGATGAAGGAGAACCGGGAACCTTCAAGGATCGTGTGATCATGGAAAATGACCCTCATCTGCTGTTGGAAGGTATGCTAATCGCTGCTTATATTATTGGGGCAAATA
>CAZQNY010000106.1:0-10133 GCA_964594665.1 uncultured Bacteroidales bacterium
GTAGAATTCAAAATGAATAACCATGGAAAAGATAAAATCACCCTGTATAAAAGTATGTAAATATGATAGCAAAGGCGTCTGTTTTGGCTGCCAAAGAACGAAGGAAGAGGCTGCCAACTGGCCGGAATATGATAATGCAAAACGAACGGAGGTCATTAAAAAGGCCGCAGAAAGGGAGAATGTCCCGGGGGAGTCGCCAATTGGGTATTTGTGGTAAGGGTTAAAAATTCGTTTTTATCAGTTAAATAGCCGATAAATATAGGATATCGGTAAAATTACCGTTAATTTATTTTTTTTATTTAAACTATAATTTATTTTTTTCCGGCTGCTATACCTCCATTAATTTTCAAAATGGTTTTTCAATTTGGTATATACGTAAATTTCCCTAAATCATTATAAGCTTGATAGGTCATTCCATCTTTAACTTCAAGTAGCAAAGAAATGACTTCTTTCGATTCATCAAGAAACACTGCTATTTGATGAGCCGAAAATATTTTTTCTAAGTCCTTGTTAAAACAGGAATCAATCATAATATGAGATTATTTCGAAATTACATAATTTGCTAACAGACCAATTAAAATGGCGGCAGTAAAACTTATTAACGTTCCTATTAAAACATACTCCGTTTTTTTTCGGGCATCCTTCTCACCGTCTTTACTAATACGCAATACAGATTTTGCAGCAATCAGGAATCCAATGGCAGCGTATTGTCCCAGTAAAACAAATATCAGCGCTAATAATCGCTCTAAGATGCCAATATATTTACCTGCTTTACAAAGACTATCATCAGTGGAAAGTTCGCGTCTGAATGGTTCGGTAATTTTACCAATTGCTAATCCTACCGGCCAAATTATAAAAATGACTGCAGTAATTATCGTTATATGTTGTTTTTCAGCAACTAACATTTTAAGAAAAGGAAGGACCTCTTTATAACCATCAATAAGGTACAACCAGACTATTACTATTACTATAAGATGAAAAAACTGATCCAGGAAAAAATAAACAGTCCCTGACCTTTTGTTTAGATCATTTTGTGGCTTTGAATTAAATAAAACGCTATTTCTTTCTAATTTGATTTTTAATAGGTCTATTATTCCATGAGTAATAATAATAAACACCGGTACTTGCCAATTTGTCCACTGCATAAGGATTAGATAGGTAAATATCCCGGACAACAGAATATGGACTTTGAAAGAAGTTGATTTTAAGCCGTATTTATTCTTGCTTTCAACCATTTTTTGTGTTTGAAATACAAAATCGGTAAGGATATGGGCCAGAAGAAGCTGAATTAGAATTGTGATGTTCATTTTTATTCTCCCCTATCCATTAATGTTTGAAAACGTTCCAGCAATGGTTCAATACCACTCCAGCCGGCAGTCTTTTTTCGTTGGTTAATTGCCGATTGGGTTTTTCCAAGTTTTTGGCCTATTTCAATTTCATTCAACCCTTGAAGCGTCCAATACATTACTTCTGCTGAAGTAACCTTCCATCCCGACATGATTACCTCCAGTAGTTTAAATTCCGTTTCCAATTCGGCATCCAGTTTACTGAATCCGGTTTTAATTGCCAGTGTACGTTTGTACTTCTTCATGGCATCCAATGTCCTGCCAGAATTGGTATACGCCTCTCCTGTGGATTCATTTACATTATCTCTATGTCCGTGGATCGCTCCCGTACCAATAGCTATTCTTAAATCAATTGATGGCTTGGTTTTATTATCACCAATGAGTGTTATTTTATTAAGTGCAGTTTTTAATAACAGGGCTGCCTTAAGTGCTTCTCTTGCATCTTCCAGTTCAATCTGAATGTTGTCGCCTCTTCGAATAGATAGATTACTATTTAAATTTGTTCTGGTAGATTTTTGATCCTCAACTAGCTGATGAATAGCTTGAAGCACTATGTCTTCACTTTCCTTAGTTAGCCTGGTAGAATCAATTATATCAGCGGTAATTACTGCATTCATATCTAATGGTTTATTTATCTGTTATATACTATTAGGTTATACCCTTATGTTTATCCATTATTAGGCTGTAGCCTTATGTCCTGATTCGTGCCTGTATCAGTTTACCTATCATTATCATTTGCGCCATCAAATATAAGGTTATATCCTTATAATACCTCATTATTAGCTTATAACCTTATAAATTTGTGCTAATATCATTATTTCATACATTATCATATTAGCAGGTATCAATATCTATGGTAAAATATGAAACTTTATTACACACTAATTACCTCCATAGAATAGCGATTAATAATTTACTCAAAATTCGCACTTGGTATATAGTTGGTAATTAACAGAATAATGTCAATAACAAGCAGTAATGGTTTATGTTAATGTCTTAATTATAAGTAAATTAGAATTGCATGGTAAAAGCTAAAAACATACTGCACTATAAGGGTATTAAAACCATTTTGGAATTAATCAATTCGGTATAGCCATAGATGGGTTGAGCCGGAATTTATCAGTAGTTCGTTAAAGAGCGGTTGAATGCGACCAGTCAAAGATTAGTTGTGTTGTAAAGATATTTAGACGGGCATATCCATGGGGCATCGTATAGAGCATTATGAATCAATGAACGACTTGTGGGTAGAATTGTCTGAGCAAATAATCCAAAAACATTAACAATCAGGATTTTAGAAATCTCGTATATTAGCTAACTGACTAATATTAAGCATGTAAAAAGGAAGTGCGAAGTTTGAGTGAATGATGATTCTTTGTTTTGTGGTGGTTACTTTCCAATACAAAACTTCCCGAAGATAGTCCCCAAAATTTCGTCGGTGGTGACTTCGCCGGTGATGCTGCCAAGGTAATGCAGCGCCTGGCGGATGTCGATGGCAATCAGATCAGAGGGGATCTGATTCTCAAAGCCACGCTCCACGGCTTCAATCGACTCCAATGCCTTCATTAATGCTTCGTAATGTCGTGCGCTGCTGACAATGGTGGCGTCGCCGGTGTGCGTTTTGCTGATCATCCTGCTTAAGGTGTCGGTGATCAGACTGATGTTCTCTTTGCGCTTGGCGCTGACAAAGATGGTCTCCAGCTCCACAAGGTCTTTAAAGCCTCTGGGCGTGGCTTCCAGCCTGTCGGTTTTGTTGGCGATCAATATCCACTTCCGGCTTTTGTCTTCCAGATGGCTTCTGAATTCATCAATCTCTTCCTGCAGCTCTTCAGGACTGGTCTGGCTGATGTCGAAGATGTGTAGTATCACCTGCGCCTGCTGGATTTTTTCCACGGTGCGCTCAATGCCAATGCTCTCAATGGTGTTGGTCGACTGCCTGAGTCCTGCGGTGTCGATAAACCGGAATCCGTACCCGTCGATGACAATGGTATCTTCAATAACATCCCTTGTTGTGCCGGGTATTTCGCTGACAATGGCGCGCTCTTCGTTGAGGATTGCGTTTAGCAGTGTGCTTTTTCCTGCGTTGGGCTTTCCGATTATGGCAACAGGGATGCCTTTTTTAAGCACATTGCCGGTTTTAAAGGATGCTGACAAGGCGATGATTTCGTCTTTCAGCTCGTCGAGTAGCGCTGTGAGCTGTTTTCGGTCGGCAAACTCCACTTCTTCTTCGCTGAAATCCAGTTCCAGCTCGATTAGTGCGGCAAAGGTCACAAGTTTTTCGCGCAGTGCTTTGATGCGTGAGCTGTATCCGCCGCGCATCTGCTGTAGTGCAAGGTCGTGCGCTGCATCGTTGTCGGCAGCGATAAGGTCGGCAACGGCTTCGGCCTGTGCGAGGTCGAATTTGCCGTTTCGGAACCCGCGGAGGGTGAATTCCCCGGCCTGCGCAATGCGTGCTCCTTCGGTGTGGAGCAGCTGCATGATCTGCTGCTGTATCAGTGGTGATCCGTGGCATGAGATTTCTGCCGAATCCTCCCCGGTGTAGCTGTGAGGGCCTTTGTAAAAGGTTAGCAATACCTCATCCACAATTTTCTCCGTGGTGCGGATGACGCCAAAGAGCGCCCTGCGGGGTGGCAGGGAATTGGTATTTTTTCTTTGATGCGCACGAAAAATCCGTGTGCAGATAGCCTGTGTTTCTGGTCCGCTGATGCGTATCACTGCAATGGCTCCCACTCCGGGAGGCGTTGCTATGGCACAAATGGTATCCGTTAAATTGGGTAACATAATTTAAATATTGTTGGACAAATATAATACAGGTGTTCACAAAACGCAATTGTAGAGACAAGGTATGCCTTGTCTCTACCGTTCGATAAATTCGTATGCCCCGGCATCAGGTCCGTCATCGGCGATGCGGCTGATGCCTTCAATGTCCGTTGACAGGTCAATTTCCGAGGTATTGATGACATTTATGCTGCCGAAATTCACGGCAGGCGAGATAATGGTATCAGGGTAGAAATTTTGTACAGAATCAGCAAAATAGGGATTCTCATTGGCGATACATTCCATAAAACGTGGTTCTGTCTCCAGGTCACGCTCGGTTTTCATAAGGCACCGCTCGAAGTCATATTCAAACTGGGCGCTCTCCACGTAATCAAGACCAATCTCTTCATCCATATTACCATAAATAATACAGTTTCCGAAATAGGCATTGATAAGATCAACAGGCACGGTGTTATCGTCCTGATCTACCGCATAATTGTTCAGGAACAGTGCCGGTGTACTTCGGGAGTTATAACCGTAAAATGTTGCAAAGGTACAGTGCCGGAAGTCATAGTCGCCGCCAAGGGTTAGCGCTGCTGCATAGTTGCCGCAGTTGCCGAAAACACTGTTGGCTCCCCGAACACGATATGCTTTTGTATAAAGCCCCATACCGGTCATATTCAGGATCTTTGTGTTGTTAATAACCAGCGTGTTGCCGGTGTATTCGCGTAGTGGCTCGGCCTGAATGCCTATAAAGGCGTTTTTTATTATGGCATGGTTGAAATAATTGTCGGTGGGGCCTTCATTGATTATTATGCGGTCCCACTGACCGGGGAGGTTGTCGTAATCCTGCTCCAGCCTGTCGCCACTAAAGGTTACCGGGCTGTCAAGTGTTCCGTTTACCTGAATGGTTCCGCCGGTGTACACCCATAAACCGCCACCGGAGTGGAAATGAATGCTGACGCCGGGATCAACTTCCAGAATTCCTGCTGAATCCACTACGGCATATCCATATACCACATAGGGCTTGTCGGCAACCCAATGGGTGTATTCATTCTCTGCTGCTACAATTTTGTATGGTGGCAGTCCTTCAATAAAATGGTCTGCAAGGATGTAATGCGCATCCTGACCCCAGGCTACGAGCTTGAGTTTCTGTTCGTTGCCGTTGGTGTAAAAGAGTATGCTGTCGTTGACGATGAGCGGATTGTTGTCGTTTGTCGGATCGAGAGTTACTCTGACAAAAAGGAAAAGGCTGTCATTGCCGGGGATCTCAATGTCCTTAAAAGAGGTGCCTGCTTCACCGTCGAGGTTAATGCGGTACGGGCTGTCAGCACCTCCGGCAAGGGTGATATTGTCAATTTTGAGGGTATTTGCGTGCCGGTTATATATCATTAACTGCTTTGTTGTGGATCCGATAGTGGTAAAAACCGTATCGAAGATGATCGTGTCGGAGGAGAATTCCAGCGTATGGCCGGGATCCGTATCGATAATGTCGGTTTTTGTGCAGGATACAACAGCTGCCATAAAGAGTATAACAGCGATTGCAGATAGATGATATGCGAACGGTTTTTTCATAATACAATTTGATTGCAAAAGTACAATTCTCATTGAAATACGCAGGAATCGCAATAATATTGTATTTGTAGAATTATCCGGATTTTAAAAGCAGTGCTATTTGGTTTCAAAACCTTTTTCAATGCCTTTTTTTACTGCGGGAATTCCTTCCGACATCCATACCGGAGCAGGTTCATCTTTGAGGTAATGATCGAAGAATTGCATCATGCGTTTATCCAGATCCATGCGGTCGGGCCAGCGGCGCAGGTTGTGCGGCGCGCCATTATAAACAAGCATCCAAACAGGTTTCTGTAACCGTCGCAGTGCGCTGAAGTACTCAATACCCTGATACCATGGCACGGCGCCATCATTGTCATTGTGCATGATGAGCAGGGGTGTATTTACCTGGTCGGCAAAGAAAACGGGTGAGTTTTCTATGTACAGCTCCGGGGCGTCCCAGAGAGGCTGTCCGATACGGCTTTGAGATTTTTCGTACTGGAAAGCACGGCTCATCCCTGACCCCCAGCGTATGCCTCCGTAAGCACTGGTCATATTGCTGACGGGGGCTCCTGCCATGGCACAGGTGTAAAGATCAGTTTGCGTAACCAGCCATGCTATTTGGTAGCCACCCCAGCTTTGCCCCTGAAGACCCATCTTATCACGATCAATAAATTCATACTGATCACACATTGCCAGGGTGCCACTTACAACAGCATCATAACAATCCTTGCCGGGGTGCCCTGTGCCATAAACGATATCCGGGACAAACACCACATACCCGTTGCTGGTGCAGTATGCCGGATTGATAATGGAGCGGCTGGGTGAAGGAATGCGGTGCTGGTGCAGATTGTCAGAGTTTCGTTCATAGAAATATACAAGCATAGGGTACTTTTTATCAGGATCCATGTTTTCAGGTGTGTAAAGCAGCCCGTCGAGCTTTTTACCATTACTCCCGGTCCAGCTCACCATGCGCACGTCGCCCCAAAGATAGTTCCCTTGTTGTGGGTTGGCAGTACTTATTTTCCTGATGTTATTGAAATTCAGGTCACTGCAGTAAATGTCAGGGAAGTCCCTGAAGGTTTCCTTTGTCCAGATCAGGGTTTCAGTATCCTTTGCTTTTTGTGGAAAACCAAGAACAGCATCTTCTTCAATAAGTAATTCAGGATTACTGCCTTTATTGATTTTATAAAATGCTGTAGATTTTGTTTTTGTATTGAAACCACGCAGAATCAACTCATTCTGATCAAAGCTGATTTCACGTTTTTCGCTATTGAGTTTTATCGCCCTGAACCTGATGTTATTGTCACGCCCATAGCTGTTGGTAAGATTAACAGGTTCTTTGCTGTTAGTGGGATCCAGAATCCATAAATCGTAAAAATCAGATACAATAACATTTTTATCTTTGGCTGTCCAGCCTACAACACGGTAAGGCGACGGCTGCTGCGGTGTGTCGTGAATCTCATTGTAGAAGTTGATGTCAAGACCCGCAGTTAGATTATGATACTGTTTGTTTTCAATATTATAGGTGTTCCAGGTGCTATCTTCCTGGTTCCAGAAAAGAACGTATTTCTCAGCTGGTGATAAGGATGTATGGGCTCCCTGTTTTGTTAAAATACGTTCCTTTTCGCCCGAATTAGTATTAAAAATATAGTAGTCACTATACCAGCTATCCCATGAGATTAATTGCTGATAGGGCAGGGGAGTGCTTGCAAGAAGAATATTTCCCGGCTGTTTTTTTGATACAGAAACGGAGGGCAATATACTGTCGGCAAGTTGTAAGAACTTTTTTGTTTCCAGATTGAATAGCGCAAGGTATCCTCTGTTTTTTTCTGTTTTTACATCATTGAGCTGTTGCGTTTGAAGTAGTGGATCTTTCCAGTTCCAGATATCCACACTGCATTTTTCTTCATCCAGTAGTGTGTCCTCTGGTGCTGGTTCGGGAATGGCATGGGTATATAAGTAATACCTCGTTCCATCTTCTGAAAAATATCCCTGGTGGTGAATATTTGTCTGCCAGTGCGATTTCATACCCGGAGTTAGTGAGTCAATTGCTATTATTTCTGCTTTTGTATTGAGCGGTAACAAGTATGACGTGTAACGTTTTTCTTTTGCAGTGTCGGCAGTAAAGGCAAAGGCGCAAACAGTCCCTTTGTCATCTATGTTGAGGTTTTTTATAATTCCTGTTTTTGAAAAGAGTGTATCCCTGTTTTTTTGTTTCATATCGATGCTGATTATAAAACTTGTGACAATGGAATCGCCTGTGTTTCCGGTAGTAACAATCCTGTTTCCATATCTGTCCATGGCATAATCAGAAGCATTATCTATCATTATGGAGTCGGATGATAGGGGATTTAGTGCCAGAAAGGTTGTGCATTTGGGAATGCTTTTATCTCTTTTTGGCTTCTTTTTAGGTTTGGCTTCTGCATTAATGGTGTCATTTGTTAAGGTATCAGGAATTGCCGGAATCTCTTCAAAGTGGATAGAAATCCATTCCCCTCCTTTATCCGGGCAATAAAAACTTTTAATATGTGGGTGTTTTGAAATACTTTTTGTTTTTAAATTTAAGATAAATAAAGAATCATGTGGTAAATCTTCTTTTTTTACGTCTTTTCGTTTAAGCTCCTTTATGGTGTCTTTGTCTGGTGTTACTACTATAAAACTAAAGGTTTCATCGTAATTGACGGAGATCTTTTCCCCTCTTTCCTGTCTATATACCAGATCACCATTTGTTTTCTGAATGATAATTTCTGAGTTGTTTTCAGGAGTATTGATTTGATAGGAAATAATATTACCTGTATGTGATACTTTTTTATCTGACAGATAATTCCATTGTGTGTAGTTGTCCTGAGATAAAGGGTTTTTGAATGATTGTGCCTGCAGGTTAGCAGCTGCTATTGTCAGGATAATTAAAAGAATAAATAGTTTTCTCATGGTGAACGAAGTTTGATACACAAATATCGTAAGTTTTTCTTAGTATCAAAATTAAGTGTTATAATGATTCATAAAATGATGAGATTCCTCTGTTTATTATTTTGTTTGTAGTGATTTATTTTAAAATAATTATTGTAATTAAGAGTTTGGATAAATATTATATTTAAAAATAATATTAGTAAAATAAAATTTGTGTGGTTATACAATGTATTATATCAGAATATGCATTTATAAAATAATTATATAATTGAATGATAAATATATAAAAAAATGTTTAGAATGATAATTAGAATGTCTGGAAATATGATCTACATGTCATATATATTCTTTATATGTTAAGTGGGTGTTTATTCATGCCTTTATATAGGTGAAATCGCACATATGTATGATTATTTATTTGTTTTTCAACGTATAAAAGCAGAGGGTAAAAATTTAGTAATAAATCTATTATTTTTTGATAAAAAATTACTTTTTAAGGCTCTGGTCATTAGTGCTTTAACAGGCTGTCAATTTTCTATTTGTAAAAACCGTTAAAACTACATATATTTGGGTACGCAAATTGAATATCCTATCGAGTGTGAATATGTGCGCAATGGAGCAGTTTTTTTGTTTACAATGAAACAAAACTAACTGAAGCAAGGTAAAATAATTATTAATCCGGTTGTACACGATAAGTACTACTGGTTAAAACGATTAAATTTTGATGAGATTCGCACTCAGATATAGCGTATTACTGATTTTTGCTATTTTATCCTCTCTGATATGTATAGCAAAAGATTTTCCTGTATCAGTAACTCCCAGTTCAAACTCTACGCAAACCTACTTACAGGCTGATGAACCAAATACTACTTATTGGTTTCAGGATATTAACGTCGATTATTTATGCGATATTGCATATGATCCGGACTGTTTTGTTAAATCCGGTACTATTTCTCTTTCATCTGAAATAACACATGTAAGCTGCAATGGGGAAAATGATGGTGCTATTGATTTAACAGTCAGCGGAACATCTCCTCCCTACACTTATTCCTGGAGTGGTCCCGGATCTTATACTGCTGCCACAGAAGATATATCAGGATTATCACCCGGTGTCTACCAGGTAACTGTTGAAGATAATGACGGAGTATCAGAAACTGAGAGTTATACGATACTTGAGCCATCAGAACTGGTAGTTTCAGCCTCTTCAAACAGTCCTGTCTGCAAGGGGTATGCTTTAAACCTGATTTCATCACCTTCCGGAGGAACCTCACCATACAGCTTTAGCTGGAGCGGCCCCTCATCGTTTTCTTCAACAATACAAAATCCATCCATTCCCAATGCGCAGCCATCAGCATCAGGAACTTATACTGTTGTTGTCACCGATGACAATGGATGTACTACAAGCACAAATCTAACTATTACCGTTAATCCTGCCGGCCAGGTAAACGATCCTTCTGATCAGGTGGTATGTAATGGGAGCGCAACGGCAGCTGTTACTTTTACCACAAACAATACGGGCGGCACAACAACCTACAGCTGGACCAATGACAATACCTCGATTGGTTTGAG
>CAZQNY010000107.1:0-10085 GCA_964594665.1 uncultured Bacteroidales bacterium
AACCCGATAACCCGATAACCCGACAACCCGACAACCCGACAACCCGACAACCCGATAACCCGACAACCCGACAACCCGACAACCCTTTCACCTTCCAGACCTGACAGGAGAAAGATACCTGTCAGGTCATCCCAACACCACCCCACCTGCTCCGGGAGGTAAAAATCTGCCACTCGCCAGAGAAATCAGATACCTGAAACCTTTATTACGGTACTTCTGTTTTCGTCAATAATCCTGAATAAATGGATCCCGTGATCATGCAATGAAACCTCTGTTCCGGTGCCGGAAAACCCTTTTTGTAGCAATAACCGTCCACCAATATCAAATACCTCCAGCCTTCGTTGTCCTGGGTCTTGAAACTCCAATGCTATGACATTATTGTGTAGCCTAAGTACTTTCACGTCATTAATTTCATTCTCTGAAATACCGGTACCTGAGAGCGGAAATGTAACAGGAATCTCTGTTGAAAGCACAACTTCATCTGCTTTCTTAACGTTAGCGACTAAAGTGTATGAACCATCAGGTATTTCGTATTGACTTGTAAAGACTTCAAATGATTCGCTTTCACTATCTTTTGCAAAAAATTGTGTTTCCAGCAGGGGCATCTGAATACCACCGTTTAGGTAAAGGCCCAGTTCAAACAGTGTATCAGGCAGCGAGAGAAAAACCTCAGCCTCTATTCTTTTTTCGCCTTCAGGAACAGCACGAACATCAATAGCACCAGCTGCACTCACATTGTCTACCGAAACCATTTCAATTGTTGTCAGATAAGTCTCTGTCCAGCTAACCACTTCATTAGGCTGAAGAATGGCATCCTCAAAAAACTGTCCAGAAAACCCAGACCACAATTCAATGTATGGTCTTGCATTGTCATAAAAGTTATTAGGATCGGCACTAAAGCTCTGCTCAGCGCCCCAGGTCCAGAATTTCATACCCGGAGTAATATCATTATCGGAAACCCGAAATATACCTTCTTCATTATCATGGTTAATAATACCATAATAATCACCTTCCACCTGAGGATGGGCATATGCGATACCCATATCATCCCAGTTATAAAACCATGCAAGGTTGTCATATTCAAACACATGACTCCCCATTGCCGGCACTCGCACTTCTGCATTCCCCATCCAGCTCCACCAGTCATCTTTAAGGTAAACATAGTCGATGGGGACGATTATTTCGCTGTTTTCAGGTGTAAACGTATTGCCGGATTCGGATCCTGGCGCCAGCGTTGTGCAGGTCCAGTATTCAAAAGCGACCTGTGTGTTTTTGGTATTTTCTATGGTATGATGAAAGTCAAAGCTGGATTTTCCATTTTCCAGCGTAACTGTTGAAGTACACAAAACCTCTGTAACCCCATTATTGAATTTCCAGGGATGTCCGGGGAATTCGGTCACATCCTGCAACGACATCTGCAGCGAGATTCTTTCATCTGAGACTTCCGTCAACTCCCATTGCCATGGTAGCAACCAGCTCTTTCCATGTTCCGGCTCCGGAAATGTGGGAAAGATACCGCCATACACCATTAGCCAGTCGTAGTAGAAATTCCCGTCGCCCATGCCATAAGGAACGCCTACAGGATTTTGGTACAGCTGCTCATGGCCTGTAGGTTTATAAACAAAAGAGATTATTCTGGCGCCAAACTCCGGAAGTACCACAAGCCGGACATATTCATTTTCCAGTACAATGCCATTGAAAATCTCAGTAACAATATTGGAAGTACTATAAGTCCCCATTCCGCCATCGGCATTCAGCGTGTAGTCGAAATGTTGCCAGGAAACAGTGGTATCACGGTGAGTTACCTGGGCCGAAATATAATTCACGCTCAAAAGAGCATACAGCAACAGTAATATTGTGATACAAAACTTATTATTCTTAGCACAATGGCAATGAGTAGATTTCAACATAAACAGATATTGTTGTTTAATACGAAGTAAAGGTAATCTATTTCATGGATATGGTTTTTGTACAGATGAACATGCATTATTCTGACCAAAACAGTTATAAAACTCAAAAAAAATCAATCCTTTTATATATCTTTGCATAAGACTACAATATAGGTTAAACCATCTGCCATGGATTCAAACTTAAATAAAATATTGCACTGGATAGCACTTACCATATCTGTTGTTTTAGTAGCTCTTTTTTCCTGTTCAAAACAGAAGCCGCTGGAAGAAGAGATGACTATAATGGAGAATTTTTTAGTGGACATCATGAAGCCGTATTCTGGTCATCAACAAAAGGTTATACTTATTTTGACAGAGCATACAAGCATACATTCTGGATGATGAATGGATACTTTTGGAAGGGGTAACAGACACTGAGCTTTATCCCGGGCATTATGATTTCCACAGAAGCGATATGTGGCGTGGCTATGATGTTGGAAAACAACTAAAATCCACTCAAGGATGGTTTACCAGAACCAATGGGGAGAACAGGTCCGGATTCTCTGCTCTTCCCGGAGGAATGAGAGGTGAGAATGGCGATTTCGTAGCACATGAATATGACGGTTACTTTTGGACCAGTAATTCAACCAAATATGAAAGTGGGTCCATGAGAAAATTATCATATAACTACGATGGTTCATGGAGATCCTCCGTGAAGAAATCCTGTGGTTTATATGTACGCTGTATAAAAAATGAGGAATAATCTATTTCAGATATTCAAAAAAAAGAATCCTCCACTTTTATTCTGTCTGTTTAAGTATTTTGATACGGTGAAAATTATCCCCGGACTTTATCTCCAGGATATATAACCCTGCCGGATATCCTGATAGCGAAAGAGAATAATCCTTCTCCTCAATTACACCATTCCACAATGTCTCTCCCATCGTATTTATCACACGTATACTATAATGCGTATTTATATTGCCGGAGATAAAAACCTTCTGTGTTGTCGGATTGGGATAAGCCATCAGTTCCGGAGCTATTAAAGGAGCTATTCCTGAGGCGCCACAGGCCCGGCAAGAGTCGAAACAGAATGCTTCCAGAATGGTATCATTCGTACCAACAAAGAGTTGACGGTTACCGGTCTCCCCGAAAGCACATTCCGGATCCACAGTCTCCCATTCATCACCATGAACAAACTTATACTCTATGGTCTCTCCAGGGGTGAGCGATAAGGTCTTATAGTAGATACTTCCCTCGTGATCCAGGGGCTCAGTACCGGACCAGCTATTGAATGACCCTCGCAGATATACCTCAGAAACAGGGCCCTCATTTTGCATGTCCACACGAAATGTTACTTCTGTAAGAGGCGTAGATGCTGTTACTTTCCTCCTTAATATAACGTTATCAATATATATCTCATCCGCGACATCGCCGACACTCAATACAAAGTTGAGGGGTACATTATTTCCGGCATTGTAGTTCCAGAGGTACTCATAATGTTTCTCACTTTCCCATCGATACATAAAGGCTTCTTCATTAAAAAAGGAATACCAATTCTGTTGATTCGACATTGAACATGACATATAGGTGTAATTATTCTCCGGGAAACGGGCATCAAACTCAACCATATATTCTCCATCTTCCAGATAAATATCATTCTGATAGACACTATAGTGCCAAAACTCCTCCGGAGGAGTCACAATCTTTGCTTTTAACTCATTATCAACAATCTCCACCACAAATAGCCCTGGATCATTATCAGGATAATAATCCCAGTAATTCATACCATTATCGAAAAAGCCATTTTTTATGTAATTAAGATCTTCAAAATGAATAACAGGAAATGAAATCGTATCGGATATTTGGTAATCATTATTTGCAAAGGCAAAGATACTGCAGCTGTCGGAAGGAATGTCGGGTAATTGCCAGACAACAGAATCTGAGGCACAGGACGTTGTAGCAATCTCATTTAGCGTTATTCCCTGATCAATACTATAATATAAGGAAAGAGAATCCGTTTCACCGGACAGCCATCTTATCACAATATTATCCCCTGTTTTTTTTTGATATGGAATATCGAACAACGAAATTTCGGGCTCGGTAGCGGCAGCCTCAATGCCAAACCAAATACCATTATGATCATAAGTATTAATGGTTACAGGGATTACATTGTTGTCATTTTTACCAAACGCCTCATAATATCCTGAAGGATTACCATGTTCATCAAGCCAGTGAACAATAAGGGTATCCGCATCAGAGGTCAGGTTAAAGCTAATCTCCATAGCCTCAATCATAAGCGGCGCGTGTCCCACATCAATAATTTCGGCACCGGAAACCACCATTTCATCATTGATTTGTTGCGTAGTTACAGTCATAAGAAGTTTCTCAGAACTATGTATTGGCAATTCATCCAGTGCCAGAAGCGTTATCCCGCCCCATTTATCAGCATTTATTAGTTCAATATCATTTACAGATGCGCCTGAAAAATGGTTTAATTCCCCTACCATCGCCTGAAATTGTTCGGTATTAATCGTAAATAGCCCAGTAGTATCCCATTTCAGCTCCTCGGTATCACTCACATAGGGATTCTCCGGTTCAGAAGGATAATCTGTGGCATTGTACGGTATCCCTGCAGAATAATCAGATTGCAGCCCGTGTTGATACATCAGTTTGAAGGGATAATCATTGGGCCAGGCACCCGTTTCCCACATTTCATCATCCCTGAATATCAGATTATTAACATCCTGTTCCGTAAAAGAGACATTAATCACCTCGTTAGCCTTTGCAATCAGATCATTACGAAAAACATATGCAAAGGACGGTAACATGGCTTTGTCATAAATTCGATGATAATTATCCAGGTTATTTAACAATATACCGTTCCATAGTTCGCCGTAATCGTACCCATGCATTAACAGCATATCGGCCTGTTGCAATGAGCCATAAGCAGTATAGAGAAATAGCGCTTCATTGCCGGATGGATTAGGAAGTGTATAATTAAACTCGCTAACGGTAAGCGGCTTATTTTTCGCCCTCACCCCTGCAAACATCGTAATCAGGGCATTGTCGTATTGCGGGTGCACCAGTTGTGACTGTGGATAGTAATCACCATACACCCAATAGCCATGATTATCGATGAAATCGGTGCTGTGTTGCGCATAGAAATCCGGAATACCCACCAGATAGTTAGATCCTGTAACAGGAATGCGCACGCCAATTTCATTCTGAATATAAGACTTCATCTCAGTGAAATAGTCGGTCTGTATTTTGATATAAAATTCTGATTGATCCAATTCCCGCTGTTTCAAAACAGAACCATTTTCCCAGATTTTCAAGAGCCTGATGTCATTATTCGCCAGTGAGCCCCCATCGGGAAGATGTTCTGCACCTTTGATAATATCTACATCATCAACCCATAGGTTACCATCCACAAGCCCCAGCTCGAAGCTGATGCTTCCCGAAGAGCCCAACGTTGAATCGGCTCTGAAAGTCAGCGTATAAGGCTGCCAGTCGCCGGAGATTTCCGTTTGTTCATTCATCAACCAGACATTATCCTGATAAATAATAGAGTTTATGGTGTTTTCATTTTCTGATTTAGCCCAAAATTTCAACGTATAAATTCCCCCCGGTTCCATTGTAATATTATTATGAATCAAATAGCACTCCCAAAGGTTTTGTCCCGGGGATTCGGCATTTAGATGCCATGAATGCCCTTCGGAGTGATATTCTGTTTCGGAAATATCTATCGTGGCGACCATAGAGCCGTTGTACCCATAGTCCCAATTTTCAGATCCCGATTCAAATCCGCCATTGGGAATATCTTGAAAACTATAAGGCCATAACCCCCAGTCCTCCATCAGATTTTCTTCCGTGAGGTATTTTTCTTCCAGAAACCCGTTCCACAAACCCGTAAGCATATCATAATGATATTGCGACAATAATCCACCATCTGAAATGGGCTTTGCGCCATCACACCTGACAGAATGCAATAACCAGCCTTCATTAACAATATCAATGATTGCCATGGCAGGTTCATCTTTATAGGCCAACCCTGTATAAGGGTTTACATGAGTCAACAAATTATACGCATACTCTTTCTGCAATCTTATTAACGTTGTATCATAAAAATTCACCATTTTACGCCCGCTATTCACCGAGTCAGGATCCTGTACCCCGTCAACAGCTTCGTATCTCCTGTCGGTAAGCATATCAAACATGAAATAAATACCCTGTTTTTTGAACTCAGAAACCATATAATCCAGTCTGTCAACCATTTCCGGATCAAAAGTTCTTGTTCCTTCATTGTCACCAAAAATGGTATTCTCACCAAAAAAATCTTTCGAATCAAAGGTGTGAATGCGCACAAGATTGACCCCCATCTTACGATATTCCCTTGCAAGCACCTTAAACCCTTCTGGAGACAACACATAATCCTCTTTTATGGGATAGCAGGGAGTACCCCAGAACTTTATGGGTTCTCCATTAACCTGAAAATGACCGGAGGGACTTATACTAACAAAGTCATTATCTCCAATCGGTCGCAGCGGAAAGGACGGAGCAAATTCTACTTCCGTCGAATCAAGGTCAAATGGCGCAAAATTAAACCACCCATCGACAGTTTGTGCTTCAATATTCATAGAAATAAGAGCGACAAAAAGAAAAAAGATAATAGCACCGACATTTTTCATGTTTCTCTATTGTATTATAATAAACAAGCCCAACCAAATATAAAACAGAGCAATAAAATTACGACACGTCAAAAGAAGGATGGTGTCATTCAAATGGTTAAATCAATCTTTGGTTATAATCCAGAAGTAAAATTATTAAATATTTTTTATGAAAACCAAAATTACAGATATATTTCCAAAATGGATAATCGTTAGACGGTTTTAGCATTGATGGTTAAAAATACATGAGACAAAGGTTAATCGAATAACACAATATTGATCTCATCTGAAGTAGTAAGATTTTGATCATCAAAGGCGACCACCCGTAAAATATAACTCCCTGGGGGAACACCGTTTGTTGTCCATAAAATTGAATAAGGATATGAGAACGAAGTATGCCACCGTATGGAATCTGCATAAAATTCCACTTTCGTTACATTTCCATCAGGGTCATCCGCATCAACAGATACATATACAAATTCACCTATGAAAAATTCTGAATTATCAGCCGGTACGGTAAGACGACAGTTGGGCGGTTGGTTTTCTTTATTGCAGGAAAAAAGCATGCTGATAACAATGCAAAATAACACAGCAATCACATACTTACAATTTATAATATGCATTTTATTAAATGTGTTTAATTATTCATCACATATATTTAACAAAGGTAAAAAAAGTTTTATATAGATATTAATACTTGAAAAACATTCCGTTTCGAAATTGCATCAAATAATTACGCGACAGCCCTCCTGCAACAAAACCCGTTATCAATGTGTTAGTAAAAGGAAAACATTCTATTGATATGGCATTTTATCAAATCACAAAAACGCAACGCATTCCCGCCACAATCAGTGAGATATGGATAGATGTTTTGGCAGATAATACAGATAAAGAACTACTGTAGTTTTCATTATTTTCTTCAACTTACCTTCTGATAACAGCATAACGCCAAAAAGGTGATTCCATACAAATACCCATTCATAAAAAGCACAGGTTCTTCGAATGGAAGTGTATATTTTTTCCTTCAAGTGTGAGGGAAAGAAAAAATACTTATATTTGAAAGAACTTAGGTTTTTAGATGTGTAGTATCTATTTAACCATCTTTTTAGAATACACCATAACCACTAATGTAATGGATATTTAAAAATTCGTACAACCATCAGATACTCAAATAAGTTTTGATGAGGCTCTTTTTTTTAAGGTGCTGCATCCATTGATGTAAATTGCTCCATATTTTATGCGTATTGATAATAAATGGACCGATGAACTATACAGATAGAATTAATTTTACATAATAGGCTCTTTGTCTGATTAATATTGCACTTGATTTGATGATTTCATATAAAATAATATTCTTAAGTAAAAGTAAATTTAATAGTTTTTAATTTTCTTTTTATAAGAAACCTTAAAAATCAAAATCCATGAAACCAATTATTTATACTTTTTTTATTTTTTTTACTGTTTATAGTGCTGCTATAGCCCAAAACAACGCCCTAACCTTTGACGGAACAAATGAATATGTAAACTGCGGCAGCACAATTAATGCAGGCATTTCCAATCAAATCACCATCAGTGCATGGGTATACGCTGAGTTTAATACCTATGGCGACAGGGGAATTGTCACTAATTATTGGTACACAACTGCTCCTTCAGGAGGCGCTGGTATATTTGCATGGACAACAACAGGAGATAATCATAAATGGTCTTGTTTTATTTCCACACAGTCTGGTGGTGTTAAAACTATTTATAGTACAAATGAAATTGTAACCGGGGTTTGGACCCATGTAGCCATGACTTACGATAACAATGTTTTACGTTTATATGTTAACGGTAAAGAAGTTGCCTCTGAAGTTTGTGGTGCAGGATTACTAGAAAACCCATCCAATAATAATCCTTTTTATATTGCAAAGCATTCATATGGCACCAATTGCTTTAATGGTAAAATTGATGAAGTACGTATATGGAATGATGCCCGAACCGCGATTGAAATTCGAAAAAACATGTACCGAGAACTTGCAGATCCGGTATCTGAAGCCAATCTTGTGGCATATTATAAGTTTAACGAAACTACAGGTACGACCCTTGCGGATTCCAAAGGAACTAATACAGGTACACTTTACAATATGGCAGGAAATGAATGGACTCCTTCCCTGCCATTAACAAATACTTCCAATGCTCTTGATTTTGATGGAATCAACGATTATGTACTTTTAGACGATCTTTCAATATATACAGGACTTACAGCATTAACTGTTGAAGCATGGGTTTATCCTACAGCTGCTGCGGGTTGGCATGAGGTATTTCAGGTTTATCAAAACAATATAACACTAGCTTTATCCGGCATATCACTATATGGTTTTATAAATGACAATGCTGCCGGAACGCAAAATTCAATTACGATCGCTAATGCAGTCACGTTAAATGAATGGAATCATATTGCGATGACATGGGATAGTTCAACAGGTGAACACATTTTATATGCCAATGGAGTTGAAATAGGTTCTATTAGTAATGCCAGTACCGATGCACTTGTTGCAGGGACAGGTGGACCGTATATCGGAACTTTAGAGGGTTCTTCAGAAATGTATCAAGGTGCCATAGACGAACTTCGTATTTGGAATACTGCCCTAAGCGCTACTCAAATAAGAGACAAAATGTGTGAGGAGCTTAATGGCGACGAAAGTGGATTGATTGGCTATTATTGTTTCAATCAAACTTTTGGGCCTACACTTTTAGATATAACCTCCAGCAATAATCATGGCACCTTAACAAATATGGATGATTCGGATTGGATATCATCAGGGGCCTTTATTTATGATCCGGATATCACAACCCAGGCAGTAACATCAATCACTACAACAACCGCAACAGGAAATGGTAATATCACCAACCTTGGAAATCCCGCTCCTACAGCCCATGGGGTTTGTTGGAACACCACAGGATCGCCAACTATAGCTGACAGTAAAACAGACGAAGGCGCTGCTTCCGCTACAGGATCGTTTACATCTGCCATGGGCAGTCTTATATCCGGCGAGACGTATTATGTGCGGGCATATGCCACAAATACCGCCGGGACATCTTACGGAGATGAAGTTACATTTACAACACTGATGGATCCTCCGGGCAATGCACTTAATTTTAATGGAATTGATTCATATGTTAACACAACTAATATTTTAACTACTGGAAGTACAAGTCATACGTTAGAAGTATGGGTAAAAGTACCTCTTGTTGGAACAGGCAATCTAGTGTCAGGAGAAAGGGTTGGGATTATATTTGGAAATTATGAGGATGCCCCCACTGAGGTGGTAAATTACGAAATCTATGACAGTGGTCAGGTAAGATGGTATATCGGGGGAGTTAGTCTGTTCGGGACACGTGACCTTAGGGATAATAAATGGCATCATTTAGCTTTTATCAGAGATAAAACAGCTGATAAACTTTCTATTTATATTGATGGGGAATTGGACGTTGAATCTGCTTCGGCAGGAACAGATCAGATATTTATCAAAGCACAAATAATAGG
>CAZQNY010000108.1:0-10015 GCA_964594665.1 uncultured Bacteroidales bacterium
CCAGGGACCACCTGATTATGAGTCAGGTGCTCTAACCAACTGAGCTATAGGCCCAGGGTATCATTGCGATACCTTAATACTAACTTGTTCTATCAACATTCTTGCTTGAAGGGTGCAAATATATAAAATATTTCTTTCCACAAAACATGCATCTCCCCTTTTGTGCTGCATTTACTGCTTCCGATGAATACTCCCAAGCATGTCAGCACACCAGAACACCAATATACTACTTCTTTCCAAGATATGCCGAAACACTCTCGTGACTCTCTTTCAATGCTTCATCGCCGGAATGCCAGTTCGCAGGACATACTTCGCCGTTTTCTTCAAAATACTGCAATGCATCTACCATCCTCAAGGCCTCTTCAACACTTCTGCCCAATGGAAGATCATTGACCAGCTGATGCCGTACTACGCCCTGCTTATCGATGAGGAACAACCCACGATAGGCAACGGCTTCGCCATCGAAATCAATCTCATCATCTTCGGAGTTATATACATACTCGCCGGCCAGAACATCGAAGTTCTGCGCTATGGATTTTGATAAATCCGATACCAGGGGAAAGGTAACACCTTTTATGCCGCCCTCTTCCAGGGGACTGTTGAGCCATGCCCAGTGCGAAAACTTCGAATCAATGGAACACCCTACAACAGCACAGTTACGGTTTTCAAATTCCTTTAACTTCTCCTGGAATGCCAGGATCTCTGTGGGGCATACGAACGTGAAATCCAGGGGATAGAAAAAGAATACTACATACTTTTTGCCAAGATACTGTTCGAGACTAAACTTCTCAACAAATTCACCACCGTTAATTACGGCATCAGCTTCAAATAAAGGAGCCTTTTTTCCTACTAAAACTGCCATATTGATTTTGCTTTAATTTCTGTGCTATATTTTCATCTTTAAACAACATTCCTGAAAAAAAAGTTCCCGGATATTGTTAAAATATTAAAACCCAAAGATAAGCACCATTTTTTTATTAATCCAACAGCGAATCAAATTCTGTTGTAACAGGCTTATTTTCCATAAAGTCGAACAATGTCAGTTTACGTATTTCATAAAAGTTAAGCCAATAACTGTGGAGCGCAGAGATATACCCTTTCTTACGGGTATCTTTATCAGCCATAGAGCTGTTTAGCTCTGTAATATCAATGGTTCCAATCAGATAGCGCTGTTTGGTAAAATCATATCTTCTTTCCGCGACCGTATCACTTTTCGCTGCAATAATCAATTGATTTTTCTGCATATTAAACTGCATTACTTTCAGAAATATATCCTGGTCGAAGTCAATTTTTTCCTGTTCAATGGATGTTCGCACAAGCTCCTGCTGCGATTCGGCCATTTTAATTTGTCCTTTTGCCCGTCCCCAATCGAGGATAGGGATTTCGAGACCGAGGTACACTGCCTGCTGATCGCGGGGATCGGTATATACTTCATTAAATACGGTTGCCTGGTTATTAAGGCCGTAGGTTACAGAAAGATCAGCGCTGAACCGGCCGTTTTTTTTGGCTTCATCAAGGGTACTGTTTGCCTCCAGAAGCCGGCGCTCAAATCCAATGGCATCAGCACGATGGGCATTGGCATATTCCAGGGCTTTGTCAACATTAACAATCAGATCAGGAACCTCTGCCGGGGGCAGCAGTGTCAGTGTCGACTCCTCCTGAATCCGCAGGTATGACTTAAGGTCAAACATACGCATCTGCAAATCAAGGCGTGCATTTTCAAGTTGTGATTTTGAGTTCAGGTAATTCAACTCCATATTCAGCACCTCATTTTCGGCAATTGTCCCCATATTATAACGTCCCCGGGCAATCTGGTACAGGGTATCGTTATTGGCAAGGTTTGTTTCCTGAATTTTTACATTTATCTGCGCCAGAAGGAGGTTAAAAAAATAATTCGTCGCAGTAATGGCTACATCTTCCATTCGCTCAATATACTCCTGGCGTGCTTCATTATATTTCATGGGTTCTATCTTCCGCTCCCATTTAAAACTATTATACCCAAACAACGGCTGATTAAGGGTAATACCTATGGGGTTGGAGATATACTCGATCTCGCCATCATCAAAATAGATCATGGATCGCAGGCTGCTGGAAAGCGATATATTACCACCGGTAAAACCTATTTTTTGATCCAGTGACAGCCCCAGACTACTGGACATCTGATAATAAGGCGCATAAACACCTCCCTCAGGAGTCTGCACATAGGTATAGGCATTGGTAAATGTTGCCGGAGCACTGGAGAGCTTTAGCTGGGGCTTATAATCAGCCTTGAAATAACGATACTGCCAGTAGCTTGACTTAAATCGGTGTTTGGCAATCATCGCATCGGGGGCTCTTTGCCGGGCAATAGAGACCACATCATCGAGGGTAAGAACAACATCCTGCCCCTGAACACCGGAAAACAAGGCTGCAAAAAATACAATCGTAAATAGTGTTATGGCTTTTCTTTTCATTCCAAAATAACATTTAACATTAATCATGACGTAAGGACTGTACAGGATCCTGTTTTGCTGCTTTTCGTGCCGGCATATAGCCAAAAGCGATTCCCACAGCAGCAGAGACACCAAAAGATATCACTATCGACGACCAGGAGACAATGGTAAGGATATCGGTAATCTGCATGATTACCCTTGAGAGGGTTATACCCAAAGCAATCCCTATTAAACCTCCTGATACAGAAATAATTATGGCCTCGGCAAGAAACTGGAAGATAATATCCTTTTTTGTTGCGCCGATGGCTCTTCGGGTACCAATTTCTTTAATTCTCTCCATTACCGAGGCAAGCATAATGTTCATAATCCCGATACCTCCAACAATAAGTGATATACTGGCAATGGCGCCCAATACGATATTAAAAATATCCTTGGTTTTCTGTTCCTGTTTAAGCAATAACTCGGGCACTTTTATTTCCACATCTTCTTTGCCCTGATGACGCCGGGTGATCATACGTTTAAGTATTGCAGCCGTAACGCCAAGCTGTTCGCTGTCGTCCACCTGCACCACAATACGATCGAGCTGATTTTCACCTACCGAAACACCTCCGCCGCCACTTCGTATTGAAACCATTCCTCCACCGACAAACACATCTCCGCTGCCACCATGCAATGATGAAGCAGAAACCACCGAGCGATCTTTGTAACGCATCAATACTGTTTGTATTGGTGCATAAATAGTCTCATTATAGTTGGATATCCCCATATCTTTTCCGGAGGTCGTTCCCATGGGAACTTTTTTCAACACCCCAACAACCTTAAGCCAGATATTTCCACATTTAATATACTTTCCCAATGGGTTTTCACTGGAAAAAAACTTTGCTTTTAATGACGGTCCTATAATACATACGGCTTTGCCCTGTTCGAGCTGCTCGAAGCTAAACATGGTTCCCTGGTCAATTTCCAGGTTAAAGACCTTAAAAAAATCGGGAGTAACACCTGTAAGGCTTGCTGAACTACGCTTGCCGTCTTTTACAATAAAAGTTTCATAGATCACTTCAGGGCTTACCGTTGCTACGGTAGGAATAATACTGGAAATACTTTCTGCATCCTTTAAGGTTAGTCCGGGGCTATACTTTTTTTGCAACGATTTCCCGTCTTCCTCATCGCTTCCCGAGCTGCTTTGATCGTCAGCGACGGGTTCTATTACGATGTTGTTAACCCCAACAAGCTTTATTTGGTTCAGAATTTCCTGGCGGGCACCGTTACCTATTGCAAGCATTGCTATTACGGCTGCCACACCAAAAATAATCCCCAGAGCAGTGAGTATCGACCTGAACTTATTGGCCATCACTGCCTCCATTGCCATGTTAAGGTTATACAAATAACGTTGATACTTCATAACAATGGCTATAACATGATTAGCTTATATTTATCCTTGTCTTCGGGAACAGACAGCAACACTTCGTCGCCTTCCTCCAGTCCGCGAAGAACAATCACCTCATTTTCATTACTCTTTCCGGTTTCAATTTCAGTCCGTGTTTTGTTGGGGCGGTATACAAAGGTCACCGAGTCGTTTCCATGAACTGCTTCCAGCGGAATGGACAGCACATCTTCAATAACATCGGTAACAATAATGTTTTTGGTAGTCATTGCCGGGCGGAGGATAGAGTCAAATTCATTGACAATAACCTTCACTTCAAAAACTTTGGCATTACTGTTTTTCATTTGCTCACCGATATTGGCTACCTCAGTCACTTCACCGGTAAAATGTTTATCGGGAAAAGCATCTACTCCAACCTCCACAGGTTGCCCGGCTTTCACCTTTGAGATATCAATTTCATTCACATAGGTTTTGGAAATCATTTTACTCAGATCGGGCAACTCGGCAACAACAGGATCCCATGCTCCCACAGTGGCGCCAACACCCATTTTACTACCATCCCAGTTACGTTTGTAAATCACCATTCCGGCTTTGGGTGCTTTAATGGTAAATTGCCCCATAAGCTCCATCATCTGTGCATGCTTACGTTTACTCTGGTTCAATGATGCGGTAACTTCCTGCATATCAGCCTCTGCTTTTTGTTTTTTCAGCAGGTAGTTCTTTTTAGCCTGTTCCCATGCGCGCATGCCTTTGTCGAGGTCTATCTCATACTGCCGTATGGTTGCCGGTGGTTCATACACCGACTGCTCAAGCTTAATACGTTTTTCTTCCAGGGCAAACTCAAGGTTAATGAGTTCATCGCGTGCAGCACGAAGGGTCATGGAAGTATCAAGTTTGGTTTTTATGTATTGCGACTCCAGCTTTTCCAGCTCATTTTGCTCATCTTTGACACGGTTTCCCAGCTCCGAACGATCAAGAGAGGCAATATACTGACCTGAGTCCACTACTGTACCATCAGCAATAATATCTTCTATTTTCAAATTCCAGATACGAAAATCACGTACGCCTGTAGGGCCATAAATTTTTTCTGAGCTTCGTGCTTCCAGCTCTCCTGTTGTTGTTACATTTATGCTAAAATCACCACGTTTTGCAGCAACTTTAACCTCCACAGCTGCAGGGCTTCCACTGCCGCCTGACAACCACACAATCAACACCACAATAATTGCCAGTGCAATTAATAAGTAATAACGATTCTTCATATCGGTAATGTTAAATTATTATATTTCGGCTTTGTATTATATAAATTCACGAAAGCATTATCGCAAAAAAAGACAATTACAAAATTAAAACGTTGCCTGTCCAAAATTGTTATCTTTTAATCCAAAAAAAACTGCTGATAAGTGTTACCACAAAAAGGACGGGAACTGCAGCAAAATGTATCACTGCAACAGATAAAACAGCAAATATTATCAACATCCAGCGCAACGGGTTTTCAGAAAAACGCAGGCTTTTGAATTTAAGTGATACAACAGGAATTGTGCTTACCATCAAATAACTGATCAGTACTACAGCAGGTACAAGAAACCACTCTTCATAAAGCCATGTAAGGCCATATTCATTTACAATAAAAGGGATTGAGATAAAAAACCAGGCAGCGAAAGGCACCGGAACACCTTTAAAATATTCTTTCTGGTCATCGCTGGAAAGGTTGAACTTTGCCAGCCTTACAGCAGCAAAAAGAGGAAACAGGAACCCGGAAAAGGCAAAATAATTGGTTACCGGAAACTGCAAACCGTTATTCAGCAGCGAAAACACAAGCATTCCGGGAACAACGCCAAACGAGACAACATCGGAAAGTGAATCCAGCTCCAGTCCCACCGGAGAGGAAACCTTAAGCAAACGTGCCACGCTGCCATCCAGCAAATCGAAAAACGAAGCCACAATAACCATAATGCAGGCTTCGGTAATTTTCCCCGATGAAAGGAACAGTATGGCTATAACGCCGGAAAGAAGATTCATCAGCGTCAGGATATTCGGGATGTGTCGTTTCATGGCTTTTTTATCATGTACGATACAAAAATACATAATCCGGCAAACATGCCTGCCTTAGAATTGTTTAGAATTACGGATATATTAATTTTGCGCAGTTTATGATGAATAAACGGGAATTCGATCTTGCGGATAATGTCGATCGCCTGGCAATGGTTTTTGATCAGGGTGTGGAGATAAGCTCCCGCATTTTTGTGTATTACCTTATTAAGTTATACGACGTAAACGGCTTCTGGGTAGAAGTATGGTACAGGCAAAACAGCAATACCGTTGATAAGGTAATACGTGTTGAGGAGGAGGATGTTTTTCATCATTATGAAAAGAATATTGATATATCTGATTTATTTAGTTAATGGAAAATCTGAAAGCCCGATCTATCCGGAACATTACCATTTCGGAATATAATTACCCGCTGCCCCCGGAGCGCATTGCATGGTACCCGGCAAAAAACCGCGACGGTTCAAAGCTACTTATCAGCACTGACAAGAACATTGATGAAGCACCTTTTTCCGATATTGGTGAATATCTTCCTGATAATACGATGCTGATATTCAACGAAACCAGGGTGGTACAGGCACGCATGGTCTTTCACAAAGATTCGGGAGCACGGATAGAGATATTCTGCCTTGAACCTTTAAGGCCTGTAGCAGAAGTGCAGTCAGCCTTTTCGTGCCATGCGCCGGTAGCATGGAAATGCCTGGTGGGAAATTCGCGAAGATGGAAATCCGGGACATTGAAAACCACCATTCCGGTAAACGGTAAAGAAATCACTGTTACGGCCACCCGCACAGCGCAGCACGAGGGTCATTCAGAGGTGGAGTTCAGCTGGGATGATAAAGAGATACTGTTTGCTGATGTCATGGAACAGATCGGAGCCACTCCCCTGCCGCCATACATCCACCGGGAGGCTGAAGAAGACGATAAAAGCCGCTACCAAACGGTTTATGCCCGCAACAACGGCTCCGTGGCAGCGCCCACCGCAGGCCTGCATTTCACCGACAACATACTGCAAAATCTGCAGCAAAAAGGTATTCGTCAGGAAAAAGTAACACTGCATGTGGGTGCCGGAACCTTTAAACCCGTAGCCGCCGAGACCATCGGAAGCCATGAAATGCATACCGAGCAGATTATGGTGTCGCGTAAAACCATTGAAGCACTGCAAAACAGCCACAGATTCGTCATCCCGGTAGGGACTACAACAGCAAGAACACTGGAAAGTCTGTTCTGGTATGGAGCAAAACTACACCGGGGATTATGCTCATCGACAGATCTGGAGGTAAAACAATGGGATCCCTATGAAGAGAACCTCAACAACGTTTCTGTGCCGGAGAGCCTCAGTGCAATATTAACCATGATGGAAAAAAACGGACAGGAATATCTCAAAGGGCAAACAAGCCTGCTTATTGCTCCCGGATACCAGTGGCATTTTGCTGATGCGCTGATCACCAATTTCCATCAGCCAAAGAGCACTCTTTTATTATTGGTATCCTCATTTATTGGTGATCGGTGGAAATCGGCATACGACTATGCACTAAATCACGATTTTCGTTTTCTGAGCTTTGGCGACAGCTGCTTATTTTTTCCTTCCGAAAAATGAAACTAAATCCTTACATTTGCGGCGATGGCAAAAACAAACGATACCGGCGAAATGTCTTTCTGGGACCATCTGGAAGTACTGAGATGGAACCTTTTACGAAGTATTATTGCTGTTTTATTGTTTACCATTCTGGCATTTATGGGCCGTGATATCCTTTTTGACAGAATTTTGCTGGCGCCATCCACCCCTGATTTTATCATCAACCGGTTATTATGTAAACTGGCAGCATTAATAAATTCTCCGGGTTTATGTATGGATCAGCTAAACATCAAAATCGTAAATATCACGCTCTCCGGTCAGTTTATGGTACACATGTATATCAGTCTGATGGTAGGCATTGTAATGGCTTTCCCGTATGTTATCTGGGAGATATGGCGATTTGTAAAACCGGCGCTTCTGCCCGTGGAAAAAGAAAACTCAAGAGGCGCTGTACTCGCGGCAACATCGTTGTTCTATATCGGTGTTCTCTTCAGCTATTTCCTTATCGTCCCGCTAACCATCAACTTCCTGGGTAATTATAAAGTCAGTGCTGCGGTAGAAAATACCATCTCCCTGAGGAGTTATATGAACACGGTTATCTCCCTGTCTTTTGCTGTTGGTTTAGTATTCGAATTACCCATTGTGGTATTTTTTCTTTCTAAAATCGGGGTTCTCACACCTCAGACCATGAAAAAGGGACGTAAAGTTGCACTGGTGGTCATCCTGGCTGTTGCCGCAATCATAACACCTGCCGATATATTTAGTATGATCATGGTGGCCATTCCTTTATATGTGCTCTATGAATTGAGTATTGGCATCTCAAAGCGGGTTTATAAAAAAATGCTGAAAAACAATCCTGATATGCTGGAAGATCAGGAGGACGAAGCATAATACATTTATATTCAACCACATAAACCAATACCTTATCTTTCATCTTCTGATTTTTACACAAAAATGTAACCCCTGTTCATTTTGCTCGTCGTATGGTGAAATGTGCAGTTATGGAAGAAAGACGATTCTACAGAAGTAATAAACATCGCATCGTTGGCGGTGTATGTGGTGGTTTAGGTGATTATTTTGATATTGACCCGGTTCTTATGCGGGTAATATTTTTCATTTTGGCCTTTGCCGGTGGCGGCGGGGTACTGATTTATATCCTGCTCTGGATTCTGGTACCTGAAGAGCCCCTCTTATATGCCAATCAGTCACAACAGAACAACAACCACTCTAAAACTGGTTCAAACCCTTATAATACGAATACTATGAATGCAGAAGACGTAAAATTTGATGAAATGGGAAATGACAATACCACGAACACTTCATCAGGAAACACTAACCAACCGGCCAAAAATCCGGAAAAAAACAATGGAGCACTCATTGCAGGAATTATCCTTATTGTTTTAGGATTTATGTTCCTCGTTGACCGTTTCATCCCAAACATTAATTTTGGCGACCTCTGGCCTCTTATTCTGGTGGCAATAGGGGTAATTTTAATTTATGAAAACTATCGCGACAAGCCGGTAAAAAAATAAAGCTATGAATTACAGAAAATTATTCTGGGGAATGATACTGATTGTACTCGGTACACTCTTCATACTTCGTAACCTGGGTGTTGTGTGGTTTAACTGGCACGACATCTGGCAGTTCTGGCCGGTATTCATCATTATATGGGGTGTTTCTCTTCTCCCCATAAAAGCATTGTACCGGTTATTACTCTCCTTTGCAGCCATTGTCATTGGCATAATACTGGTAAATCAATATGGCAACCGCGGGCCTGTTTTTAACTGGCAGGATAACGGTGTGCATTTTTACAGGCATTTTGATAATGATGATGACGATGATGACGACAAAACCTGGCGCTACAGCGGTGAAGTGGAAGGCAATAAATTTGAAACCATGGACGACGCTATCAATTATGCAGAATTTAACATGCAGATTGGTGCCGGGGAGTTCGATCTTATCGGCTCTACCGATAAACTTGTAGACTGTGATTTCACCAAGGCAGATCTTTACCGTCTGAAGTCGAAAACAATCACCGACAGAGCCATTGTAGACCTTAGCATTATCGACCATGAATGGGAAGGACGTGACATCCGTAATAAGGTCACTATCCGCATGAATACAGCTCCTGAGTGGGCGCTGGATCTGGATGTGGGCGCTGCAGACCTGAACATGGATCTCCGGCCTTTCAATGTCAGCAAAATATCCCTCGACGGAGGTGCTTCAGCGCTGGAATTTACCCTCGGCGAAAGAGCCGATGATGTAGATATTGAAATCGATGCCGGTGCCGCCTCTATTACCCTGCATATCCCCGAAAATATGGGCTGTGAACTAAACAGTGAGTCGTTTATGATTGGCAAATCACTGGAAGGATTTGAAAAAATCTCCAGAGGATATTACAGAACAAAAAACTTTAACACTGCAGATAAAAAGATCTCTGTCGACCTGGAAGCAGCCATCAGCAGCTTCGACATCGACAGGTACTAAGTAATACATCAAATTATTTCAGAAAGGCGCTTTGTAAGCGTCTTTTTTTCAATCCCGACCTCGTCCTGCGGACGCTGTCAGGTCAAT
>CAZQNY010000109.1:0-9924 GCA_964594665.1 uncultured Bacteroidales bacterium
AAGGCGTGAAGAATGTTGTAGTATCCAATGTATCCTGTTGGTACCAACACTTTAAATTTTACGGTGTAGTTACCTTCTGTAAGGTCACCGAGAGGAAGAACACAGTCGTTGCCGGCAGTGATCTTTACACTGTTTGTTCCGTTTGAAGCTACCTCATCAGAGATAATGGGATCTTCATCACCACCGGGAGCGTTGCTCCATGTAGTCCATAATGTAGGATTCTGTTCTGCCAGTTTCTGGCCAACAGTGTACGCTTCAAAGTCATCGGGTAATTCAGTAGGAACTTGTGCCATAAGGCCAAAACCAAGTACCAGACTCATTACCAAAAGAGTAAGTTTTTTCATTTGACTTGATGTTTAATTAGACATTTTTGGGTTTTAAAAATTTGATTTATTTCTGGTATGTCATTTTACTGCTTCTGTTGTAAGACAACAAAAATAGAAAATATTTACCGCATTTAATAACCGTTTTTAAGATTTTTAACAAACAGAGAGCAGAATTCTTTCCCTGCAGCCTGAATATCATGATAAATACGCAAATAAGCAGTTTCTGCATTGTTAAAAACTTATTACCTTTGCGGCTAAATTTAATTTGCAAAGAAGATGTTTGAAAGTTTAAGTGACAGACTGGAGAAGTCGTTTAAGATACTGAAAGGGCAGGGGCATATCACTGAGATCAATGTGGCTGAAACCCTGAAGGATGTTCGTCGTGCCTTGCTGGATGCCGATGTAAGCTTTAAAGTGGCTAAATCCTTTACTGAGGATGTAAAGCAAAAAGCACTGGGTGCTAAAATTCTGACTTCGGTATCGCCGGGGCAGTTGATGGTAAAGATTGTTCATGATGAACTCACAACGCTTATGGGCGTTGAGGAAACACCGCTGGCAATCGATGGCCACCCTGCTATCGTACTTATCGCCGGCCTCCAGGGTTCCGGTAAAACAACCTTCTCTGCCAAGCTGGCCAATTATCTGCAAACCAAAAAGAAGAAAAAAGTACTCCTCGTGGCTGGTGACGTTTACCGCCCTGCTGCCATCGATCAGCTGAAAGTACTTGGGGAACAGGTGAAGGCTGAAGTTTATTCGGATGTTGACTGCAAAGACCCTGTTAAAATTGCTAAAGATGCCATAAAATACGCCAAAAGCAATAATTTCTCCATAGTGATCATCGATACCGCAGGCCGTTTGGCTGTGGATGAAGCCATGATGAAAGAAATTACCGCTGTTAAAGCAGCGGTAACCCCACAGGAAACACTGTTTGTTGTGGATTCCATGACCGGTCAGGATGCCGTGAATACTGCCAAAGCTTTTAACGACAGGCTCGATTATGACGGTGTGGTTCTTACCAAGCTTGATGGTGATACCCGCGGTGGTGCAGCGCTTACGGTTAAGGCTGTAGTCAATAAACCCATAAAATTTGTGGGTCTGGGTGAAAAAATGGATGCACTTGATGTATTCTATCCCAAACGTATGGCCGACCGTATCCTTGGAATGGGTGATATTGTTTCACTCGTTGAAAAAGCCCAGGAACAGTTTGATGCAGATCAGGCCCGTAAGCTGCAAAAGAAAATTGCCAAAAATCAATTTAACTTTGAAGACTTCCTCGCCCAGATTCAGCAAATCAAAAAAATGGGTAACGTAAAGGATCTTATGGGTATGATCCCCGGTATGGGAAAAGCATTGAAAAATGTTGATATCGATGATGATGCTTTTAAAGGTATTGAAGCCATTATCCGTTCCATGACTCCCGAAGAACGCGAAAACCCCATCCTTCTGAATGGAAGCCGCCGCAGACGTATCGCTCAGGGCTCCGGAACCACCGTGCAGGAAGTGAATCAGCTGATAAAACAATTTAATGAAACCCGAAAAATGATGAAAACCATGTCGGGTGCCGGTGGGAAAAATATGATGCGTATGATGCGTAATGCTCCGCGTCAAAGGTAATACTTGAACTTATTAACACCTTCTCTGTTGTCTTTTTAAAATAACAACTATGAAAATTATTGATGGGAAAAAGGCCTCCAACGCCATTCGTGAAAAAATAAAAACGGAAGTAGCGGAAATTATCGATGCCGGAAAAAGAGCACCACATCTGGCGGCAATCCTGGTAGGAGAAGACCCTGCCAGTCAGACTTACGTCGCCAACAAAGAGAAATCGTGCCGGAATGTTGGTATTACTTCCACTTTATATCGCATGCCTGTAGAAACGACTCAGGATGAGCTGCTTGGCGTAATTGATTTTATTAATCAGGATGATGAAATTGATGGTGTTATTGTGCAATTGCCTCTTCCTGATCATATTGATAAAGATGTTATTATCAAGGCTATTCATCCGTCGAAGGATGTGGATGGCTTTCATCCCGAAAATGTGGGTAAAATGGTCGCCGGGCTGCCCACATATCTTCCCGCAACACCCTTTGGTATTTTGATGCTTCTGGAACATTACAACATTGAAACATCCGGTAAAACATGTGCTGTGCTCGGGCGCTCCAATATTGTAGGTACTCCCATGAGCCTCCTCTTATCACGTAAAGCCGAGCCGGGCAACTGTACCGTAACAACAGTGCACAGCCGTTCGCAGAATATTGAGAAAATCACAAAAGAGTCCGATATCATTGTTGCTGCCTTTGGTCAGCCGCATTACCTGAAAGCCGATATGGTTAAAGATGGTGCCGTGGTTATTGATGTAGGTATTCATCGTGTGCCTTCGGATAAAACAAAATCCGGTTTCCGTCTGATCGGGGATGTGGATTTTGATGAAGTATCTAAAAAAGCATCCTGGATAACTCCTGTTCCCGGTGGTGTCGGCCCCATGACCATTACCGGGTTGCTGATGAATACTATGAAGGCTTTTCGCAAAGAGGTTTATAAATAATATACAAACTATACGCTATTGGCGTTATTTTCGTTTCTTTGTAAGAAATAAGTTTCCAATAGTGATTATTCCAAGACATATTTTAAGCATAAAGAGAACACTGTTCAGAAGTGTTCTCTTTATGCTTTTCGTTTTTAGCAGCTTTATACTTTCGGCTCAGTATGTTCCAAACCGAAAAGCACGACGATCGTACGAACAAGCACATAACTTTGTAAATCAGTATCTTTATGCCGATGCCTTAAATCAATTGTTCAGGACAGTAGCAATGGATAGCTTGTATTATGATGCCTGGCAGCTGATGGGCGATATTTACCTGAATACCGGCGACCAGCGTCGTGCTATCGATGCCTACCGCAATGCACTGAAGTGTGAATCGAAAGACCCCACGGATTTGTTAATGGCACTTGCAAAAACCGAATTGCGGCTGGGATATTATCAGGATGCAGCAACGCATTTTCAGCGCTATGAAATATTGAAAAAGCCTGTGGGTGAAACACGGAAATATATTGAACAGGTAAAGAAGAGGATTGCTTTTGCCCTGGATGCAATCGCTGATCCGGTGCCTTTTGATCCCTTTAACCTGGGGGAAAGGATCAACACTCCTTACGATGACTTTATCAATGCCCTGAGTATTGATAATATGTCGTTGATGATGACTATAAAGGCACCGCCATCGTATCACAATGCACCCTATGGCACCCGGGAGACAGAAGATTTTTATGTTGCATACCGCGACAGCAGCGGCGAATGGCAACGAGCCTCCAATCTGGGTCCGCCGGTGAATACTCCCGGCAATGAAGGAGCTCTTACGCTTTCCCCGGATGGAAGGTATATCTTTTTCGCCGGTTGCGACCGCCCCGACAATAACGGCCGCTGCGACCTCTATTTCAGTGAACGCGTGGGTAATACCTGGAGCGAGGCTGTAAACCTTGGCACCATGGTGAACGGAACTGCCTGGGAGTCGCAGCCTTCTGTGTCTTCCGACGGTAAAACCATCTTCTTTTCCAGCAACAGGGAGGGCGGTTTCGGGGCCACGGATATATGGTTTACTACCATTCAGAACGACGGAAGGCTTACCAGGCCGGTAAATATGGGCGATAAAATCAATACCGCCGGCAGTGAAATGGCTCCCTTTATTCATCCCGACGGGAAAACACTGTATTTCTCTTCCGACGGCCTTACCGGCATGGGAGGTAAAGACCTGTATGTAACCCGCAAGCTGAATGATTCCACCTGGAGCGAACCTCAAAACCTGGGTTACCCGATCAATACGTTTGCTGATGAGATGACTCTTATTGTAGACCCTGCCGGAGAGCTGGCCTACTTTAGCTCCGATAAACTGGGCGGCACAGGTCGATACGATATCTATGCCTTTGAACTATATAAAGAGGTACGACCTGAATCGGTGACTTACCTGAAAGGTCGTGTTTTTGATGCTGAAACAGGTGATCCCTTGCAATCAAATTTTGTGTTAACAGAACTTCATAGCGGTATAGAGCGCATATCCTCCTTCTCCGATCGCATTACCGGCGAATTTATGGTGTGCCTGCCCGGAGGTTGTGATTATATCCTCTCTGCCACCAAAGAAGGCTACCTCTATTTTTCTGATCAGTTCTTTTTAAAACAGGATACATCACGACTTAATCCTACCATAAAAGATGTTCCTCTGACCCCTGTAAAGAAAGGAAAGTCGTTCGTAACACGCAATATCTTCTTTGATACCGATAGGTATGAGATTAAAAATGTTTCCATTCCTGAGATAAAACTTCTTGCGGCATTATTGGAAGATAACCCGGATATCAATATGGAAATCATTGGTCATACCGATAATACCGGTGGTGAAGTACATAATCTGGAGCTCTCGGAAAATCGCGCCAAAGCGGTATATAATAAGCTTGTGGAAATGGGGATTGCGGCATCTCGACTCTCCTTTAAAGGATTGGGAAGCAGTGAGCCCGTTGATTCCAATAAGACTGAAGAGGGCAGAGCCAATAACCGCCGGACGGAATTTGTGATTCGGTAATCTGTTTGGAAAAAGAGTTATTTTTTTGGCGATGAATATAAAAGGAACAATAAGGAACACGGAGTTTCGCAGGGTACACACGGGGTGCCACAGAGGGAAGACCTGACAGCGTCCGTATGACCTGTCAGGTCTATTTCAGCAATCACCCGCGGAGTGAGCCCCTGGGATCATAGATTATTCCTATGTGGATAAATCATAATCCTGAACCAAAACTGAAATCGGAATATGGAGTCTTGATGAGATATTTCGTATCATCTCAAGTGTTAATTTTCTTTTCTTATTCAAGACTTCAGATACTCTGTTTGTTCCACCAAACTCAACTGAAAGATCTTTTTGGCTCAATGAAAGCTCTTCCATTCTGATTCGAATTGCTTCAATCGGGTCCGGAGGATCAATGGAATAATGCTTGTTTTCATAGTCTTCTATAATAAGAGCAAGCAGATCAGCTTCGTCACTCTCGGGTGTACCTGATTCTGCATTAAAAATATCATCAAGCCTGCTTAGTGCTTCACGATACTCATCTTCCGTTTTTATTATTCTAATTTTATACATTGTCCGCATTAATTTTATTATAATCATTATGTGTTCCAATGAATAATATGAATAGCCACTGTTTCTCGTAGTTTACTTTAGCAATCAATCTATATTTGTTGCCTTTAATATTGAATACTACTCTATTGCTTTTCAAAATACTGGCAGATCCAAAAGTGTTTTTATCATCCTGTGGTGAAAACCAATTGGCTTTTAGAACTGAATCATACCATGTTTTAAAATACTGTTCTGTTTCAGGATGTTTTTCCCAAAATGCGATTAATGTGCTTTTTGAAAATATACGTTTCATATTATTTCATTTTACAAAAATAATTAAATTCCCAATACGGGAATTAATTTCATCTCTTTTTCTATTGTTTAATACAGAAATGGTGAAAACAAACCCGTCGTGAAGAGAGAATTTTATCTACAGCTATATGAATTCATTAGGAAATTATTGATAATTACCTTACAAATTATCTATTCATGCAGATATACTTTTTCTTTTCGGCTGATTAAGTTAAATTTGCACACAATTTTTATAAAAAACAGCAATATGATTAACATTACATTACCCGATGGCTCGGTAAAACAGTACGAACCCGGCGTATCAGCAATGGATATCGCTATGGGCATTTCGGAAGGCCTGGCCAGAAATGTGTTGTCGGCAAAAGTAAACGGCAAAGTACAGGACGCATTAATCCCTATTAGCGAGGATGCTACGGTACAGCTTTTGACATGGAACGACAAAGAGGGTAAGGCAACCATGTGGCACTCTTCTGCCCACCTGATGGCCGAGGCTGTGGAACAACTATACCCCGGTGTGAAGTTTGGCATTGGTCCGGATATTGAAAACGGTTTTTATTACGATATAGATTTTGGTGAAAACGCTGTTTCCGACGCAGATCTTTCGAAAATTGAAAAGAAAATGCAGGAACTGGCAAAGCAAAAGCAAACTTATAGCCGCCGTGAAGTTTCCAAACAGGAAGCCATTGATTTCTTTACGCAGAAAGGTGATGAATACAAACTTGAGCTTATCAATGAGCTTGAAGATGGTGAGATTACTTTCTATGAAAGCGGTACATTCACCGATCTTTGTCGTGGACCACACCTGCCCAATACCGGTCAGATTAAAGCGATCAAGCTTCTGAGCATTGCTGGTGCATACTGGCGTGGCGATGAAAACCGCAAGCAGCTTACCCGTATCTATGGTATCACTTTCCCGAAGAAAAAGGAACTCACAGAATACCTTGAAATGCTCGAAGAGGCTAAGAAACGCGATCACCGCAAACTGGGCAAGGAGCTGGATATCTTTACCTTTTCACAGCGCGTTGGTATGGGATTGCCTTTATGGATGCCCAAAGGTGCTGAATTGCGTTCACGCCTGGAGACGTTCCTGAAAGATGTTCAGCGCAAAGCAGGTTATCAGCAGGTTATTACTCCCCATATCGGAAATGTAAACCTTTATAAAACTTCAGGACATTACCAGAAATATGGCGAAGACAGCTTCCGCCCCATTACAACACCCGTAGAAGGGGAGGAGTACTTCCTTAAGCCAATGAACTGCCCTCACCACTGTGAGATTTTTGCCGCAAGGCCTCATTCATACAAAGATCTGCCTATCCGTTATGCAGAATTTGGTACCGTATACCGGTATGAGCAAAGTGGTGAGCTTCACGGTCTTACGCGTGTTCGCGGATTTACTCAGGACGATGCGCATATCTTCTGTACCCCTGATCAGGTAAAAGATGAGTTTAAAAGTGTAATGGATATTGTAATGACGATTTTTAAAGCGCTTGACTTTAAGGATTTCATTACCCAGATATCATTGCGAGACCCCAACACTCCGGAGAAATATATTGGCTCAGATGAGAATTGGGAAAAGGCAGAGTCGGCAATTATGGAAGTTGCTCAGGAGCGTGGGCTGGAAACCGTTGTGGAATACGGCGAAGCAGCATTCTACGGTCCGAAGATGGACTTTATGGTACGCGATGCCATCGGTCGTAAGTGGCAGCTGGGAACCATCCAGGTTGACTACAACCTTCCCGAGCGTTTTGAGTTGGAATATACAGGCAGCGACAATGAAAAGCACCGTCCGGTAATGATCCACCGTGCGCCGTTTGGATCTATGGAGCGTTTTGTGGCCGTATTGATAGAGCACTGTGCAGGTAATTTCCCATTGTGGCTGACACCGGATCAGGCTATCATCCTGCCAATCAGTGAAAAATATCAGGATTATGCCGAAAAACTTTTAAATCTGCTAAATAATTCCGATATTCGCGCCCAAATTGACGACAGGAGCGAGAAAACGGGTCGTAAGATCCGTGACGCCGAGCTTAAGAAGATACCTTACATGCTCATCGTCGGTGAAAAAGAAGAGGCTGAAGGCCTTGTCTCTGTTAGAAAACACGGAGACGGAGACCTCGGCACAATGAAGGCAGAAGCATTTGTGGAATTGGTGAATACCACCATTGCCAAAATGATGGAAGCCTGATAATATTGTTTAATTAAAGATAGGAGATTTAGCCATAGCACATTACAGAGGTCGTGGGAACAGACGTCCCCCAAGAAAGGTAGAAAATCCACACCGGATAAACCAGTATATATCAGCACCCGTTATACGTGTTGTTGGGGATAATGTAGAACCAGGTATTATGAATCTTCGCGATGCACTCGCTCTGGCCCAAACGCAGGAGCTTGATCTCGTGGAAATTTCACCCAGCGCAAACCCACCGGTTTGTAAAATAATCGATTATAAAAAGTTTCTTTACGAACAAAAAAAGAAACAAAAAGAGATTAAAGCAAAAACCGCTAAAGTGGTGGTGAAAGAAATACGAATGGGTCCCAATACTGATGAGCATGATTTCCAGTTTAAACTAAAACATGCCATCAATTTCCTTGAGGAAGGTGCCAAGGTGAAAGTAGATGTCTTTTTTAAAGGACGCTCTATTATCTATAAGGATAAAGGTGAAATCATCCTGCTGAAATTTGCTAAAGAACTTGCCGAGTATGGTAAAGTAGAAAGAATGCCGAAACTCGAAGGTAAACGAATGATAATGATCATTGCTCCTAAGAAGTAATGTTGTTATATAATTAATTCTATTAACGGTTAAAAATTGTATCAATGCCGAAAATGAAGAGTAAAGCCAGTGCTAAAAAACGGTTCACCGTTACTGGCAGCGGAAAATTAAAGAGAAAGCATGCGTACAAAAGCCACATCCTGACGAAAAAGTCAAAGAAAAGAAAACGTAACCTTACGTATTTCGCTATCGTTGACAAATCAGATGAAGCTAACGTAAAAGAAATGCTCTCCAAGTAAATTGATGTTTAACTTGCTGTAAGCCTTTAAAAGAATTCATCAGAATCGCTGCAGCAAAAAATGAAAAAAAATGCCAAGATCAGTAAATGCAGTAGCTTCCCGACACAGAAGAAAGAAAATACTGGACCGCACCAAGGGTCAGTTCGGGAGAAGAAAAAATGTCTGGACGGTCGCCAAAAACTCATGGGAAAAAGGGCAGACTTATGCCTACCGCGACAGACGAAACAAAAAGCGTAATTTCCGCTCTCTCTGGATTCAGAGAATCAATGCAGCAACCCGCGAGCACGGTATGTCGTACTCTGCTTTTATGGGTAAACTGCATGCGAAAGATATCGAAATCAGCCGTAAAACACTTGCCGACCTGGCAATGAACAACCCCGAAGCCTTCAAGGCTATCGTGGATGCGGTAAAATAGAGACAACCTAATAGGTTGTCTCTACGACAAAAAAAAACCTGTTGTGCATAATACAACAGGTTTTTTTATATTTATATAATCACATAAACAGAATCAAATAAATAACCGGTATCGCAATCCCGGCCAATGTCCAGATCAATCCACGGCGTGTGATACTATGCTTGCCTCTGACCATAAATAATCCTGTTACGGCTAACAGTATCAGGCCAACAGCAAAAGCATCCGAGAACCATGTCCAATACTTTATAGGGTCGTAATGCAGATAGGTGAATTCACCAAATACAGGCCTGCGCTTTACTTCTTCAATAATGCCGGTGCCGGTGGTCGTGTTAAATACCACATTCCCGCCACGAATAAATACTTTTAGTGTTTGGTCGTCGGGGAAATAGTGTTTCTTGTACTTTCCTTCCAGGTTAAGCGATTCCATCAGCAGCATTACGGTTTCATCAGCAGTTTCTTTGCCCTGGAATATCATATCCGTTGAAACATCTTTTGTTTTTACAATATATTTCGGATCCCAAACTTCAAGATGGTTCATTGCAATGCCTGAAACCGCATATATTATGGTCATAGCAAAAAAGAAATACCCCAGATCGCGGTGGGTAACACGGATTAGTTTTCTCCATTTCATAGCGCAAAATTATCAAATGCAAAAGTAATAAAAAGTAGAATGCGCTATTCCTGGCGTGGCCTGCGCTCCATTATTATATTTTGATACGGAAAATACCGGGATGTATGCCATAAAAAATGCTGTCTTCCTCATTC
>CAZQNY010000110.1:0-9815 GCA_964594665.1 uncultured Bacteroidales bacterium
TAATCGGCCTGAATGGTATGTATTACGCCGGTCAAATCAAAAACAACGGGCAGGCAGTGGCCTGGTCGGATGATGAGGGCGTTTCCTGGACTACCGTACAGGTTGCCAATGCCGCAGGTGGATTCAACGATCTCCTGGATAAAAACCACCTCTGGATCGATAATGCTATTACCAGCCCGTACAACGGAAACCTCTATGATGCCTGGACCTCCTTTGGCGGTTCCAATGACAATGAAATTGAAATCTCCTACTCCGAAGATAACGGGCAGTCATGGATTGGTCCGGTGAATATCAGTAGTGCTGCCTATGCCGGTAGTCATAATCAGGGTGTAAACCTTAGCACCGGGCCTCAGGGTCAGGTGTATGCATGCTGGACCATATACGACAACTGGCCGCAGGATGAAAATGCTCTGGGAATGGCTAAATCCCTCAATGGTGGCCAGACATGGGAACCTGCTTTTCGTGTGATTGAGAATATTCGCGGGATACGAAATACAGAAACTTCAAAAAATATGCGCGTTAACAGTTTTCCCTCTATGGCAGTGGATATCAGCGATGGTCCCCGAAGTGGATGGATATACATTGTATGGGCCAACATTGGTGTTCCGGGAGTTAACAATGGTCCTGATATTGACGTTTATATGGTTCGTTCCACTGATGGTGGCAGCAGCTGGTCGGATCCTGTTCGCGTTAATCAGGATGAAATGAACCAGGGCCATGAGCACTATTTCCCATGGATTGCCTGCGATCCTGCCAGTGGTGCCCTGAGTGTTATCTTTTACGATGACCGTAATGTTGGCGGCAGCTCGGTAGAGGTATATTGTGCCAATAGTTACGACGGTGGCGATTCATGGGAGGATTTCCCTGTCAGTGATGTGGCTTTTACTCCCGCTCCCATTCCCGGGCTGGCATCAGGGTATATGGGTGATTATCTGGGTATCACGGCGCAAAACGGAAGGGTCTATCCCTGCTGGACTGATAACCGCGATGGCTTTACCATGACCTATGTCTCGCCTTATACTACCGGTTTTGCTCCGGCAGAGGCCATGGAGCCCTATCCTGCCGATCAGCAGCAACTGGTACTGCCTTTTACCCGTTTTGCATGGCAGGATGGTACCTTGTCAGGTGATACGGCCACTCAGTACCGCATTTTTATCGGCACCAATAATCCTCCAAATAATGTTATCAACGGCGATTTTGTGAATGATACTTTTTATCTTCCTCCCGCAGGAACACTAAACGGGAATACTCCATATAAGTGGCGTATCAGAGCCATTAACGATTTTGGATATACCGACAGCCCGGTGTGGAGCTTTCGCACAGCACCTCCGGCAGATGAAGACTTTGAAACCGGTGACCTTACTAAATGGGAGTGGTTTCACGATGGTGATGCACAATGGGATGCTGCTGAAGGGAATACCCGTAATGGTTTATATGCTGCCAAATCGGGTACTGTTGAGCATAATCAAAGCTCTGCTCTTAAGCTGGAACTAAATTGTAACAGCTTTGATGAGATTAATTTTTGGGTAAAGGTTTCATCAGAGGAAAACGCTGATAGCCTTACTTTTTATATTGACGGTATTGCCAAGGAGAGCTGGAGTGGTGAAACAGGATGGATAGAGACATCACATATTACCGGCCCGGGCCCGCATGTTTTTGAGTGGAAATATGAAAAAGACGGTCAAAACAGCATGGGCGATGACGCAGCATGGGTTGATTTTATCTTCTTCCCGGAGCTGGTGGGGCTAACCTCCAGCGCAGGAGCAGATCAGGTGATTTGTCAGGATAACGCTGCTCCTCTCGACGGGCAGGCCAACAGCTATCAGTATGTTCAGTGGTACACTTCCGGCGATGGTACCTTCAGCGATGATGGGGTACTGAACCCTGAGTATGTCCACGGGCCACAGGATGTTATCAACGGTGATATTATATTGAGCCTGACAGCTTATGGTGAGATGGAAGGCGACAGCATCCGCGATAGTATGACCCTTACAGTAGTGCCAAAAGCTGAGGTTTATGCCGGTGATGACAGCCAGGTGTGTGAGAATGACTTCTGGGTGGCAAGTACGGCCACAGCGGAACACTATACTGATCTTATGTGGAGCACTTCCGGAGATGGTACTTTCAGCGATGATGCTGTGCTTTATACTGAATATACTCCGGGGGCTGAAGATCTTGTTCAGGGGACTGTTGAGCTCACGTTAACGGCATCAGGTCTGGCACCCTGTGGAAGTACTGATGACAAGGTCATGCTTACTTTTACTCCCTTGCCACAACAACCGGAGACTCCGGCAGGTCCTGAATATGTGGATACCTACTACACAACAGTTACCGAATACGAAACCAATGATCAGCCTGTTGCCGATGGCTGGAACTGGAATCTGTTGCCTCAGCAGGCGGGAATGATTTCCAATACCGGAGCTAACGCACAGGTAACCTGGAGTAGCGAATTTCAGGGTTCAGCGATTATTACAGTATCTGCATATAGCAATTGTGGGGAGAGTGATTTATCTGACGAACTGGAGGTAATTGTTGACAATACCGTAGGCATTAAGTCTCAGGAATCAGCTTATCTTTCGGTGAGCCCAAATCCGGGGTCAGGAGTTTTTAACCTCGGCTTTGGTGCGGAAGTTAATACTACTGACAGTTATGTTTCAGTGATTAACAGCTCAGGAAAAGAGCTATATCATTATTATCCTGAAACAGGGATTAATGGAATGAAAATTAACATTACTGACTCAGGCAGCGGTATGTACTTTATTGTGGCACATATTAATGGGAAAACATATATTCGAAAATTTATTCTGAAGGATTAGCTGTTTACCCCGGGGGCGCATTATTTACGAACTTTTGAATAAGGAAGTGTAAAGAAGAATGTTGCGCCCTCGCCGGGTTGTGAGTCCACATATATTTCACCACCCAGAATTTCAACGAAAGCCTGTGATATCGCCAATCCCAGGCCGCTGCCGTCTTCTCCTGTTGCAGATGCTTTGCCGGCCTGACGAAAGCGCTCAAATATTACAAGGTGATTCTCCTTTTCTATCCCGGGGCCGGTATCTTTTACAGAAAATTTTAAAAACCCGTTCATTTTTTCATAAGACAAAACAATCTCCCCATGTTGCGTAAATTTAATGGCGTTGCGCAAAAGATTGGATAATACCTGTTCTAATTTGCCTTTATCAGTTTCAATAACACTTTCCTGATCATCAAGTCCTTTTTCACATATCAGCTTTAGTCCTTTTTCCTCCGCCTGATGTAAGAAGAAGAGATAAAGTGAATCCATTAACGTATTAAGCCCAACTTTTGATATATTGACTTTTACCTGACCTGCTTCGATGCGGGAAATATCAATTAAATCGTTGATAATATTAAGCATTCTGTTGCCGCTTTTTTTAATAACATCAACATAACGCTGCTGTTTATCTGGTGAGAGATTGTCTTTTTTCAATAAGTTGGCAAACCCCATAATCCCATTCATGGGGGTACGAATTTCATGTCCCAGGTTGGCAATAAAGGCGGTTTTCAGATTATTGCTTTCCTGTGCTTCATCGCGGGCTTTTTTCAGATCCACATTCATGTGCTCCAGTTTCTCTTTTTGGGTTTCCAGTTCACTGTTTTTAACAATCAATGAATCTTCAGCCTGCCTGAGTCTTTTGTTTAAAAAGGTAAGTATTGAAATAATAATAATTAGCAAAATAAAAATTACTATCGTTGTCCATATGACTTTTGCATATTCCTTATAAAATGAAAAGGGACGGTTAATAATAATTGAATTTTCCGGAAGGGTCTTTTCATCAATTTTAAAACGGTCTAAAACATTGTAGTCAAATCTGTAAGATGTAGGCACCGCTCCAACAGAAATATCCTGAGGGTTCGTACCATTTAAAATGTCAAGCATCATTGAGGCAACAAGGGAACCCTGATCAAAAGGGCTCGATACTTTACCACCCACAACACCAAGCCCCACAACATCCCAGACGCAATAAACCGGTACCGGAGACCATTGGGAAATCATTTGCACACTTTCCCTGGTGGTTAACATTTTTTCATTACGCGTTCGCAAATAGACGCTCCAGATAACAATGGTTTTATTATTAACTTTTTGCAAAGAATCTTTTATTTGTTCCCGTGATAAATTGGATAAATATGTCAGCGAGACCGGGAAATTATCTTTTACTCTTTCAAAGCGGTTAATGATAAGCTGGCCGGTAACGGTACCATCATTAATAACAATCACTTTTTCTGTTTCAGGATGTATGTCAAGTACCATCTGCAATGTACCACTCTCGTCATAATTCTCCATTACACCTGTATACAACGTCTCACCGGCAATCATAGATGGCTCAAAGTCATTTATCCCGCAAAACGCAACAGGAACACCGGGGAATAGCCGGTCGTGGTATTGGAGCATAAACTGTAGCGCATTATCATCTGTTGTTATGATAGCATCAAAATGCTGTTTTTTATATTTATAGGCATATAATGAGGAAAGCTGTTTAAAATAGATACTGTCGGAACAGCGTTTCGAGTCCATGTAATCTACAAACATGTTTATACTGTCGCCTGATCCCAAAACATCTCTGATGCCATTCATGATCCTGTCAGACCAGTAATACCCATCATGATAAGAATTCAAAATCCAGACTGATGACCTCTCCACATTGGAACGGGAAAATCCGGTAAAAGAAAACAGAATAAAGAGTAATATTACTACTGATTCTCTAATTTTCATAAAAAAAGGATAATGCAAAAACCTCTATACATTGATTATAACAAACATAACATAATATTACGATAAATACAAATGCCAGTATCTTTAGCAAATAAATGATATTAATATTTGTATCCGGCTTTTTGGAGATCTTTCAGGGAGGTAATAGGATTTTCGGGCTCCAATACCTTTGCCAAATGTTTATAAATCTTTACGCGGATTTCTTTTGCATTTTTAATATCAATACGGTCGAAGCTGTGACCACCGGGTGCCTCCTGAAAGATCTCATACTCGAATTTCTTTCCATCTGCCTTTAATGATTTTATAAGATGTTCTACTTCAAGAACATTTACATCATCATCATTGGTGTTGGTATGAATTAATAATGGTGTATTGCGAAATTTATGGGTTTGCCACGCCGGGCTTCTTCTGCGGTATTCAGCAAGGTTATCGTGTGCTGTGGCGCCAATATGATAATCGGCAGAATAGAGATCACGATAGCTTTGTGTCTGGTAGCCCATCCGTGAGATGATATCACTTACCGGAACACCGGCAAAGGCAGCCTGGTATGCATCAGGGTGGTCGAAAATATTCATCAGCGTGATCATTCCACCGTGGCTCCAGCCCATAATACCCACACGGTTTTTATCCAGAAAATCATAGGTTTCAAGCATGTGGTTTCGTGCCGCAAAAACATCTTCATTTTCCAGCCCTCCATAATCAATGTTCTCATAATGGCTTCTGCCGTATCCGGTACTTCCGCGGTACTCCGGCGCTGCAACAACATAACCCTGGCTAACCAATTCTCTGACTATATGCGTGTAATAGGTTGTGAAATCTCCATGAACACCACCATGAGGAAGCAGCATTAGTGGATATTCCTTCTCCGGATCCAATCCTTTGGGAATAAATATGTAAACCCAGAATTTCAAAGGGTTCCCATATCCCAAAGCATCCTTGTCTTCGTCTTTCCAGCGGGGCGGGCCAACAATATACTGTTTGTCGATATATGCCCATTCATCCAGGTTTGCGTGCCAGCGCAGGTCATCAATCATCTTTTCAAGCACATCAAGCCGGTGACGGGTATTGTCGTTGTTTTCAGTGATAGCCTCAATCTGCTGCCCGATCTCTGTTAAATTCTGACCAATTGTTATAGCAGAAAACAATATAAAAAATACAGCAAATAGCATAATTCGTTTCATGGGAGCTCCTTTTGTTTGTTAGTATGTCATAAAAATATAAAAATACTGGTTATGCTACAAAAGATACATTTTACTATTTATATTCCCTTAGCATGTGCTGAAGAAGTTTATCTTTGTGAAAAACAATTATCATGAAGAGAATATTTACCAATACACTGGCAATTCTGTTTGTATTTGCTTTAACCGGTTGCAGTAAAACCGATATTCAGGAATTTATTTATGCCGGAAGCACAACAGGCGAATACCTGGCATATACACCCATTTATCCGGCTGAAGTTTTGATGTTTGTTCCCCCTGAGTCAGCCGGAACATTTAGCCCTGATATCAACGGAGATGGATCTGCCGACATTAATTTTATGTTTTCAGGTAGCTGGTCAGATGCGCAAACAACTTTTAACATGCACATTACCTGTGAGGAGGACTTTGAGGTATGCACGGGTAGCCAGGAGAATTTTGCTGCTATGATTACTGATGGCGAAACCATTGATGAGAACAGAACCTGGAGCAGTGATGAACTTATCATCCATGATTATGAGTATATCAATGGTATATCGGCAACCATCACCGGCGACTGGAGTGAAATGGGAACTCATTATATAGGTTTTCGTTTTAAGGATGGCCGTATATACCATTATGGCTGGGTAGAGATTAACATGGAAACAGGTGGTGCCTGGATTTTTACCGGTTATGCATATGTTATAGAGCAGGAATAACAGGCAATGGCAAAAGAGCGCTCATTGTTATACGCACATATTGCGGTATTTTTCTTTGGCCTGGCAGGCATTATCGCGCGCAGTATTCCACAACATGCCATAACAGTTGTTGCGGGCAGGGTATTTTTTGCAGCCCTCTCACTACTTATTATTATTGCGATCCGGAAACAAAGTTTACGTATTCATTCGCGCAATGATTTGCTGTTTTTTCTCCTTTCGGGAATTATTCTTGCTGCTCACTGGGGTTTTTTCTTCTGGAGTGTAAAAATCAGCAGTATCGCAATAGGGTTGCTCACTGTAAGCACTTTCCCGGTGTTTGCTGCTGTGCTGGAGCCATTGTTTTTTCGCGAGCCTTTCCGCCCAAAAGCCTTGATTGCTTCTGTCGTTGCACTTGCTGGCATCGTTTTGATAATTCCTGACTTTACGCCCGGCAGCGATGGCCTTACCGGCGCACTTGCAGGAACCTTTGCCGGATTGCTGTTTGCTTTTTTGTCGTTGATAAACAGGAAGTATGTTGGTCGTTATGCAGGAACTGTACTGGCATTCTATCAGGATGGCATTGCCTTTATCGTATTATTGCCATTCGTTATTGCCTTGAAGCCACAAATTACACCTGTGGAATGGGGCGGACTGGCATTTCTTGGGGTGTTTTGCACCGGTATCGCACATACGTTGTTTATTATCAGTTTAAAGAAACTTAAAACAGCCACTGCCGGTGTACTTACCATGCTCGAACCTGTATATGGTGTACTCATTGCCATTCCGTTATTTCATGAAATTCCGGATATGAAAACCATTGCCGGTGGCACTGTAATTCTTGCCATTGCCATAATTACCGGAAAATATCTGAAATAAATCAGCGCAAAAAGTGCTTGGCTACAAATTGCTGAAAAACATCTTTATATTGCTCACTTACAGGAATATATACGTCAGGAGGGAAGACAATCCTGTTGCGCTCTATGGTTGTTATTTTTTCAAGGTTAACAATAAAGGAACGGTGTACACGCATAAACCGTGTCGAGGGCAGTTTTTCTTCCAGTTTTTTAATACTCATCAATGACAAAACATGTGATTGATCGGTAAGGTGAATTTTCACATATTCCCTCATGCCTTCGATATAGGCAATATCATTATAATTTACTCGTAAAACTTTGTATTCTGATTTGACAAATATGTGGTCGTCATGGAGTTCTGCCGGCTCTGATTGCTGAATACGCTGTCGTGCTCTTTCCGAAGCCTTTAAAAAATCAGGATAAGCGATAGGCTTAACAAGATAATCAACAGCATCAACTTTAAAACCTTCCACAGCATATTCACTATATGCCGTTGTAAAAATGATGGCCGGCTTTACGATTAATGATTTCACCAGTTCCATGCCGTTTAAATCCGGCATATTAATATCCACAAAAAGAAGGTCAACAACATTGTTTTGTAAAAATGCCAATGCATCCAGGGCATTATTAAAGGCACCACTCAGGTTAAGGAATGGTGTTTTTTTAATATAACCTTCCATCTGTCGTAAGGCCAGCGGTTCATCATCTATTGTAACACAGTTTATCATATCGGTATTCCCATTTTTATATCATACTGATTTTCGTTTTCTGTAATGTGTAAAATATGCTTATCACCATAAAGCAGCGCAAGTCTGTTTTTGCTGTTTTCGATACCAATGCCACCTTTCTCTTTTTCACAAGCTGCTTTATGTTTACTGTTTTTAATACTAAACCAGAGCGTCTGTTTTTCTATTGCAAATCTAATATGAATAAACGATTCATTCTGGTAGCTGATACCATGCTTAAAAGCATTTTCAATAAAGGAAATAAACAAAAGTGGCGGCAGGTCGACAGGTGGAAGATTGTCGGGAATATCCAGAATAATATCAACCTTTTCAGGATAGCGAAGCCGCATGAGCTCCACATAGTTCTCCACAAAAGTAATCTCTTTTGAAAGGGCGATTTTTTCTCCCTGAGAGTCGTATAAAAGATAACTCATTAATCGGGAAAGCTTGATAACTGCTGTCTTGGCCTCCTCAGTATCTACATCAATGAGGACATGAATATTGTTAAGTGTATTAAGGAAAAAGTGAGGGCTTATCTGCGTTCTTAGAAATGCGAGTTTGTTTTTTGTGTTCTCTTTTTCCAGCTCTGTTTGTTTTTGTTTGGTGTCGACCCACCGCATTGAAATGGCAAGGCCTGTGTCGAAGCCAAGAATCAATACGCTCATTATTAGCATGTTGGCAAATGAAGGGATCATGGGTCCCGGTTTTGGGCGTGGTCGGTAGCCGGGGCCAAAACTGCTATCCGGTGGAATAGTGTTAACAGGAACCATTGCTTGCATAGGATGGGAGGTCAAGTATACAATCCCGCAAAGTGCAATAACCAACACTATGGCTGATGCAAAGTAAAGAACCCTTTTACCGGAGAAAAAGTATTTTGGCAACAGGATATAATGATGTATTAAAAAGGCGCCTAAAAGAAAGGCATTTTCTTTCCAGATCCGGAAAACCTGATCCCAGTTGATTCCATTACTTGCAAACCCAAACAAAAGAGGTATTGAGAATAAAAGAATCCATACAAAGGCAAGTACTGTTCCCTCAATAGAAAATATTTTTTTTAAAAATATTTTTTTCATTTTTAATTATAAACTCTTTTGGTTTTGCCGATTGATAACACAAACAAATATAAGAATTATCTGGTTTTAATGAATTTTCCTGAAAACCTGCTGTCACCAGCCGTGGCCATTATCATATAAACACCATCAGGATAATCTTCAATATGAAGTATAATATCCGGTTCGTTTACGAATGTTTTATTCAGAATAAGCTTACCGTAAAGATCAAAAACCTTTATGACTTCAATCTGGTTAGAGGTATTGTTTAGTGATATATTAACATATGTTTTTGCGGGGCTGGGATATAGAGAAATTGTTGATGAAGGTTGCTCTGTGGTACCAACACCGGAGACGTCAGTATCTCTCACCAGGCGTACAAAGTTATATATTCTGATCACATCACCCTGCGGACCGTTTCCATAAGGATAATCATCGGGGTTTCCTGTTTTGGGGTCACTACGCTGAGCTCCGGCGCCATGGACATCCATGAAAATGTAATTTCCGGATCCGGGTGGTTCCTCCATAAAACCTGATGCCTCACCAAAAGCAACATAAGAAGCAAAGCTTCCGGAACTTCCT
>CAZQNY010000111.1:0-9799 GCA_964594665.1 uncultured Bacteroidales bacterium
TTCAGGAATGATAATACTGAAATATAACAGCTGCTTTGGACTTTCCTACAACAGCCGTTAAGTCATCAGCTGATGCTTCCTTAATACGTTTTACCGAACGAAAATGTTTGAGTAAGGCATCGGCTGTAGCTTTTCCAATGCCGGGAATTTCGGTCAGGGAGGTTTTCAGTGTTCCTTTATCACGCTTATTGCGATGGTGTGTAATGCCAAAACGATGTGCTTCGTCGCGCAGGCGCTGCAGGATTTTCAGGGTTTCTGACTTCTTATCCAGGTACAGGGGAAGCGAATCGCCGGGGTAATAGAGTTCCTCTAAACGTTTTGCAATGCCCAGCACAGCGATTTTGCCCCGCAGGTTAAGCTTCTCAAGGCTATTCACGGCAGCGCTTAACTGTCCCTTGCCCCCATCGATAAGTATTAGTTGCGGCAACGATTGTTCTTCGTGCACCAACCTGCTGTAGCGCCGGTATATCACCTCCTCCATGGAAGCAAAGTCATCCGGGCCGACAACGGTTTTGATATTGTAGTGACGATAATCTTTCTTTGAAGGCTTCCCATCGCGGAAACATACCATTGCGGCCACCGGATAGGCGCCCTGAAAGTTACTGTTATCAAAGCATTCAATATGCCTGGGCTCTTCAGTAAGCCGCAGGTCCTCTTTCATGGTAGCCATTATACGACGCGTATGGCGATCAGGATCCACCAGGTCTTTCTGCTTTTGCTTTTCCAAACGGTAAAACTTCACATTGCGTGCCGAGAGTTCCAGCAGTGATTTTTTATCGCCCCGCTGCGGGCAGGTGTACTTCACGCCTTCCATTACCGGCCCCGGAATAAACGGAACAATGATCTCCCTTGAGTTGCTGCTGAACCGCTCACGCAACTCAGCAATGGCAAACATCAGCAACTCCTCATCCGACTCATCGAGCTTCTTTTTTAATTCGATAGTATGTGCCTGTACAACCGCACCATTGACAACACGCAGAAAATTAACATAACCTGCCTTCTCATCCGATTCAATGGAAAAAACATCCACATTATGAATCGAAGGGTTAACAATGGTACTTTTACTTTTAAATTTCTCCAAAAGCTCCAGTTTCTCTTTTATCGCCTGGGCTTTTTCAAACTGCATCTCTGCAGCATAATCTTTCATCCTGCCTTTTAGCTGCAGTATTACATCTCCCAGATTCCCTTTGATGATTCTGCGTACCTGGTCGATGTTTGTAAGATAATCTTCTTCTGCCTGCAATCCTTCGCATGGTCCCAGGCAGTTTTTTATATGATACTGAAGACAAACAGAATACTTCCTGTTATCAATATTCTCAGGAGTAAGACGATACTTGCAGGTTCGCAGGGGATATAGCTGCCTCAATAATTCCAGAAGCGTATTCATCATTTTCACGGAAGCAAAAGGCCCGTAATACTCTGAGCCGTCCTTCACGAGTGTCCTTGTAGGGAATACCCGGGGGAAAGGCTCATTTTTAATACAAATCCAGGGGAAAGTTTTGTCATCCTTTAAAAGTATATTATACCGTGGCTGATACTTTTTTATCAAGTTGTTTTCCAACAGCAGCGCATCCAATTCCGTCTCAACAATGGTTGTTTTGATATCAGTAATGTGCGATACAAGCACCCGTACTTTCCCCGGTCGCGAAGCTTCCTTATTAAAATAGGACGAGACCCTTTTTTTCAGGCTTTTGGCCTTACCCACATAAATTATTGTTTGATCACTGCTGTAAAAGCGATACACTCCCGGTTTATCCGGAAGTGATTTAACGATAAGGTCAAGCTTTTCCAACCGTGACAAAGGCTTCATTTATTTTTTCTTTAGATGATCCCAGCCCTGGGCTTCCACAGGTACCGAGACATTATCGTGGGAAATAATATTCACTCCGGCGCTTTCTTCTGTGATATGCCCAATCACCGCAATCTGGCGCAGTAGTTCAATTTTCTCATAATCTTCCTGCGCAATAGTAAAGAGAAGCTCATAATCTTCCCCACCATTCATCGCTGCAGTAATGGGATTGATAGAAAATGTTTCAGCCATAAGAGCTGTTGCCGCATCAACAGGCATTTTTTCTTCATAAAGCGTACATCCAACGCCTGAATTTTTACAGATATGCAATAAGTCAGAGGCAATACCATCGGAAACATCAATCATGGAGGTAGGATGGATATTATTTTCCTTCAGCAATTCAACAACATCCAGGCGGGGTTCAGGCTTCAAAAAGCGCTCAAGAATATAATCATTCCCTTCCAGGTCGGGTTGCATATTGGGATTGGCCTTCCAGGTTTCCTTTTCACGCTGCAGCAACAGCAGTCCCATATATGCAGCACCTACATTTCCTGAAACACATACCAGATCGCCTTTTTTTGCCGTCGAGCGCTTCACATATTGATCCTTCCCGGCATAACCCACCGCAGTAATGGAAATTACCAGCCCGGAATTGCTGCTTGTAGTATCGCCACCTACCAGATCAACACCATAACGTTTACAACACATCAGCATACCTTTATATATTTCCTCCAACGCCTCAAGTGTAAACCGCGAGCTTACCGCAAGGCTTACCGTTATCTGTTCAGGCTTTCCCATCATGGCAGCCACATCACTCAAATTTACGGCTACTGCTTTATAACCCAGATGCTTTAAGGGAGTGTAACTAAGGTCAAAATGAATATTCTCAACCAATAAATCAGTGGTAACAAGAATTTTCTTCCCTGCTGCATCCAATACGGCACAGTCATCACCAACACCCAACTCTGTGGTTGTTTGTTTTATTTCAATATTTTTTGTCAAATGATCAATCAGACCAAATTCACCCAGCTTTGATAGGTCTGTCTTTGTTGTTCGTTTCTCAAACATGCCGTTATATTTTTTGCAAAAGTAAGAAAAGCAAAGCAATCATTTTTGTATTAACGTTGTTATAGACATTTAAATAAGGTGTAAAAAGACAAAGCCGGAAGATTTTTGTATTTTTGCAGCCTTATTATTTTTAATAATTCTAAATAAAAAATATAATGGGAAAAGAACACCAACAGGATAAGATTCTGCAGGACGTAACCCAGGGCGAATACAAATACGGCTTTGTTACGGATGTGGAGATGGAACTGGCTCCTGTGGGTCTTACAGAGGATACGATCCGGTATATCTCAGAGAAAAAAAATGAACCGGAATGGATGCTGGAGTTCCGGATGAACGCATTTCATAAATGGCAAAGCATGGAGATGCCCGATTGGGCACATCTTGATATACCGCCCATCGATTATCAGGCGATCAGTTATTATGCGGCACCGAAGAACATGCCAAAATATGACAGCCTCGACGATGTGGACCCGGAGCTTATCGATACATTTAATAAACTCGGCATCAGCCTTGAGGAGCAGAAGCGCCTTGCCGGGGTTGCCGTAGATGCTGTTTTTGACTCTGTATCGGTAAAAACTACCTTTCAGGACACACTCGAAAAACACGGTATCATTTTTTGTTCCTTCAGTGAAGCCGTACAAAAGTACCCCGAGCTGGTGAAAAAATATATGGGCTCTGTAGTACCCTCACACGATAACTACTTTGCCGCACTAAACTCAGCAGTATTCAGCGACGGTTCGTTCTGTTACATCCCTGAAGGAGTACGTTGTCCGGTGGATTTATCAACTTATTTCCGCATAAATACTGCCGGCACAGGACAGTTTGAACGCACTCTTATTGTGGCTGATGAAGGAGCCTATGTCAGTTATATGGAAGGGTGTACCGCACCTCAGCGTGATGAAAACCAACTCCATGCTGCGATAGTGGAAATCGTTGTTATGAAAGATGCTGAAGTAAAATACAGCACCGTTCAGAACTGGTACCCCGGAGATAAAAATGGCAACGGAGGAATATACAACTTCGTTACAAAGAGAGGAATCTGCAAAGGGAACAACGCCAAATTAAGCTGGACTCAGGTGGAAACAGGATCGGCAAAAACATGGAAATACCCCAGCTGTATACTCCTTGGCGATAACTCGGTAGGCGAATTTTATTCCGTTGCCGTTACCAATAATTACCAGCAGGCTGACACCGGCTCAAAAATGATTCACCTGGGTAAAAACACAAAAAGCACCATTATCTCCAAAGGTATCTCCGCAGGTCATAGCGACAATGCTTACCGCGGACTGGTGAAAATGGTGAAAAAAGCTACCGGATCACGTAACTACAGTCAGTGTGACTCACTCCTGCTGGGTGACAAATGCGGAGCACACACATTCCCGTATATCAAGGCCGACAACCCTTCATCCATGATTGAGCATGAAGCCACAACTTCAAAAATATCCGAAGATCAACTCTTCTACTGCAATCAAAGAGGTATTTCAACAGAGAGCGCTATCGGGCTGATTGTCAACGGTTATGCTAAAGAAGTATTAAACAAATTGCCAATGGAATTTGCTGTTGAGGCACAAAAACTACTCTCTATTAGCCTTGAAGGCAGTGTTGGATAAAATTTTTAATTTGAAAATATAAATCGGTTATGTTAAGTATAAAAAACCTTAAGGTTTCCATCGACAATAAGTCAATTTTAAAAGACCTGAATATTGATGTAAAAAAAGGTGAGGTACATGCCATTATGGGTCCTAACGGGACCGGTAAAAGTACGCTTGCCAATGTTATTTCAGGTAAAGAAGGCTACAATATTGAACGCGGCTCCATTACATATAATGGTAAAAATCTTCTGGATATGGAAGTTGATGAGCGCGCCAATGAGGGCATTTTTCTGAGTTTTCAGTATCCCGTGGAAATTCCGGGTGTAAGTATGGTCAATTTCATGCGTACTGCCCTGAACGAACAGCGCCAGTATCATGGTAAAGATCCGCTTTCTGCTGCTGAATTTCTTCGCAAAATGGAAGAAAAGAAAAAACTCGTGGAGATTCATTCAAAACTCACCAACAGAAGTGTTAATGAAGGCTTCTCCGGCGGTGAGAAAAAGAAAAATGAAATCTTCCAGATGGCGATGCTTGAACCCTCACTGGCCATCCTTGATGAAACGGACTCCGGCCTTGATATCGACGCCCTGCGCGTGGTTGCCAATGGGGTGAACAAACTCCGTAACGAGGATAATGCCTTTATCGTTATTACCCACTATCAGCGCTTACTCGATTATATTGTCCCGGATTTTGTTCATGTTCTTTACGAAGGAAAAATTGTAAAATCCGGTGGTAAGGAGCTGGCTCTGGAACTGGAACAAAAAGGTTACGAATGGCTGAAAACAGCCTTTTAAAGGATTAAAAACATGTATTCAAATACTATCCCCATAAAAGATCGTATTATCTCCTTTTTTGAAGAAAAAAACGAGGCACTGCTGAAGCACGACACCGCATCGATGGCAGAAAAAAGAAAAGCTGCCTTTGAAATCTTCAAAAAAATGGGCATCCCCGGAAGGGAACTGGAATCGTGGCGCAATACAGATATCCAAAAAGTTCTGGAAAAAAACTTTATCTGCAGCCCAAAACCGGAGACAAAAAAAATAAATGTGGAAACCTTCTTCAGCTGCAATATCCCCGACCTGGATACCCTGATGGTGTCGACACTTAACGGATATTACATCTACAGAGAACATCCACTAAAAAAACTCGAAAACGGCGTTATCATTGGCAGCCTGGCAGAAGCTAAAAAAGTATACCCCAACCTGGTGGAAAAATACTATGGCACGTGTGCCACTGAACTTACCGACGGAATGATGGCGCTTAACACAGCTATCGCCAACGACGGCGTTTTCATCTATGTCCCTGACAATGTTCAGATGAAAGAGGCCATTCAGATTGTTCATATCAATCAAAATGAGCAACCGATTCTAAATAATATCCGCAACCTTATTATTGCCGGAAAAAACAGTAAGCTAACCCTTGTTCATTGTGATGATTCCTACTCTCAGCAAGCAGTATTCAGCAATACCCTTACTGAGGTATTTGTGGATGAAAATGCAGCTGTTGACCATTTCAAGCTTCAGAATCTAAACAATGACACCACCCTTGTTAATCAAATCTTCTTTCATCAAAAAGCAAACAGTAAAACTTTAACTACCTCAACAACGCTTAATGGAGGTATGATCCGTAACTACACACATGTTACACTTTCAGAACCCGGAGCAGAGAGCAACGTTGCGGGCCTGTATCTCGTTGACAAAGTGCAGCACGTTGACAATCAGGTTCTCATTAATCACGATGCACCCCATTGCTATAGTAATGAGATCTTTAAAGGGCTGATTGACGATCGGGCAAAATCAGTTTTCAATGGTCACATTAAGGTTAAACGCGATGCACAGCAAACCATCGCATATCAAAATAACAAGAACCTGTTGCTCACAGATAAAGCCCGTGCCATTGCCAAGCCATTCCTGGAAATCTATGCTGACGATGTAAAATGCTCACATGGTGCAACGGTAGGCCAGCTGGATAATGAAGCGCTGTTTTATCTGCGCTCACGCGGAATTGGCGAAGAAAACGCCCGTATGTTACTGATGTATGCTTTTGCTGCTGAGATAATTAATATTATTAATATCGATTCTCTCAGAATACAAATTGATGACATGGTAAAAAAACGCCTCCATGGTGAGCTGGACATCTGCGAAACCTGCGTTCTGCATTGTAAAAACAAAGATCGTGAAATGGAATTTCCCATCGACGTTAGTAAACTATAATTTATAAAATGCAGGATTTACAGACCATACGATCACAGTTTCCGATTCTGGAAGAAAAAGTGCACGATAATCCGCTGGTTTATCTTGATAATGCAGCAACCAATCAAAAACCACAAAGGGTTATCAATGCATTGGAAAAATATTACACAACCCAAAACAGTAATATTCACAGAGGAGTACATACTCTTAGTCAGGTTGCAACTGCTGAATATGAAAAAGTCAGAGAGCAGGTAAAAGAATTCATCAATGCAAAGCATAACCACGAAATAATATTCACACGAGGAACAACAGAAGCTATCAACCTGGTGGCTCATAGTTTTTGCAAAGCTTTTGTACACGAAGGCGATGAAATCCTCGTTTCTGCACTTGAGCATCACAGCAATATTGTTCCCTGGCAGCTTGCATGTGAAGAAAAAGGTGCCAGGCTAAAAGTCATTCCCATGAACCTCCATGGCGACCTGATGCTGGAAACGTTGCCGTCGCTGCTAACCGAAAAGGTGAAAATTGTTGCCGTTGGGCATGTTAGCAATGCGCTTGGGACTGTAAATCCTGTGAAGGAAATTATCCGTCAGGCACACGAAAAAAATATTCCCGTACTTATTGACGGCGCCCAGGCGGTAGCACATAAAAAAGTGGATATCAGTGATCTGGATGCTGACTTTTACTGCTTCTCAGGCCATAAAATGTACGGCCCCATGGGTATTGGTGTCCTTTACGGAAAAGAAACATGGCTTAATGCCATGCCGCCTTATCAGGGTGGTGGTGAAATGATCAGTGAAGTGTCGTTTACAAAAACCACTTACAATGAGCTGCCTTTCAAATTCGAGGCCGGAACACCCAATGTAGGTGATGTTATCGGTCTTGGTGAAGCGATTAAGTTTATCAACGAGACAGGTATTGATAACATCGCTGCCGTGGAAGATGAACTGGTAAGATACTGCGAGGAACAACTACTCAGGGAAGGCGATATCACCCTTATTGGTACACCGGACAAAAAAGCAGGCGTAGTTTCATTTCTCATCGACAATATTCATCCTTTTGATGCAGGCACAATTATCGACCATTTTGGTGTTGCGGTTCGTACCGGCCATCACTGTGCACAGCCGGCAATCGACTTTTTCAACATTCCGGGTACTATCAGAGCTTCCTTTGCCGTTTACAATACCAAAGAAGAAATCGATCAGCTAATAAAAGCTATACGTCAGGTGAAAATTATGTTTTCTTAATACTATTATGATACAGGAAAAAGCAAATCAGTTAGTTAGTGAATTTAGTCTTTTCGAAGACTGGATGGATAAATACAACTATATTATTGAGCTGGGAAAAGAATTACCCGCAATTGAAAACCAATACAAAACTGACGATTATCTTATTCCGGGGTGCCAGTCAAGAGTATGGTTACATGCATCACTTCAGGAGGATAAAATTGTGCTTACTGCCGACAGCGATGCAATAATCACAAAAGGTATTGCAGCAATCCTGGTTCGCGTATTTAATGAAGAATCTCCTGAAGATATTGCAAATGCAGACCTTGGTTTTATCGATGAGCTGGGATTAAAAGAGCATCTTTCGCCCACACGATCCAATGGATTGGCATCGATGATAAAAAAAATAAAATTCTATGCCATTGCATTTCAGGCTAAATAATGAACGATGATGGATAAGGAAAAAATTAAAAATGAGGTTATCAAAAACCTGAAAGTTATATATGATCCGGAAATCCCTGTGAACATTTATGACTTAGGATTGATTTATAATATTGATGTTGATGATTCAGGTGTTGTTTCCGTCTTAATGACATTGACAACGCCCAATTGTCCGGTTGCCGAGTCGCTGCCACAGGAGGTTCACGACATGCTTGCCCCCATAGAGGGCGTTGAGAGAGTAGACCTTGAGCTCACCTTTGAGCCGGCCTGGAACCCGGAGAATCTTTCTGACGAGGCAAAACTTGCCCTTGGAATGTTATAAATTTGTGCTATGGTACCAAAAAAGGGAACAATATTAAGTACGGTAAATTCGCCTTCTGACCTTCGGAAGGTGCCTATGGAGCAGTTGCCACAGCTGTGCCGGGAAATAAGGGATTTCATTATCGATGTGATCTCTGTAAACCCCGGGCATCTTGGCGCCAGCCTGGGCGTTATCGAGCTTACTGTTGCCCTTCACTATGTTTTCGATACTCCCGAAGATCAACTGGTATGGGATGTGGGCCACCAGGCTTATGCACATAAAATCCTTACCGGCAGAAAAGATCAGTTTTATACAAATCGTTCGTACAAAGGTATCAGCGGTTTTCCAAAGCGTTCTGAAAGTGAATTCGACACCTTTGGCACCGGGCACTCCTCTACGGCCATCTCCGCAGCCCTGGGCATGGCCACCGCCAGCAAACTGGCAGGAAACACCTCCCGCCAGCATATTGCCATCGTGGGGGATGCTTCTATTGTTAACGGACTGGCACTGGAAGGCCTTAACAATGCCGGAGTATCAAATACCAATATGCTGATCATTCTCAACGACAATGGCATTGCCATCGACCAGAGTGTGGGAGCCATAAAAGAGTACTTCACCGATATCAGAACCTCCAAAACCTATAATCGCCTTCGCGACGGTATCTGGAGGCTGCTCGGCGGCGACAGGAATTACGGCAAAAACGGTCGTAATGTTGTCAAACAGCTGAAAAACTCCGTACGAAGCTCCATATTCGACAGCAGTAACCTCTTTGAAGCCTTTAAAATCCGCTATTTCGGTCCTGTTGATGGTCACGATATTACCCATCTGATAAAATTACTCCAGGATCTGAAAAATATCCCCGGACCTAAACTGCTCCACACCCTTACTGTAAAGGGAAAAGGCTTTTCTGCCGCAGAGAAAAATCAAACTGCATTCCATGCTCCGGGATTATTCGACAAGAAAACCGGGGAACAGAAGAAACCCGATTGCGGAAAGATACCTCCCAAATATCAGATTGTTTTTGGACGAACGATTGTCGAGCTCGCTGAGAAGAATGAAAAGATTGTCGGGATAACCCCTGCCATGCCTTCCGGATGTTCGTTGAATCTGATGATGAATAAAATGCCGGATCGCAGTTTTGATGTGGGCATTGCCGAAGAACATGCTGTTACCTTTTCCGCAGGACTGGC
>CAZQNY010000112.1:0-9178 GCA_964594665.1 uncultured Bacteroidales bacterium
TATCCGGGTTTAGATATGGAAGTGTCCGTCGATGCAATAATGGATGACTATAATCCTTACTCTTCGGGATTCACACTCCGTCTCAACTATAAGTATTTTAGCGATGCAGATGTATACAACTATGATACGCTAAATTTCCGTGATACCACAATTCTGGGTTTTAATTATGAAGATGTTATGGTATTTAAGAATCAAAGTGATATGAATAATTCAGGTGACACCACATCCATATATTTTGAAAATATCGTTTGGTCGAAAAACCATGGTCTGGAGTTAATAAGCTTAACAAACGGAGACTACTATGTGCATAAAAAATAATTTCGCAATATTACTGGTCGCTGTTTCGATGATATTTTTCAGCACCTCATGTGAGCGGTGTCTTGATGGTGACCTCTACAAATTCATTCCCGCAGATATCAAAGCCTTTGTTCCATCGGATACAATAACGTCCTTTACAATGATTAGTGAGGACGGGATCAGTGAAAGCTACATTCTGGAAAGGTATCTTGATACTATTGAAGAATCTGAACCTGACCGATGTGGCTATGTTGAGAGCTGGGATCGCATGAACGTAGAGTACCGATCAACACTGGGTAATGGGCATAATCTGGAATTCCGCATGGATGCCTTAAACTGGATTTACCTTAGTATTGGTATAAACTGGGATCAGTGGATAACATGGAACTTCGAAACCAATGATATTGGATCCAGTGGTTATGACAATGGCAATGAATATCCTGAAGCGATAAAAATCGTATTCATTGATGATTACATCATTAATGGCCGCACCTGGGAGAAGGTATTAAAAGCCACATTCAACGGCGACGACCTTGAAGAGTGGGAAATCCAGGAAGCTGTTTTTGCAACCCACACCGGTTTGGTTTGGTACAGGTTGAAAAACGGGGTGGAATTTTTCAGGGAATAAGAACGCAGTGTTACTCAGAGGAATCACAGTGTTCCACAGAATATTTTCTGCTTTGCAGAAAAAATCCCGAAAGCTCCTAATATCCGGGGCGGGGATTCTATCTTGTATACTGATCGATAGTCTGGTTTATTGCCAGACGACATGCGGGGCAGAACTCCTGTTTGTTGCGGGTGTACATGATGCAATCCACGCCGGAACGATAAAGGCCATACTGCATATATCCGGCACCTTCGAAAGCACCACAGACATCTTTGTATTCCATCTTGTCAATCATCTCAAGCATTGTTTTACGCTCGCGGGCAAATAGTGCTTCCACTTCGCTTTCCTGTACTTTTGCTGCCCGTAATTTCTTACGTTCCTTCTGCACCTCATAACTAAAAGCATCAAACTCCTCTTTGTCCCATGGCGTTGGGAGTGGCACATTGGGAGTCAACACTTCTTTCCACTTGATTGTTTCAGGATCAATATTTGCTGTAATATTGGGCTCATAAGGTTCTGCCATCACCTTATCTGCAATTTCATAGGATACTGCCGAGCTGTAGTATTCATCAGCCAGGCCAGAGAAACTATGACCAAACTCATGAACAAAGATGTATGGAGAAAAAGCATTATCAACACACACAGTGCTGTAAAGATTATAGATACCGCCACCGCCGTATGTAGCCTCATTGATTAAAATATAAACCGCATCGTAAGGCACCTGAGCACAAACATTACGGATGGTTCTGTTATCGGTAGCAATGGCATAGCGTTCCGAGTCAAAAAAGGAGTAGGTCATAGATAAAGGTGAACGGTTAAAAACGCCTGGATGAGGCTTGTTAACTCCACTGGTCGCAGATGGTGTATCTACCGCACGGATATTAAAATCATTTTTACGCGACTTATAAGGCTCTACCTTAAACATCTCATCCACAAGGCGATCCACATCAGAGTGAAACTTATCCATCTCATCAGCGGTATATCCATCACCCAGTATTACGATATCCACTTTTGTATTGGGATCACCACTTTCGAGGTATGTATATGTATCCAGACCGAGGTCGAGAACGGCTGGGTTGGTACTTCTTGCAGCCGGGTCAATGGTTTTGCGGAAAATCTCTTCAAATTCATTCTTTGCATCACGCTTTTTTATTACGAGTTCCACTGTATTCTTAGGCCATGGAAAACGAACACTTTCATGGTATGTTCCCCACTCTGTTTTTGCTTCCGGTGTTGTTTGCCACTCGCCGAAAATACTTGCAAAGCCCCGGCTATAAATCATTTCCTCACCGGCATGATCGTATACTTCAAAATAATAGAGGCCGCGAAAAAGTTCATCCAGAAGAACTGTTTCACTACCGGCCCATTCACCGTCGTTGAGTACCCTATCGATGGCAAAATGATCGGTAGTAGCGTTTCCTGAATGGAAATAATCCACACGCATGGTGGCTTTGGTAAACCATTCTGAATATTTAGGTTGATTTTGTGCAAACAGGCTTATTGTCACACACATAACTGCGATAAAAGATACAATTCGTTTCATGTCATATGGGTTTTATGGCGTAAAGGTAAAAAAACTGACATGATACGCGTGACAATAAGCCTGATAATGAAGTTGCTCCTACTTATTTAAGTAAGCCTCAATTCTATCTTCCACATTTTTTTCAATATTACGATACCAGAAAGCATAGTCGAAACGGTGATATACGCCCGGGTTATAAGGGCCAAAAACGAGAGTATCGGCATCTGCAGTCGGGATATTTGCTCCCAAACCGCCATTATCAAGGATTATTGCATTGCAATAGTTTGGCACTTCACGAATAAACTCTCCTGTGGCATCGTCAAATAATACAGCCCCCAGGTTGGCTGTTGAGTCGGCTTCCTGGCTATCGGTTCTCCAGTTCAGAGGATTAATACAATGCGCCCCGTCCATGAGCATAGGTCCACCTTCGGAAGTCATGGATTGGGTATTAAAGGTAACCACTACACCAAGATCAGTAGCATTTTGGGCCGCAGTAAGATTTGCCATAGTAAGGTCATTATCCGTAACCGTATACCCTATGAGGTATGCAGCAACCAGACGATTCCGAAGAGCCTGATCATCACCAAATTTATTTTTTATCAGTTCAATCAGTGCCATTGTGCCCTGGCTATGTCCGGCAATAATAAAGGGCCTGTCATTATTCAGATTTTCTATGAAATACTCGAAAGCATCCTGTACATCCACAGCACCTTGTTTAAATTCCTTTGTATCTGTTGCAAGAGCAACCCCGGTCATATCTACATTGGTTGACATCTGGCGGTAATAGGGAGCGAAAACATTTGCAGAAGCCTGAAATACACTTGCCTGAGCCTGAAAGATCCCCTGCGCAAGGGCACGTTCATCGTCGTTTTCAATATCCATAGCACCATTTTCATTACTGCTAACAGTGGGGTAAACATAAAATACATCTACCGCTTTATCGGGAGATGGCTTTGCAACCCAATTGGATGAAGATTCATAATCCACAGAGGTTTCCACATCATCATCCTTATTACAAGCATTGGAAAATACACCTAAAAATGCGAAGGCGAGCACAATTAATACTCTAAACATGTTACTCTTTTCTCTTTTCATAAATTTTGGTTTTATTTTTTTGAAATTAATTCGAGGCATTATTTTTCAGTAATCCGTTATACATCAAAGATCAAAAAAAAATCACATTTATTCAAATTTTATATGTCTCAATAAGTCCGGTTAATATCTCAATAAATAAGAACAATCCACTTAAAATGCTATATATCAACAAATTAACAAAAAACCATAAGAATAGCATTAAAAAGCACTTTACACCAGTTACTGCTAAATCAAATACATATGAATCATATAAAAATGTATTTTTGTAAAAAGTCTAAACCATACGATGAATTCTGAGATAGCCATATTCTTTATCATACTGCTTGTTATTGATAGTTCATTTGCCGCTTTCCTTGTAATTGTTGGCAACATAAAAGAACAAAAAGAAACAAGATATATAGCATGGGCACTTTTCCTAAAAGCGTTTATTTCTTTGGGTCCCGGAATTATGCTTTTTAATATCAATTTATCCTGGACAACGTTTTTCATTGGACCCATAAGGGTAGCAATGATCCCGCTTATATACCTGTATGCTGAAAAAATGTCTTCAGAAAAAAAAACACTTTCCAAAAAAGACCTCATACATTTTATTCCATCCCTGATAAGCATTATCCTGGCAATAGTTTTAATCCCGGGACAAGTTGATAATATTGCTGCCACTCCGGATGGAAATTTTGTTGACACCATGCGGATGGTCTGGGAAAATAACCCAAATCACAATATCCTGGCAATAACATCCAGAATAATCTGTATTCTGCAGGGCACAATTTACTCTATCTTAATCTACAGGATATCAACACAATATATTCGCAACCTAAAAAACAACGTTTCTAACATATCGCAATTTGACACCATGTGGATTCGTTGGTTTATGGTGATATTCATCATTCAGAGTTTCTTCGAAGGATTTGGACTAATTGGAATTTATCGTTTACCCATTCTTTTAATTCTTGCATTTGTTGTGGAACTGTTTTCCACCTTCTTTTACACTATCGCAGCTACTATTCAAAAGGATCTGGCGCATTTTTTCTATAAATATAATGCAATTAATGAGGGCAATCCTTCGGAAGATGGAGTTGTATTGAATAACTTTATTGCGAACCAATATCATCTGGATCCGGAAATCTCATTGGAATCAGCATCAAGGGAACTGGATATATCAAAAGCAAGAATGACGAAGCTAATAAAAGACAGTGGTTACGATAACTTTTATAATTTTATAAATATCCATCGTATTAATGAGAGCAAACGACAATTATCATCAATACCTGATAACCATGTCATTGAAACTGTTATTAAAGCATCAGGATTTAAATCGAGAGCTACATTTTACAGGGTATTCAAACAACATACAGGCATGACACCCACAACCTTTTTAAAAACTGTGGACCGGAAACCCGAGGATTGATAATTACATGAGCAACATCCACAAGGGATAAGCATACAGACCGGCAAGCAGCATCATACCAACAGGACGGATAAGGTTATTCCAGGTCTTATTACCTTTCGCTATAGCCTGATAAAGATGATTACCACCTGATAACAACAGGAACCCAATAAAGACCAGTGTTATTGTCATATCAGCATTCACTCCCCAGTTATTAAAGGTAACAATAAGCATCACAACAGTAGTTACCAGAAACCAAAAAGCATTCTGGCGTTGGTAGTTTGAGCCTACTTCATAGCCTTTTTCTTTTGCTGCTTTATCGGCCCAAAACAGGCCTTCTATGGCAGAAAAACCTGCAATTCCCCCAATAACCCAGGGGTTCAGGTAATGCAAAATATCCGCAGGAGTCTCATTATGAAACACATAAGCAATAATGTAACCGGCAACAACCATTGCCCAACGCAGGATCTCAAATACTTTTATCATAGGATGATTTTTTGGTTAAAAGCTAAAGATACGGAAAATAACGATACGATGAGGATATTAATACTTCAGGAAGGCATTCTATTAAAAATCAGGGATTTTGACCCACAGTACCGCGTCGAAATTCAATAACATTTGCAGCGAGACATGGCGGAGCATATATCAAAACCTTCCATGCCGAAGAATTCCACGTAGTTCAGTAACAGAGATGCATGGCATTGCATCTTTACCGAAATAGCGGCAACGCAGCAAACATTAATTGTGTCTTGATTATATTATAAACAGAGTTGATATCTTTTTATCTTTACATTTTTAATTTCAATACAAATAAAAATTCAATATGAGACGAGCTTTATACGCTGCCGGCCTTATCATTTCAGTCGTTTTGACAGGAGTACTGATAATCACGCAACAAAAAGAAAAACCGGAAATGCCACTGGAGTTTATTGGTGTGGAAGGAGAGAAAAACATGATTCCCAATGATTGGTTTGCCTATCAGAAGATGTGGCCACACAAAACACTCAACCGAAAAGCAATGATTGAGGGCATGAGGCAGGCACAGCTGATGCCCGAGCGCAAGGATGATTATTCCTGGGAGCTGGTTGGCCCCACAAATATTGGTGGCAGGATTACGGATATTGAATTTCATTCCGATGAGCCGGAAGTGCTTTATGTGGGTGCGGCAACCGGAGGTGTTTTCAAATCGGAAAACAGTGGAAACTCATGGATCAATACCTTCGTTGATGTTCCTAATGTAAACATTGGCGACATTTGTATTGACCCCAACGACAAAGAAACCGTATGGGTAGGCACCGGAGAGCCCAACAATGCCTCTTTAAGTTATTATGGTGATGGAATATACAAAACGGGAAACGGCGGTGAGACCTGGCAAAACATGGGTTTATCGGAAAGCTGTTACATTGCCCGTATTGTGGTGGATTACAATAACTCAGATCGTCTTTTTGTGGCAGCCTGTGGTGACCTTTTCTCGCCCAGTGAGGAACGTGGTATTTACCGTTCTGTGAATGGCGGACAGGAATGGGAACGGGTACTTTTCGTAACCGATACTACTGCAGCCATCGACCTTATACAGCATCCTACAAACCCTGACATTCTATATGCCGGCATGTGGGAACGCACACGTAGTTTTACTGCCCGCCGTTCGTTTGGTGCCAGCACAGGCGTATACCGCACTACCGACGGCGGCGATACCTGGGAGGAGCTCACCAATGGTTTACCCATGGGCGAAGCAGGTCGTGTAGGTCTTGCCATTGCTCCCACCAACCCTGATGTGTTATATGCATGGTACGATATGCCCAACCAAAGTGTTGAGCTATACCGCTCTGAGGACGGTGGTGACACATGGGTTTCAAAATCCACCGGTACCTTATATGGCATGAACAGCACTTTTGGATGGTATTTCGGGCAAATCCGCGTTGATCCCAATAACGAAAACAGGATCTATCTCCTTGGCATGGCCCTATGGCGCTCTGATACCGGCGGAAACTCATGGGTTCTTCTTGCTGATTATGGTAATACTGATGAGATTCATGTGGATCACCATGCCATGAAAATCAACCCCGCCACCGGCCTGATCTGGGAAGGTAACGACGGAGGCCTCTACAGCAGCAATGACTTTGGCGACCACTGGACAAAGACAAACAATCTTCCGATCACCCAGCCATATGTTATCGACGTAAGTCAGCAGAATCCTGATAAAGTAATTCTGGGAGCTCAGGATAATGGTTCAAATATGACAACCAACGGTCCGGATCAGTTTTATTCTATCCTTGGCGGTGATGGCATGTACTGCCGCATCGACTACACAGACGACGATATTTACTACGCCGAATCACAATGGGGCAACCTATACCGGTTTATGAATGGTTGGTATGATTATATTGCAGGGCAGCCATCCAACGATAGTCCGCGAATCAACTGGTCGGCACCACTGGAGCTTGACCCTGTTGACCCTGAGGTATTGTACTTCGGTACCTACCGGGTATGGAAATCCACAAACCGCGGCAACAGCTGGACACCCGTTAGCGGCGACCTTACTGCGGGCACCTACAACAACAGTTTTTATACAATAACTACAATTGGGGTACATCCTTTAAATACAAGTACAGTTATTGTCGGTACTGCAGACGGCAAGGTTCAGGTATCGGAAAATGGTGGCATGAGCTGGAACGACAGAACGGAAGGCCTCCCGGGACGCTGGGTAACAAAAGTCATTGGTGACCCATTCGATGAAAACACTATCTACGTAACGATGTCAGGATTGCGCTGGAGTGATTATATATCGCATGTATACATGTCGAATAATCTGGGAGAGACCTGGGTCGACATTAGCAGCAACCTGCCTGAACTGCCGGCACATTCCATCCTTGCTGATCCTGATCATGAAGGTGCGCTCTACATTGGCATCGATGCAGGTGTATATTTCACCAGAAACTACGGCGAAAGCTGGGAAGGCATCAACAATGGTATTGCAAAGCCACCTGTTGTTGACCTTCGACTGCAAAGAGAAACACGGCAGCTATACATGGCCGGCTACGGAACATCCATTTACCGTTTGGCCCTAAATGATATATATGTAGGTATTGATGAGCAAGAGTCAGCAAATGCAGAGATGAGTCCATACCCCAACCCTGTTGCAAAAGGTATAACTATGAATATTCCAGTAAACATTGATAAAGGTGGTTACACACAGATATACATCTCAGACATGTCAGGACGACGCATCGAAGAGATCTTCTCTGGTTCGTTAGCAGAAGGCACAACCACATTGCAGTGGACACCAGCAGATCTCACATCGGGATACTATCTCTGTAATATGGAGTGGAATGGTCAGATGATAACGAAAAAAATAGCGGTACATTAAATTCAAAAACGAAATCTATTTACAGGGAATAAGTGAAATGCTTATTCCCTTTTTTTATAAGGGATTTTAGGAGGTGGTGGGACATACGTTTGACCCTTTCAAAGGGTTTTAAACCGTTTAAAAGGGTTTCAAAGGGTTTCAAAGGGTCAGCATTCCCAGCCTCCGAACACACCTCCCCCAGCCTGCCTCCTTTTTTTAAAGCTCGGAGCCAGCCAATGGGCAATAATATTTCAGGGGCTAAAGTTTAAGCCTTTAACCCAAAGGATCCTGCTGCTTAATACGAAAAAGGCCATTTTGTTACCCTATGGATTGCAACTTTTTTTTCACCGCAGAGAAACAGAGGCGCCAAGGCAACAATTCTCAACGTGACATACAGGCATTACCCGGGGTGACAGCTACGCGACAAGAAGAAACCATGAACCGCGCCCCAGCCAATACCCACATGCGAATAGTGCAAACACCAAAAAACTCAGCGAAGCGGAATAAAATAATGATGAAGCAATCTCATCTTTCAGGAACCATTTAGGATTAAACCATTTAAGAATTTCCAATGGGCCGTTTTGTGGTATAATGGCATATAAGATCCACACGGCTGTGCGGATCTACTGAGAAACCAATACCGAATTGAATTTATTTCTACCCTTCAATTTTGAAAACACCCCTCTTCATTTTCGAAGAACAAGTCCTAAAACACTGTAGTACTGAGATTTAACAGTCAATCCTCTGTTCCCACTCTCTCACCCTCCCCCTTTCTAACCCTCTTAACCTTTCCAAACACCCTTCACTTTCGAATAATCATAATCTTATATCTAAATCTACAGTCTTATATAATGCTATTATTCAGTACCTTACAATCTTTGGCACAGGCATTGATTACATCCAATCACAAAAACGAAATAAAAA
>CAZQNY010000113.1:0-3790 GCA_964594665.1 uncultured Bacteroidales bacterium
CAGTAACAATCGTTTCATAATTTCAGATTTTGATTAAGGACGAAAAGGATTCTCCGGCGGTGCACTACTGAACACTCAGCAATTCCACATTAAAAACCAACACTGAATTCGCAGGTATTCCTGAGAGAGCCTGCGAGCCGTAACCCAGATGTGATGGAATTATCAGCAATGCTTCACCGCCTTCCTTCATTAGCTGTAGTCCTTCCTGCCAACCCAGGATAAGCTTGTAAAATGGAAAAACATTGGGGTCACTATTTTCATTGGTATCGAAAACAGTACCATCAAGCAGTCTTCCGGTGTATGTAACTTCTACATCATTGGTAATATCAGGGCTGTCACCATCGCCCTCCACAAGAATCTGATAATATAGTCCGGAATCCGTTTTCGTGGCATCAATACCATTATTAGCAATATAGTTTACAATAAGCTCATCATCAATTTCTTTTTGTGACTCCTTATTGCATCCTGAAAAGAGTAATATAACCGTGAGTAAGAGTGATAATCCCCGTAACTGTTTCATGTTTAAATTTTTTTATAAAAATATAAATTAGATGAGATATTGTGTCAATAATCTATAGTTTTATGCAGATTTTAATAAAATGCATACATCCAGCAACATTTAAAAAATTTTGGTGTCTTGAAGATGAAAGATATAGAGAATTAATTAACTACAGGAAATGAAGAAAATTGTACTCCCAACACTGATTCTTGCAGGAACTATTGCTGCAATAATGTTTTTAAAACCTGAACGGCAAAGTGAATATATGTCGTGGCTGGAGGCAGAATATGCAAAGATTCCGGCGATGGACTATGATGAGGCAAAGGAGCTTCCCAAAATGGATCGTCCGGATCTGGCAGGGATGCAGAATTATCTGATGACCGTGGATCCGGTGGAAAAGAGGGTTCCCCGGGAGCGGTTGCTGGATGCTTATGCCACCTCATTAAAAATAGAAGATGAAAAGGAATTAAAAGGTCAATTGCCACTGGAGTGGGAGATACAATCTTCAAAAATGGGCGGCCGTACACGAGCTTTGCTTTGGGATCCCAACGACCCGTCAGGGAATAAAGTCTGGGCAGGATCTGTAACCGGTGGCTTGTGGTATAACAATGATATTGCCAATGATGATGAGCCCTGGCAGTCGGTAGATGCCTTTTGGGCCAACCTTTCTATCTCTTGTATCACCTATGATCCTAATAATACACAACATCTTTTTGTGGGTACCGGCGAGGCACAAACCGCACTACAGACCTACCGTTCTTCCAGCGGACTGGGTTTTGGTATTCTGGAATCGACAGATGGTGGTGTAACATGGAACTGGATTGAGACAACGCAGGACTGGGCTTTTGTAACGGATGTTGTTGTCCGTGATGAGGATGGTACAAGTGTAATTTATGCTGCCGCAGCATCGGGAGAGTATTATGGCAGCCATCAGAGTAACCCTTCTGACGGACTTTTCCGTTCGGTGGATGGTGGCCTAAGCTGGGAGCAGGTGTTACCCGATATTCCAGGCACTGAAGTACCATATACTCCTGCCGATATTGCCATGACTCAGGACGGGCGCCTTATTATCGGTACGATGCAAAATATGGAAGGCGACGGCGGCGCCACGATTTTATACTCCGATGAAGGTATTGCCGGCAGCTGGAGCGTAAATGAAACCTATAAAGAGCTTATTGAACAGGGTACCGGCGGATATAGCTTACCCGGAAGAATTATGCTGGCTGCCGCACCAAGCGATAATAATATCGTGTATGGCGTTGTTGCCGGTGGTTATATTCAGACTTACCCCTATTATCATTGTCGTTATGTGATTCGTTCCAACGACAAAGGGGAGACCTGGAACAACCTAACTAACCCTGATGGAGGGGGATGGGCTTCACTGGCATGGCATGCCTTTGTTGTTGAGGTGGATCCCAACAATGCGGATAAGGTATTTATTGGCGGGCTCGATGAGTGGACTACTGCAGATGGCGGAAATTACTGGTTCCATGTAAGTGACTGGGCTCTGATGTACTATGGCGGTGGTGATGATTATGTTCATGCCGACCAGCATGCCATTGCCTATAAACCCGGAAGTTCTGAAGAAGCAATTTTTGGTACTGATGGAGGTGTTTTTTACACCAACTCGGCAAACCTGAATTCCCCGGTTTTTCAACAGCGTAACAATAATTTCAACACTCTGCAATTTTACAGCTGTGCCATAAAACCAATTGCCGGTAGCCAGGAACTGATTGGCGGCCTGCAGGATAACGGGTCTTTATGGCTCGATGGTAGCCCTGTGGGCATTGAGGATATGGTACAGGGCGGCGACGGTGGCTTTTGCTTTTTTGATGAAAATGAACCTGCCTATGCATATACTTCGGTATATTATAATCGTTATCAGGCTTACATAAACGGTCAGTACACCAATTATCTGGGTGATGAGCTGGGAACTTTTATTAATGCCGGCGATCTGGACTGGAAGGATAATATTATGTTTAACAATGGTGTTTCCTATACTGGTGGAAATGCTACCCGGATTCAGCGCTATATGAATATTCCCAATTTTGGCGGTTCGCAATATTTTAGTGTTCCTACAGGCGATAATGCCTATTTCTCGGCAATAACCTATTCCCGTCACTCGGCGGAGGGCGAGCCGGTTATTTTTGTGGGGAGCAATGCCGGAAAATTATTCCGGGTTGATGATGCGGATGAAACCTCTCCTGAGAGTGTTAATATTACCGGAGAGGAATTCCCGGAAGGCAGTATCAGCAGTATTGCCATTGGAGGCAGCAATGATACACTGATGGTGACTTTCTCCAACTATGGTGTTGCTTCGGTATGGCAAAGCTACGACGGTGGTGAAAGTTGGAATAATGTGGAAAGCAACCTGCCGGATATGCCTATTCGCTGGGCTGTTTATCATCCACAGAATAGTATGCAGGTAATGCTTGCCACGGAGATGGGGGTATGGACAACCATCAATGCCGGTGCAGAACAAATAGAGTGGCTTCCCGATAACAATGGTTTGGGAAATGTGCGTGTGGATATGCTGCGCGTGCGTACTGCCGACAACAAAGTTGTTGCTGCCAGCCACGGCCGCGGGCTACATGTTGCCGACTGGCCTCTCGACCTCTCTGTTGGAATAAGCCGGCAGGAAATTTCCGAGCTAAACATCTATCCAAACCCGGCTACAGACTTTGTGAATATTCAAGTTCCTGCAAATGTTAATGGAACAATTGTAATCCGTGACATCAGCGGAAAGATCATCCATAAAGAAAATAGTGTTAAAGGAGTAAATACTATTAATGTGGAAGGTTTTAACAGCGGTGTATATACGATTTCAATTATTGAAAATGAAAGACCAATTCGTGAGGCGAAGTTGATGATATCGAAATAGAAAGGTTTTGGACTGAGGACAGACCCTGCAGGGATATTCCGGTGCCCTTGACTCCGCTCGGGCACCTGCCGTTGTGTTGCTTAGCATCTTCATGATGCTTAGCAACTTACAGGGAGTTCTCCGGTACTTTCGGCTCCGCTCAAGCACCTGCGTTGTTGACGGAGGGCGACCGAAGCCGACGGAGGGCGAGCGAAGTCGAGCCCCCGTATCCAGAGACCCGTCAGGTTTTGGAAACCTGACGGGTCTGCGTCTCTCCATAAATCTACATCTCCCTGATAACCAGAATCCTTGCAATATCTTTGCTGTAATTCGATAGCTCCTTGTCAATATTTGCCGGGCTTTCAATGAGTGTACCGGGACCGAAGTTCGCCGTCTCGTCACCGATTGTAATCGTAGGTTTTCCCTCTAAA
>CAZQNY010000113.1:3890-5585 GCA_964594665.1 uncultured Bacteroidales bacterium
TCACAAAGATAGAACTACCATGTTGATTATCAGTTTACGACCACTAAAACTTCTGATGGTTTGCTCTCTATTCCTTGCGGAGAAATGTAAACCACCGAATAGCCGTATGTTACCCCGGTCTGAATTCCTGCATCAAGATACTGACTCTCCCGGGTGGTTGAAAGGATCACAGGTTCAGCATCGGCAGACTCCCTGATAACCTTATATTGCCCGATGTTATCACCGGCAATCTCTGACCATTGAATCAAAATCCCCTGTCCGGATTTTATAGCCTGCAAGCCGGAAATTTCAATGTTGTTTTTCTGCATTTTAGATAATGAAAACGGCAAAGTCTCGCTTTTCAACCCATCCACTGAAGCAAAACACACTGAGGCAGCGACAAGCCCTTCGGCATCTTCAAGGAAATAACTGTTTGACGGTGCCGGAATATTGATTTCGTAAGTCATGCCCCGCTCATAGCGTAAGGTAATAAAACAGTCAGTTATCCAGGGGAATTCTTCCACATACGAATCCCAGATAAAATGCAGGTTACCATCGCGGAAGAGTGTGGTCAGACCAGCGGGAGGAGGAACTTCCTTTACCATGGTTCTGAAGAATACTGTGGCAGAAGGATCACTCTCAAGAAAGCCATCACTTACCGCTGTAACTCTGTAGGTGTAGGTCCGCACGGCTACTTTTTCCGTGGTGTCGGAAAACGCTGCCTGATTTGTAATCCCTGAAACATTGATCCAGCTATCTGCAGCACCATCTTTACGATAAACTATATAGCCGGAAACAAAATCCTCTCCCGGGCTCCATTGAATAAAAGCAGTATCTCCCAGAGCCGTTATGTTTAAATTCTGAGGCGGCAAAGGAACATCCCGGCCTACAAAATTCCCAAAAGCTATTGAAGATTGTCTTCCTTGTCCAAACGGAGTTTCTGCTATTAAATAATAGTAGTAGTTTTCATTGGCTTTTTCCACCGGATCGACCCATGAGTCAGCATCACCCTCGAGTGTTGCCACAGGTGCATACGGCCCTTCGACTTGCGCTGCTCTGAAAATATGCGCTGCTGTAACAGGCACGTCAGTGGTGTACTTCCAGCTTAATTCCAAAGAACGGGATTCCGGAAGCCCTGTAATGTCTATCTGTTGCGCTACCGGAAGTTCATTCTCTGCCACAGACGCCACGCCAATCGTGTCGGAAGGAACACCTTCATCATCACAAAAATCAACAGGCACAAGGTAATAGCGATACCACTGGTATGGCTCTACGTCGTCATCGGCAAAAACGGTAAAAATGGAGTCATTGCGGGCAAAGAAGGCTGCCGGGGTATCGAGCTTTTTAAACTTCTCTTTTCCGGGCTCCTGCCTGAAAACCTCAACATTTTGCATCAGATCCACAGTAGTGATATACCATGTGGCAGAAATTCCCAGCGAAGAAGCCTCAGTCTTTACAAGCACAAACTCCCCGGGCATCTTCATTTCACAGGTGTCCTTTGGAGCCGTGAAACCAAAGAGATTCGAAGCATTCAGTATCAATAATGATATGAAGCATATTTTAATTATGGTTTTCATCTTATTCATCACAACCTCCTCCCCCAATAGAGACTTTCACATTTTCAAGATTCCCGAATCCGGACTGATCGATAAAGAGTTTTGCATGTATTGTTTTGCTGAAGCCAATACTTCCGCAACCCAGTTTCCATAAACATCC
>CAZQNY010000113.1:5685-6848 GCA_964594665.1 uncultured Bacteroidales bacterium
TGTGTTTTCTGATTTGCACCATTTTGGCTGAGTCCGCCGGCGCCTGTTATGGGGCCTTCAAACCACAGGTAGTCCCAGTAGTTTCCGGCCACTCTCATCTCTCCGGCATCAATACGCAGGCGTGGATCATTAGTTCCTCCAAGCATAAGTTCGGGCTGCGTAACCTCCACATAAACCTGTCCGTTGGATTTATATCTGTAGAGGGTTCCCTGAATCAGTTTTTCCTCACCCTGGTCGGTAATTTTCAATGTTCCTGTTGCACGATACAGCTGACTATTCAGTTCCTGGTCGCCCTCTTCCCTGTCGGCAATAAAGCTCACGCCGCCTTTACCGTCGAAGGATAAGTTCAGCGTGGGAGGCATCAGGTTCGCTCTTCCGACCCCGCCATTGGTAAATTTCAGGTTTGCGCGCAAGGTCTTATGCACGCCGGGAATATTAAGGTCATAAGGACCTGTCAGTTTGAGGTAATCCTCACCTGCAGTCATTTGCTGCAGGCGTAATTCAAGGTTATCATAAAATATCAGCGGATCATTGAGTGCCTCAAATCCGGAAAGTATCATATGATCATTACTGATAAGCTGCATTGTCGGAATTTTTATGCGCGTACCCTGGGGCAATCCTTCAAGCCCTGTGAACGATGCTGCAATTCCCAGCGGTGGCTCACCGGTAAGTTTCATCACATAGTGCATTCCTCCATCAGGGTTTGTATTATGATCGAGGTAGAAAGTACTCTCTGCTCCAGGCTCCACATCAAGAGGCAGCACTCCGGCAAGGGTCATGGCCTCATAATTCAATTCATGGAAATCCATTCTGTCAGGCTGAAGGCTCATATACCCGGCAGCAATATTCACCAGGTTTGTTTCGATAATCGCATTTGGAATGATGATACGTGATTCACCCTGAGGCATTTGCCAGCCCTGGGGGCAGCTAACGTTCCAGTTTTCCAGACCTATATCAAAGGCATCTGCGGAAGCGATATTTGAAATATGATCTTTTGCGATGAAAATATTCTCAGCCGTCAGAGCCTGAGAAAAATCTGTCAGCGGATAAACCGGGGTTAGCTTCAGATCCATTGCCAGTCCTGCAGGCTTCAGTTTTGCTGATCCGTTTATGGCCTCCGCGGCAAATCCGTTGAGGGTAAAAACAGGATCTCCGCCCGACTT
>CAZQNY010000113.1:6948-9104 GCA_964594665.1 uncultured Bacteroidales bacterium
GAAAACCAGGTCTCCGGACTGGCAAACTCAAAAGTTGCCACACCGGTATCATCGGTAAATTTTGATTCTCCGTTAATGGTCACTTTCGCATTTTCAACCTCAACAACGCCGATATTAAAGAGTCCGTTGCCGCTCTCCGGCAGGTAGGTGACATGAACTTTCACGCGGTGTTTATTCTCCTTAACCACGAACTCTCCCAGCTGCTGCGGAATGTCATCATCATTGTTTTTCTGAATAGCAATAATGGTATCGAGGGTCATATAATCATTTGAAACAGGGAAGATTCTGAGTCTTCTGTTTCCGGATGGTGCTCTGAAGAGGAAGTTTTCAAAGGCCTGAAATGCAGGGAAATACCTCACGAATCGGGAAGTATGGTTCATATTCAGGTCGTCAACCTGCACATAGGCTTCCACAGCATTTCCCTCTTCATCAACAATATTTCCTTTGATGTTACCCCACGGAACCATCTCAATATCGAGCCATACCTGATCGCCGGCGACCAGAGAGCCAAGGTCTTTAACCTCTTTATCCTCGTAGCCGTATTTTCGTATGGTAAGGTCGCGGGATTGCTGGATAATATCGAGATTTTCAAGTGCAAAGAGTCCGTCTGTATCAGAATGGTCTTCACCATCAGGGGCATAACTGGTAAAGCATTCCGCACCCTGGATGGATGCACTCTTGTACATTATGCGGCCGGCAATGCGTGGATTCCCTGGAGGCAGATAGATAGTAGCTTCAAAATCATCATACTGATACTCATCATTAAAGATATAGCCAAAACTTCCGGAAAGATAATTTCCCCATACAATAGGTTTTTGATAGGGATAAACATAAGAGTATTCAGGAAGATCAGGGAATGATATCCATCCGGGGTTATAGACGTAGGATCCTTCACGGGCGGGTGTTTCAGCCAGAAGTATCAGCTGGTCATAAGCCTGATCACGGTCGTCACGAATGATGTTTTCCAATTCACAGGAGCCATCTGCGCCGGTGGTACCTTCAGCGACTACATCGTATTGCCGTACTTCAATGTTTTTCGTTTTGTTGATGTCGAGACCTTCATGAAGCGGCAGACTCTGAGGGCTGTTTTTCAATCTGAGCACGTAGCACTTCACACCGTCAAGCGGACCACCTGGAGAACCGCTCTGCTGCGTAATCACAGAATCGGCATTCACAGTAAGATCAATTTTATACGATTGCGTTTTTACCTCCAGGTCTCCGGTATTCACTGTACTACCTGGTTCGGCAACAAGATTCTCATCCGAGCTGCAGTAGTATTTGTTCTCCACAACAACACGGTAATACCGGTATAGATCTCCATTGTAGGTCACAGTCCGGGTGTAGGTTCCTGACATAACCTGCTGGTTGCCACCGGGAGTATTTAGCCCACCAATAAGGGTATTGTTAAAACCTATTCCTGTCTGATTCGTGATTCGGTTCAGCCCCCAGTTTATTATAGGGTTAACAATATTGTTCAACGGATTTTCATTAACAGGAACATTCAGTTCTTCACCAAACACCATCATAAAACTGGCCTGATAATCTTCCTTTATCAAACCAGTTTGCAGCGTATCGGTAAACATAAAAGAGAAGTACCCATCCGGGGACGTGGTGGTCGTTGCAAGGGTTTTAAAATTATCGATGTAATAATGGTTTGAGGAGTTCATGGCGCCGTTTTCATTGATTAACCCGCCATCCACACGCATCACATATTCATCATAATAGGTTGTACCCTGCTCATCACTTCTGCTCACCTCTGCATTTTTCAAAATATAAACCGGCTTAATACTCACCTGAGTTGATGCCAGTGGCCATTTGCCGACATTTCCGTTCTGATCCGGTTCATAATGATATTTCAGGTTTCCGGTAATAAGGGTGGGTGGCAGGAAAGAGGGGAAATAAACCGTATCAATCTGTTCAAAGATAAGGTCATCTTCCTGCCACTGAAGCTGAAGTCTTTCACGGTAATTAAACCAGCAAACCTCGCTCATTCCATTATTATTAAAGATAATATCTCCGGAAGGGTCTTCGGCCACGACCACAAAAGCATACGTATTTCCCGGGGCGAGCATTACCTGCTGCGGGGAGAGAAAAGTCATGTTCATAGTAGTCGTCTCCTCATAAAAAGGAGGGAAAAGCTGCGTTGCAACGATATC
>CAZQNY010000114.1:0-6565 GCA_964594665.1 uncultured Bacteroidales bacterium
AACACAAAAATGATTATCCGGTATTAAACGGTAATTCCCATTGTTTTCATCAGGAAGGTGGCGTTCATATTCTGTGATATGCCCTGCCGCAGGGTATAGTCGAATACCAACGTATTGTCTTTTATGGATACTTCAAAACAACGGTTCACAACATTGCCGGGATATTGCTCTGCCAGCGCTCCCAGAAGTATGTCGTGGGTGGCAATAATTCCTGTGGCTTTCAGGCGCACAAACTGCTCAACAAGTGCCCTGCTGCCCTCCTGCTTATCCCTTGAATTGGTACCCTTTAAAATTTCATCCAAAATAATCATCAGCTGCTCCCCGGAGTTCAAACGGTCGATAATCCATTTCAATCGCTTTAATTCAGCAAAGAAATACGACTCCGAACGCACCAAATTATCAGTTGTTCGCAAACTGGTAATAAGCTGTACAGGTTTTATTTTCATCGCTTTGGCACACACCACGGTTCCGGTCATTGCCAGCATCATATTTACGGCAACAGTACGCAAGAAGGTACTTTTCCCTGCCATATTCGCACCGGTAACGATTACAAACTGCCCCTCTTGCGATAACCCAAAAGTATTTCCAACACGCTCAGCAGCAGGAATCAACGGATGTCCGGCATCTTCCATATACAGTTCCTGATCCTGTGAATCTGTAATTTCCGGAAATACAAAATCCGGTGAATTATATGCAAATCCCGCCAGACTGGCAAGGGCATCAATAACCGCTACGGTATCAAACCACTTGCTTATAGCACTGCCATATTCTGCCTTCCAGCGCTCCAAACGTACCATCTGAATAATATCCCAAAGAAATAACCCGTTTAAGATAAATCCCACCAGCAAATTCAGGCGTGTATCAACAGCAGAAGTTATTCGTGAAAGCTTTTTCATGGCTACAGGAGCCCTATGAAATAATCCTGACTCATCACCCAGACCTGCAATATAATCGCTCTTGGTTTTAAAGCTTCCAACATGTTCGAAAACCTGCTGATAACGGGAAAGCAATGAAGCTGAACGGCTTAAATACTGATGCTGCTCATTGATTTTTTTTAGATAGATGCCTGTTACTGTATAAGGCCCCAGTGCGACATATAAAAACAATACCGACACAGGCACTATTCCGGCAATGGCAAGAATAATACCAGCCACCGATAATACAGAAAACAGCACCGGCAAAATTATAAAACGCCTGCGGTTAAAAAACGCCCGTGTTCTGGTCCACCGTTCCAGTTTATCCAAATCTTCTGTTGTCATGGCAGACAAATGTCCGCAGGTCTGCAACCGGATCCGGAATTCAGGATCATTTGCCAGCGCAGCAACAGCCTGCTGACGCTGTTCCAGCACCACTTTATCCAGCTCCGGATTCATGCACCAGCGGGCAAGTTTTTCCTTACCTCCTACGGTGGTGGTACGGTTTAATAGCTGAAAAACGGAACTCTCACCAAACAGGTCAATATCTCCGGCATATTCATGCTCGGGATCAGCAAATTCCTTTCCCCCGTCGAAGCCGCTATAGTCCTCCCGCAAAGCATCCAGCTCTCTCTGAAGCATTATCTCCCGGGCACTGTAACGCGCAGCATTTTCGCGTAATCGCAAAAACCATTTCAACAGAAAAAAGAATACAACAACCGTTAAAACCGATGATATCCAAACCCCAACAACAGATTTTTGGGCAGCAAAAACATAAATGGCCACCACGCCACCCATAAAAACAATCAAACGAAGCCACGAAACGGCTTTGCGGCGGCTGACAGCGGTTTCTTTTAACTGTTTGGTCTCTGTCAACCGGCCTTTATACCATTGATCGGGTGTTGTCATGATTTTTTCTTATGATGATAAAGCTGGCTAAAATTCTTTGCTGCAATTTTTGGAAAGGCTCTTTCATTGCCCCAGGTCATACTCAACTGACGTTTTACGACCATATTACGTATTGCGGGGCCACCAAAATTCATGCGCTTCCGCGAAAGCGTAAAAAACTTATAATTGCGGATATAACGTCTCATTTCGGGTGTTGCCTGATCATTCCGAACTACTGCATTACGGTTATAAAGAATCATCTCCCGCAGATTAATACCTACAGGGCAGCGGGAAGAAATCTTATGCCCCAGAGTGGTAGCGTAATTCAAATGCGTAACATCAGTATCAGGATGGTATGCATGAGCCGTAACAACACCATACGGGCCGCTGTAAGGGATATTATAGGCCGCAGTACCTGCAACCCGATACACAGGCGACAAATTCTGGCATGCGCCACAATGGATACAGGTTAAAATATTCCGGATATCACTATTCTGCAGCAGGGTTGTTCGTCCGTTATTGAGTAATATCAGGATTACCTCCTGCGGGCCGTTAAGGCTGTTTTTCCTTGCCGGGCCAAAAACAAAATCATACACCGGATATGTTTCTCCAATGCCACTGGAAGCAGCTTTTAATGGAAGCAATACTTCAATATCATCCATGGTGGGTATCAGCTGATCGATACCGGCAATTATAATATGTGTTTTTGCCGTTGATGTCGCCAGCCATCGTTCACCATTATCCGAACAAAAACCTATTGCACCACTGTCGGCAACCAAAAAATCAGCTCCCGAAATAACTACCTCCCGGTTGGTAACAGTTTTCGCAAGCTCTTTTCTTAATGATCGCGACAGCGCTTTGCCACCCACAACATCTTCTTCGGGATAATACCGCTGGCGCAAAAGTTCGTGAATATCTTCCGGCGACTGATCCATGAGTCCGTAAACATGATGGCTGTATTTTTCGTTGGTGAGTGATGCCAGAAGCGACACGGTATCGCCCGGCGAAGGTGGCACTTCACGTTTACCGTACTGATTTAGCAACCCTGTTTCCTGCAACAATTTCGACCACTGATACACAACAGTATCTTCCCGACAGTCGTCGGTAACATTTTTAATTTTTTCTATGGCATCGGCAGCGGTATTGGCCCAGAATATTTTTCCTCCACCGCGGAGGTATTTCTTTTCAAACTGGATAAGATACCTGTCGAGCTCTTCGAGAACCTTTAACCTGGCATACGACAGGCGTTTTTGCGCCAGAGGGGCATTGGAAAACTGCTTCATAGCCTCTTTTTGCGTAGCCAGCAATTTTTCCACCGCCACAAGGCGTTTTTGCTGTGTCAGCTCATCAGCAGCCGCAGCCTGAATACCATCATTATATTTCTTTTGTGTTATTACTGACATTATTAATCCAGTATTTTACCTATTTTCTCTACCCTTTGCTGATGTCGGCCGCCTTCAAATTCGGTGGATAAAAATACCTTTACCATCTCCCAGGCCTTTTCAAAATCAATAAACCTGCCCGGAAGCGATAAGATATTTGCATTGTTATGCTGACGTGTCAGTGCAGTTTGTGTTTCATCCCAGCATAATGCTGCACGAACATTAGGATATTTATTCGCTACCATTGCAACACCATTACCGCTGCCACACATAATCAACCCCGTTTTTGAAACACCTTTATTTATATCCCGTGCCAAAGGATGGATCATATCAGGATAATCAACACTATCTTCGTTATAACATCCATAATCCTTCACTTCATAACCTTCAGCCTCTAATTGCCTGATAATGTATTGTTTTAATAAAAATCCACCGTGATCACTACCTATAAGAATTTTTTCCGACATAGTCAATATTTGTTAATTTCTTTTCAAACCACAAAAATACAATGAAAAAACCGTTTTACACGCAGATGCTTTCATTTTAAGCAATTACAAACACCATTCGCACAAATCATAAAAATTAACAAATTATAAATCAATAAGTTAAAAATACTAACAATTCAAATGTTAATAATGCAAAAATCAGTTACTAATTATTTACAACCTTCACGGTTATCCACATTCACCCTGTTTAACCACCCAAATTGTTAATAACCGCTTCAATTTTCACCAGTTTTCAAAGGGTTATTCACAGCATCATACCCCACAATAAACCGATAAATTTTTCACATTTCAATTATCAACAATTGTTAATAACCATTCTATTATTCTTTATATCAAGTGATAATAATTAACATAACCCAAAGGATCTGTTCATAACCATAAGGGTTACGTTTTTCCGATTTATTTATTCACTGTATTAACATGACTAATAATAATACTCTTTTCTCTAAATTTAAATTTTATAATATTATTAAAGGAATTCGAAAAATCAGAAAAATTAAAATTATGCTGATTATTTCTAAATGATAGAGCCAATATGGAATTCATTTGTATATTTATAGGTCATAATAAAAGTACAATGAAAATTTATAAAACCATACTTCTTATTTTTCTTTTATCCGTTATTGCGCGTTCAGGCCTGGCGCAAAATGATACCCTCGTTTCTGATGGTTTTAACCGCTTTTACTATGAAAATGGAACGGTATCAAGTGAAGGTTTCCTCGAAAATGGAAAACCTAATGGCTACTGGAAAACCTATTATGAATCAGGTATTTTGAAATCCGAAGGAAACAGACGCAATTTTGAACTGGATTCTACTTGGGTATTTTATAATGAAAAGGGTGATATTATTCTGAAAATAAATTATAAAAAAGGGAAGAAACACGGATTGCGCATTACCTATCGTGAAGATGGTTATTATGAAGAAAATTTTGAAAATGATGTAAAAAATGGTTTTTCAAATGAATATTTTCCCAATGGAGCATTAAAATCAACGACCTTTTTTAAATCGGGGCTGGAAAATGGAATTAATAAAACCTATAATCGTGATGGACTGGTAATCAGATTGGTGGAGTATAAAAGTGGTTTTGTTGTTTCCCGTGAAGATATTAATTATACCGATATGAAGGGCGACAGGCAGGGGCGCTGGGTGACTTTTTGGGAGAACGGTAATATTCATACTGACGGAACCTACAGAGATGGTCGGCGGCATGGATATTTTAAAACCTACGATAAGCAGGAAAATTTGCTTACTGTGGAAAAATATGATAACGGTGTTTTGTTGAAAGATGCTCAGGAAGTGGCTGAAATAGAAATGAAAACCGATTATTACCCGGATGGCAGGGTGAAAGTGATCGCAGGATTCCGTAATGGCAAACCGGAAGGTATCCGGCGTGAATACGATCGTAATGGTAAGGTCGTGGCTGCTTCGGTATTTAAAAATGGTATCCTCACAGGTGAGGGTATTATTGATGACAGAATGGAAAAAGACGGCCCATGGAAAGAATATTATGACGATGGTTCGTTGCGTGCCGAAGGGGTTTATACCAGTGGTAAGCGTACCGGAAATTGGAAGTTTTATTATGCCGATGGTTCTTTGCAGCAGGAAGGTGCATACAATAAATATGGAAATTATGACGGCGAATGGAAATGGTATTTCCCTTCCGGAAAATTATTACGATCAGAGTTTTTTATCAATGGTCGTGAAGAGGGTATGATGCAGGAATTTGATGAGAATGGAAATACCGTTGTGGAAGGGTTGTATGTGGATGGCCTGGAAGAAGGTAAATGGACCTATATTACAGGTGATACACGGCAAACCGGTGAATATCGCAGTGGTATGCGCTACGGTACCTGGAAAACATTCTCTGCCGATGGCGATTTGCTTTTTAAAGGCGACTATATTGATGACAACCCCAATGGCAGGCATGTGCATTACTGGGATAATGGAAAAATTAAAGATGACGCAACCTGGCTTATGGGTCAACGTCATGGTGAATGGATAAAATATAATTATGAAGGCGAACCTTTTATCACAATTTCATACCGTAACGGCATGGAATTGAAGTATGACGGGGTTCAGATAAACGAATAATAATGATGAAAAAGCTTATTTTTGGTGTTTTACTTTCGCTGCTTTTCGTGGCCTGTACCGACGATAATACGAAAGAGATTACAAATCCTGCCGAATTGAATGTGGTGTATGAATTGATTAAGAATACCGATAATTCCGGAGGTACCACGCAATATATCAGGGCGATGGTTTTTAATGATGAGTATCAGATGTATGATGAAATTAAAGATGGCGGCATTACTTTTAATGGTCAGGAATTACCTTATTACGAACAAACCAGTTATTACTATGCAGAACCGGAAATTGTAGATGATTCGCTGTATACATTTAGGTTAACCTTATCCAACGGAAAACAATATCTTTCTTCAATACGCACTCCGGAATATTTTTTAGGTTCTGTTTACGTTCAGCCTGTAACCTATACCAACACCAATTCAACGGTTTCTATTGAATGGACTGATACTATTGCCGGGGCTGAGGTATTGATAGAGCTTTATGCGCAGCCTTTTAATGATGATGAGAGCGTATTGATTTATGATGCTACTCTCGACGATCATGGGAGTTGCACTATTACTTCCGGTATGTTACCGGCAAAATATCAGAATATTGATATCAGCAATGCCTCTTTTAGAATTTTCAGAAAAGAAGAGGGCGAAATTTCTGCTGCTTATAACTCAGAAGAAATATATGCTTATTATAACTATATTTATCAATGGAGTGAACAAAAATAAACACCATATTTACATAAACACTAATCATGGAAAAACAACTTAATGACCTTATTTTAATTCCGGTTGATTTTAC
>CAZQNY010000114.1:6665-9014 GCA_964594665.1 uncultured Bacteroidales bacterium
GAAGCTTTAATAAGTCTTGGTGCCAAGCTTATGGTAATGGGTACGCATGGTAAAAAAGGCTTACAGTATATTTTTGGCAGTGATGCATTAAAAGTAGTGACCAAATCGCCGGTTCCTGTTATTGTTGTTCAGGAACGTGATTTTGGAAAAGGATACGATAACATTGTATTTCCTGTAAATGATTTCACTGAGAGCCGTCAACAGGTAAAATGGGCGACACATATTGCCAAACGCTTTGATTCTAAGATACATTTATTTGTACAAAAAGAGTCTGATGAAGCGCTGGAATCAAAGATTTCAATGGTAACTCAACAAATTGTTGAGGCTTTTGAGGAACAGAAGATAAATTTTTGTATTTTTGAATCCGAGAAAGTATCTAACTATACCGAGCAGTTACTTGAATTTGCAGCCGAAGAAAGAGCTGATTTGATAACAATAATGACGGATTCGGATGCCTATTCACCGGATTATCCAATAGCAGGATGGGACGAGAAGTTGATGTTTAACCCTATGCAGATTCCTGTTATGTGTATTAATCCCAGTGAGCTGAATCAGGTTTATTTTCGATATGTAGGGATATTATAATATATCCTTTCGTATATGTATGATGTGTGGATTGTCGCCCTGTGTTCTGCAGGGCGACGTTTTTTTTGGACAATATGTCCGTTTAATTTTGGGAAATTCACATGCATTTGAGTCCAGGTTGTGGAGTGAAAATGAAATAACAAGGTTTTTAATAATTACACAAAGCACCACAGATAAGGCACTAAGAAACATAAAGATTTAAATAATAATTTTAATTTTTTTTGTGGAACTTTGCGCCTTCTTTGTGCTTCTTTGTGTAACAGCTAAAAAAAAGACTGCCCGTTATTGAGCAGCCTTTCCCTATATAAACTTTTAAAAGTCCTTAATCCAGCACAATAGTCTTCTGTCCGATCTCCTGATCATCGGAGAAGATGTTTACAATGTACTGACCTTTTTGCATCTCGCCATCATCGGTCATCTGTAGCCAGCTCATACAGACATCCATCGCCTCATTATTATACTCCACATCTTGTTTCACGCTATACTGAAGCTTTTCACCTCTGAAGTCGAAAGCATATTCATCACCTTCACCGCGCATAAGGATACGTGTATCAGGACCGGCAATACGCATATAGATGGTATGGATGCCTGGCTCTATTACCAGGTTTTCTCCCAGTGTGAAACATACATCCAGGCGGTGTGTACGACGTGCCTTGTCGGTCTCTTTCTCTCTGCTGCCACGAATATTTATCGCTTTAACAGCAATACTATACGCTTTGAATACGGCTGCATCAGTAACTTTCTTTGTCAGCTCTTCCTGTGTCTTTATAAGTTCCGTATTCTTTCTGCGCTCTGTCTGATATTTCTTTGTGATGGCTTTATTCTCTTCCTGCAGCTCTTTGTTTACGGTGTATAATGAGTCCAGTTGTACAACATAAACCTGTGATATTTCCTGCAGCGCTTTGAGTTTACGCTTCACCTTTACATATTCCCATTGGGTGTTAAGGAGACGTTTTATCTCTTTGGCATTGGCCTGAATAACACTGTCTTTTGAAAGCAGAGAATCTGCGATGGCGCCATAGTCTGCCTTTACCTCTTCATGTTCCACGAGCAATGAATCCAGGTCTGCTTGAAGGTCAAGACGTTGGATCTCTTTCTCCTGCACCATCTCTTCAAGGTCGCTTTTTGTGCGGTTAAAAAGTACCAGCACTATTACCAAAGCAATGGCAAATACTGCTGCGAGAATTATAAACAGTAAGGATCTGTTTTTTTGATTTGATGTGTTTTCTGTGTTCATTTTTTTCTTGTTAATGTATCGTGCGCTAATGCAAAGGTAAGAATTCTCTGATTAGAACGGTAATACCTTATCTTTTCTTGTCCGGCTCCAATCCGGGATGCACATTTTATCACCCTCTGTCTTCAGGATGTAGTCGAGATATTCCTGTGGGTATCCCGGAGCAGTGATGTGATACTTCTCATTTTTCTCATAGCCATCGTTGTATTTCATCACCAGAAAATCTCCCAGCTCCACATACTTTTGATGCACCTCTTCACCTGTACGACAAGTAAGGTCAGTTAGTAACTCTGTCCGGTGTTCTAGAGGAATATCCTTATAAATCTCTCTAAGTATCATTACTTTATCAACGATTTCCTGTTCCAGTTCATTCTGCACCTTTTGTATATCAACTTTCATGGCGGAGTATTTAATATTTGCGAAGTTCGCCACAAAGTTAAATGCCCACCATGCCGACTCGCGACTGTATTTGTTGATATCTCCGGTTTGGTAAGGTTTAGGCAATTCTGTCACACCCATAAAGAAAGGTA
>CAZQNY010000115.1:0-9003 GCA_964594665.1 uncultured Bacteroidales bacterium
GAGTGTCAGGTATTTTTTCATTTGGCAAAATTACCAAATAGCTTTAGATTTGCAAGAATTATTTTCCATACTTCACTTTAGTTTCTTCCAAAAGATTAGCGAGAGTATGTACAGAATAGCGTTTCTGATCTGTTTTCTCCATTTTCAACATAGCGTTCTTTGCCTGAATTTCAATCCATAGCATGGGATCATGATTAAATAATCGTCCAAATATTAATGCTAAATCATAATTAATTGGGCGCTCTCCTTTAATTATTTTGTTCAGGTTTGAAGGCTTCATCCTCAGGTATTCGGCAAATTGATACTGTTTTATGGTAAGTTTTTTCAGAATTAATTTAATAAAATAGCCTACAGAAAGCTCTTCGGCATCAGAGGAGGCCAAATAGTCTTCCATTTTGTATTTTATAGAAATCAATTCCAGTTCTTGAACCTGCTCCGGAGTCCTTTCCTGTGCTTTTTGCATTATAATTGACCGGAATTCATGAAATCCTTTTGAACCGAAATCCATTCTTTCAGTCAGTACCTTCGTTTTAGGTTCGTTCACATTTTTATCCATAATCCTAAAATACAAAATATTATCTGATTTGTATAATTATTTTGATATTCATAATCAAAATAAGATAATGTTTTAATGGTGCGCCTACATCACCATTCCCACTGCGCTGCCGTTCTTACCCCGCGCTGCCGCACGGGGGTAAGCTGGTGTGGCTCTTACAGAGCCGATGAAAAGCTCCGTCAGGAGCGGCAACAGGCGTAACCTCGGGTGAAACCCGGGGTAAGAAAGATGCCCTGGCATCTCCCTGCGCTGCAGGCGCAGCACGGTATCAGGACAACGAATATAGAATCGGAAAACTTACCATTACTACAGGCATTCTCAGATAGCTGCGGCAGGGTTCCGATAACCATCGGAAGAAGCGGTAGCGCGCCGCAGTGGGTGGCGATTTTTGGCCACCATAGCAGGGCTGATCCCGAAAGCTTTCTGGAGAAGACACTGCTGTGGTGATGCCAAAAACGACACGTACAAGGGGACTACTAGCGAAAAGCCCGTCCGCCGCCCAAATACAAATCGAAAAAATCCACCCATTCATCTAAAATCCACCCCCATACATATAATCTAATTGTATTGCTCTTGCCCAACCCTAATCTTTGTGTCGTTCTATAAAATCACGACATGAAAAAAGTCTTTGTAATATTATCACTCCTCTTCCTGCTTCCGCCGATGCTTATGGCCCAAGAGGTGTTCTCGCTTGAGGATTGTATCAGCTATGCGCTGGAGCACAGCACTGATATCAGCCGGGCGCAAAACAATGTCTCCACTCAGAGTGCCAGTCTGGAGCAGTCCAAGGCGGCGCGGCTGCCGAACCTGCAGCTGGGCGTGAATCAACAGCTGTCATCAAAAAGCACGTACAACACGACGGAATCGCAGTGGGATCAGAACGGTAACCTCTCTCTCAACGCCACCCTCTACTCGCAGGTAATGCTCTACAACGGAGCAAAACTCAAAAACAGCATCCGACAGAATGAAATCGACCTGGAATCCACTGAGCTGAACATCCGGACCGAACAGGAGTTGCTAAGCCTGAATATCCTCTCGTACTATATCAATGTTCTTCTTGCGAAAGACAATCTGACCAACAGCGTACTGCAGCTGGAGGCCACGCAGGAGCAGCTTACTTATACAGAGGCACGCTACGAGGCCGGCGCCATTCCTGCTACAGACTTGCTGAACATGAAGTCGCAGCTGGCATCCAACAAAACAGAAACCATCGAAGCCCAAAGCAGTCTGCGCATAGCGCTCGTATCGCTAATGCAGGCTATGAATATGCCGCTGGATGATGATTTCGACATAGAACAGCCCGACCTAGACAATATTCTCAACACCACAACAGAGACTGATCCGGAGATTGTATTTGCCCATGCACTGGGAATACAACCCAACATCAAATCTGCCCTGCTGAATATCGAAAGTGCTCAAACGGGTGTTGATATTGCAAAATCCGGCTTCCTGCCAAGCCTCTCTCTCAATGGCAGCATCGGCTCAGGATATGCATCCAACAACAATTATATCGACTTTGAAAACTCCTACGCCAACAATATCAACTCGTACATAGGTCTCAACCTCTCTGTTCCTATATTTCAGCGAAAACAGGTAAAAACGCAGGTCACCATAGCGGAGATCCAGACGAATAATTACGAGCTGGAGCTGATGGATCTGAAAAACAGTTTAAGGAAATATATTGAACAGGCCTGCACCGATGCGCAAACGGCTCAAAGCTCATATGGCGCTCTTCAGGAGCAGCTTACCGCCGAGCAGGAGTCGTACAAGATGGCCGATGAGATGTTCTCTCAGGGAATGATAAACGCTGTTGATATGCTTATGGCAAAGAACAATCTCACCATTGCGGAAAACAAGTTCACACAATCAAAATATAACCTCATTCTTCAAAACAGAATCCTGGATTACTATCTGGGAAATGCAATTTCATTGTAACAGAAATCTTAAATCATGAAAAAAAGAAATAAGAAATACCTCGTAGTGTTAGTTGTGGTGGTGGTAATCGCCGGGTTGTCATTTTTCTTCCTGAATTCACGGTCCGGGGAGCCGGAATATTCTATTTCCACTGTTCCGGTGGAGCGTGGCTCGGTGAATAACGTGATTACCGCAACAGGCACGCTGGAGGCGACGAATACCGTGGTGGTTGGTACGCAGGTGTCGGGAGTGATTGAGAAGCTATATGTGGATTTTAACTCACGGGTGGAGAAAGGTCAGCTCATCGCCGAGCTGGATAAGTCCACGCTTCTCTCGAGCCTGCAAACAGCACAGGCCGACCTTGAACGCGCTCAGGCCAACATGGAGTACCAGAAGTCGAACCTCGACAGAAACAAAGGCCTGTATGAAAAAGGGCTTCTGGCAAAGAGCGACTATGATCTGGTTGTCTTTAACCATAAAACCAGCTGCGCGGAGGTGAAGTCTGCAGAAGCAAACCTCAGCAGGGCGGAACGCAATGTAAGCTACGCCTCCATATACTCTCCCATCGACGGGCTGGTGCTCAACCGCGCCGTGGAGGAGGGTCAGACAGTGGCGGCCAGCATGAATACCCCGGAGCTCTTCACCATCACCAACGACCTCTCCACCATGCAGGTGGAGGCCAATGTGGATGAGGCAGATATCGGAATGCTGAAACTGGGACAAAGGGTGGAATTTACCGTTGATGCATTCTCTGAACTCACTTTCGAAGGCGAGGTGTCGGAGATACGTCTTCAACCCAATGAGTCGGCCAATGTGATTACATATATCACCATTATCACGGTAGAAAATCCAGAATTTAAACTGAAACCCGGCATGACGGCAAGCATTACAGTATATGTGGAAGAGGCCAATGATGTGTTGCTGCTGGCAGAGAAGGCCACGCGCTTCACTCCTGATATGCAGCTGCTCCACGGATATATGAGCCAGCTCAAAGGTGAAGAAGAACAAACGGCAGAAAATGGTGAGAGACCCTCGCCACCACGTAAGGGAATGAATCAGGAGGAAGATGGTAAAACGGTAGTATGGGTGAAATCCGGCGATGATATCAGACCTGTGGCAATAGAGACCGGAATTGATAATGGCTCCGACATGGAGGTTCTCAGCGGCCTGGAAGAGGGAGATTTGGTTGTCACTTCGCTAACGCTCTCAGATGGCTCAAAAAGTCTTAAGAAAAGTAAAGACGATGACCAGAAGAGTCCGTTCATCCAGGAACGTCCGGGAGGCGGGAAAAGCGGCGGCGGCCCCGGAGGCCCACCACCAATGTAGAGACGCACAGATAAGAGAATTTTAACAGAAGAAAACATTATACCGTGGAAGCAAAAGAGATCATAGCATTAAAGAATCTGCATAAGCACTATTACGTTGGCGATGAGACCATCAAAGCGCTAAGCAATATCGACCTGACAGTAAACTCGGGAGAATTTCTGGCGATAATGGGTGCCAGTGGCTCCGGGAAATCAACGCTGCTGAACATCCTGGGGTGTCTGGATCTTCCAACAGAAGGAGATTACTTCCTCGACAGTGTGAATGTGAAGACGATGAACAAGAACCAGCTTGCGACGATCCGCAACCAGAAGCTGGGCTTTGTATTCCAGTCGTACAACCTGCTGCCACGCACCACGGCGCTGGAAAACGTGGAGCTGCCTCTGTTGTACAACCCGAAGGTCAGCAATGCCGAGCGTCGTGAAAGAGCAGAACATGCGCTCACCGCAGTGGGACTGAAAGACCGCATGAAACACCTCTCGAACCAGATGTCGGGAGGACAGCAACAGCGTGTAGCCATTGCCCGCTCTATCGTTAACAACCCTGTGGTAATCTTTGCCGACGAAGCTACCGGTAACCTCGACACCAAAACCTCCTACGAGATCATGGCGCTGTTTCAGGAGCTCAACGACAAAGGCATGACAGTATGCTTTGTGACTCATGAACCGGACATCGCGGAGTTTACTTCCCGCAATGTGCTGTTCCGTGATGGTCGTTTGATGAAAGATCTGAAAGTCCAGAATCGCAAAAGTGCCCTTTATGCATTGTCGCAGGTGAAAGAAGAGACATTCGATGAGTTGTAGCATTTATAACAAAAGAGAAAAAGCATGAAAATCCTGAATCTGTTAAAAATAGCTATCGCAGCAATACGCCGTAACAAGATGCGGTCGTTTCTGACAATGCTGGGAATCGTAATCGGTGTGGCGGCGGTAATAGCCATGCTGGCCATAGGCTATGGTTCCAATGAAAGCATCCGTTCCACTATCTCGTCCATGGGTACCAACCTCATCAATGTGATGCCGGCGAGTCAGAACCGTGGCGGAGTACATATGGGTCGCAGCTCGTCACCAACGCTGGTGGTGGATGATGTCACATATTTGCAGGAACACAGCACCATGATAGATGCTGTTTCGCCCGAGGTGGACGGCAGCGGACAGATTGTCTACGGCTCCAATAACTGGCCCACACAGATATACAGCGGCAACACAGACTATCCATACATAAAAAAATATGAGATAGCTACAGGCCGCATGTACACCGAAAAAGAGATTAAAAGCAACGCAAAGGTGTGCATCGTAGGACAAACCGTGATCGATAATATCTTTGAAGAGGATGAAGATCCCATCGGGAAGTCCATCCGCTTTAACAACATACCGTTTAAGATTATCGGCACGCTGAAAGAGAAGGGCGACAACACTTTCGGGCAGGATCAGGACGATATGATCCTTGCGCCATACACCACGGTTATGAAGCGTCTTTTCCGGCAGACGTACCTGCGCGCCATTGTAGTATCTGCAAAATCAGAGGATGAGATCACCGCCACCAGCGATGAGATAACAACGCTTCTGCGCGAGTCACACAGGCTCGGCGACAGTGAAGACGATGACTTTGAGATCAGGACACAGGAGGAGCTCATCAGCAACTTCGGATCTATCTCGGAGATGATGCTGGTGCTGCTGGGTTCTATTGCTGCCATCTCCCTGCTTGTGGGTGGTATAGGGATCATGAACATCATGTATGTTTCAGTGACGGAACGCACACGTGAAATTGGTCTGAGAATGGCCATTGGCGGAAAAGGAAGAGATATCCTGCGTCAGTTTCTGCTTGAGGCACTGCTGTTGAGTATCATGGGTGGAATCATCGGTGTGGGTGTCGGGATTCTGGCATCCAACATCGTGGAAAACGTGCTGGGATGGCCTGTCTTAATAACATCACACTCTATCATTCTTTCGTTCGTATTCTGTACCTTTATAGGTGTTTTTTTCGGTTGGTATCCGGCGCGAAAAGCTGCATCCCTGAACCCGATAGAGGCCTTGCGTCATGAATAATTGTATTCTGTTACAGAGATAAAACATTTGAAAACAATACATTTGTAAAATGCATTTTAATCATAAGATAGAAAAATGGCTGCCTCATACACTGGGACTGTTACTTTTTATCATCATTCCTCTTTTTGTTTTTGACCGAGACAATGATCGTTCATTATTCTGGATGTATAGCTACTTTTATCAGTTATTATTTATGATTGTGGCCTTTTATGTGAACTACCTGATTCTTGTTCCGCGGTTATTTTTCTCAAAAAAAAAGGTGTGGTTTTTTGTGGTGATAGCTGTTTTTGCCACTCTAATGATCTTCTTATCGCAGCATTTTTATGATATAATTGATTTTGATAGCTTGCGCCCGATAGAGAATAAACCGGACAAAATGGTTCGTCCAACAGGACGCTTTGGTCTGCATCCCAAGCTTGTGGACAACTTCTTCCTGATGATACTTGTGCTTGGATTTAGTAGCGGAATGGCTATTATCCAACAGCTTCGAAGGAACGAGGCACGTCAGAAGGAGATCGAAAAGGCGCGTGTGGATTCGGAGCTGGCATTTCTGAAAAACCAAATCAGCCCGCACTTCTTCTTCAACGCACTGAACAGCATCTATGCGCTTATCGCCATAGATGGTGACGAGGCACAAAAGGCGGTGGAGAAGCTCTCGGGACTGATGCGATACCTTATCTATGAGTCGGATACTGAGACGGTAGAGCTGCAAAAAGAGTTCGACTTCACACTGAAATATATTGAGCTGATGCAGAAAAGGCTGAGTTCAAAGGTGGAGCTGGAGCTGGATATCGACAACATAATTCCATATGCACAAATCTCACCACTGCTCTTTATTCCTTTTGTTGAAAATGCCTTTAAACATGGTATCAGCTATCGCGGGAAGTCGTTTATATCCATAAAATTAAAGACCAACTCCGACAATGTTATCTTCGAATGCAGAAACAGCGTTCCGGAAAATCAGGGTAAAAAAGAGAGCTCCGGTGGTGTTGGAATTGCCAATATTAAACAGCGTCTCAACCTAATTTATAACAACGATTTCTCTTTGAAGATAAACCAAACTAAAGAGGTGTACGAAGTGTTATTAACTGTTCCACTAGATTTTTCCAGCCATGAATAAGATCACGTGTATTGCCGTTGACGACGAGCCATTGGCTTTGGGATTAATGGTTTCACATATTGAGAAAACACCATTTCTGGAGCTTAAGGCCGGGTTTGATAACCCCATAGACGCTTCGGAATTTTTGATGGAAAACAGTGTCGATCTTATCTTCCTGGATATTCAGATGCCCGACCTCACGGGGACAGAGTTTGCCCGAACGCTGAAGAGTGATACCAAGGTGATCTTTACCACGGCCTACGACAAATATGCGGTGGAGGGATTTCAGCTTCATGCCTTGGATTATCTTTTGAAGCCCATCAGCTATGAGGTGTTTCTGAAGTCGGTGATGCATGCAAAGCAGTACTTTGATATGGTAAAGGGCAGCGATAAAAACAGTTCTGTGGACACGCAGGAAGACTTTCTGTTTATCAAAGCGGATTATCAGATTCATCGTATTGAGCTGGCGAACATCCTGTACTTTGAGGGTTTGAAAGATTATATCAAGCTATACCTTGCCGGCAGTGACAAGCCGATTGTTTTCCATGCTACGATGAAGTCGATGGAGGAGAAGTTACCTGTCGGGCGTTTTATGCGGATCCACAGATCGTATATTGTGTCGTTAAACCAGATTAAAACCATAGAACACGATCGTATCATCTTCGGTGACAATCGCATTCCTGTTAGTAAGGCATACAAGCCTGCGTTTGATGATTTTGTAAGGCGGAAGTTTTTGTAGAACAGCTGCGCTGTTCTACCCCGCGCTTACGCACAGGGTGATCTCTATGTGGCTCTTACAGAGCCGGTAAAAAGCTCCGTTAGGAGCGGTAACAGGCATAACCCTGTGCGAAGCGCAGGGTAAGAAGATGCCCTGGCATCTCTCTGCGCTGTAGGCGCAGCACGAGAATCCGGTAAGGAAGCCATCTCAATAGCACCGCGCCCCAACCGTACCCTCACAACCCAGTATGGGTTGCATCTGTGGTTGTGGCAGAGAGGGAGATGGCAAAGACCCGTCAGGTTTTTGAAACCTGACGGGTCTGATAAACGACCAGGCGGTTCCTGCAGCAGGGTTCCGATAACCATCGGAAGCAGCGGCAGCCCGACATGGCAGCAGGCGATTGACGGCGGGAGTGGCAGAGCGATTTTATGAGCTACTGCCACGACCAACCGGAAATGCCTGGTGGCATGATGGCTATAGCGGATAGCCCGCCCGCCCGGCTAAAGACTAATCCCTCTTCAATAAACTATACACTTCAATATCGGTGTAAACTCCGCCGGCAAGCAGTTCGCCATCGCGCTCGGTGCCTTCGTAGGTGAAGCCCAGGCGCTTTGGAATGTTCTTGCTTTTGGTATTTCCCACGGCACATTTAATGACAATGCGGTTCATGCCTCGTTCCTCAAAGGCAAATGCGATTAACTTTTTAACCGCCCGGGTCATGATTCCCTTTCCCTGAGCTTTTTCCGACAACCAGTACCCGATTTCGGTAATCATGTTCATTCTGTCAGTGCTTTTAAAGCCGATGAGTCCGATAAACTGGTCGTTTTCACGAATGGTAAAGGTGTATTCGCGTTGCTCTTCCGGGGCATCTACGCTCATATCCACAAAGGCCTGTGTGAAGCTGACTTCCTTTGTCTTTTCTACGAATGGCAACCACTCACCGAGGTATTCTCTTTCGTTATCAATGGTGTTGAAGATATCGATTCCGTCGGATTTCTGGAGGAGGCGAAGGGATAAGGTGTTGTCAATTTTGATGATCATGGTTTTAAAATTATTTTACAAAGATACGCAAAGAAGGCACAGAGGGCCGCAAAGGCTTTGTACTCGGATGACACGGATTTTCACCGATGTGATTGCTGCGGTATCAAAATAATTTCGAAGAAATCAACTATCCGTGTTCATCTGTGTCATCTGTGGATTATTATCTTTGCGACATAACCTTATATTTTTATCAATTCCTGATAACAAAATCAATTTGTTTTATCATAATTTTAGTAGCGGTAAATTTTTTGTTTTCCAATAATTGCCATTATCTCTACAAACCCATCGTTAATCCGATAATAAA
>CAZQNY010000116.1:0-8881 GCA_964594665.1 uncultured Bacteroidales bacterium
GTTGTCGGGTTATCGGGTTATCGGGTTGTCGGGTTGTCGGGTTGTCGGGTTGTCGATGACCTGACAGGTATCATTCTCCTGTCAGGTCTTGATGCATAAAGGGTTATCAGTTATCGGTTGTCGGGTTGTTAGACTTGAGGTATAAATGGTATTTTTAGTTCCGGGAATTATTATGCCTGTTCCCGGTAGTAAAACCTTTATCGGGATAAGCAGTATGTTGCTCGATTCCGGCCCGATGCACAGTAATATGGGTGAACAGATACTCTACATTTTTATGGGTATTATCGGTGGATTGCTTTTATCCGGGTTGTTGTGGTGATGAAATGATTCCTGGTGTGGAAACCCTTCAGCGGTTGCCCTCCACCAACGGAGATTGCATAGGCTTCTTCTGAAATCACATATTCACCTGTCTCATCTGCCATAGCAATGTTCTTCAATGGTATGGAAATTTGAATTTGTTTTTCTTCTCCGGCTTTTAGTAAAACCTTCTCAAAGGCGACAAGCTTTCTTAAAGGATAGAACGGTTTTGGTTCATTGAATCCGGCATAAACCTGACATACCTCTTCGCCATCATACGATCCGTTGTTTTTAAGCTTGAATTCAACCGAAAGCGTTGAATCTTTTTGTTTTAAAAGAAGGTCCGAATATTCAAATGAAGTGTAACTCAGCCCATATCCAAACGGGTAAAGAGGGTTTCCTTCATAATATTTATAGGTTCTTCCCTGCATGTTGTAATCATCAAATGGCGGGAGCTCATGGGTTGAAGTGTAGAAGGTAACAGGCAGTCTTCCCGACGGATTGTAGTCTCCAAACAGAATATTTGCGACGGCTGTACCACCATCCTGTCCCGGATACCAGGCTTCCAGAATTGCCGGCAGATGTTCGTCGCACCAGTTGATGGATAACGCGCTGCCGTTCATAAGTACCAGCACTACATTCGGGTTGGCATCGTAGATTTTCTTTATGAAGGAGCGTTGCATCTCCGGCAGGTCCAGCGAGGTTCTGTCTCCTCCCAGGAAGCCTTCAACCTCCACGTCCATCTGCTCGCCTTCAAGCCATGGTGAGAGCCCCATAACAAGTACTACCTGATCTGATTGCTTTGCCATGTCAATGGCTTCCTTTTCCTTGTCGATGTCAGTGCGACCCCAGATAAGACGGACTTCACTCTCTCCGTCTTTCTCCATATGAAGTGCTCTGATTGCATATTTCTTACCACCTTCAAGCTGTATTTTCTTATAGAATGGGAATGTGCCATGAGGCTCAGCGCGCTGCGCCATCAGACTATCTTCAAGATAGACTTCATATTCGGTGCCATAACAGCCAATGTAGTAGATGCCGGTAGCAGGAGGAACCAGAAAACCAGTCCATTCTACGCTAAAGTTGTCGCCATCAAGATCTTCGAAGGGCGCTTTGTCCCACCAGTTGAAATCGATAACTTCATCATTTCTTATGTGTTTGGGTGTTCCCTCCAATGCTGAATTAGCATAGTATTTTCCTGTTAGCCCCCTTGTTGTACAGGATTCATCAGTAAAAAGGAATTGTTCAGGAATGCGTTCCATAAAAGGCATGTTTTCTGCCCAGTCACAACCCTGAGCATAATTTACAGTGATAGCTTCACCTGCCCGTTTTTTTATCCCTTCAAAGGGCGTTACTGCTGCTGCCGGAGTTCCGTTGTAATTGGCGAACATTACCTCTGCATTGTGGGCATTGGGACCAATGACCGCGATAGATTTTATGTTTTTCTTTAAGGGTAACGTATTGTCTTCATTCTTTAGAAGTACCATGGATGCCTGAGCAGCATTTAGCGCAGCCTCCTGATGCGACTTTTCATCCAGAATTGATACAGGAATACTACTCCAGGGGACATTCTTCTGATTATCAAACATTCCCAATTTAAATCGTGCCATCATCAGGCGGGTAATCGCGGTGTTAACAAATTCTTCATCCACCAGATTGGAGTCAACAGCCTGTTTAAGGTCGCGGAACACAATACCGCAGTTGAGGTCGGTACCGGCTTTTAATGCAATGGCTCCGGCTTCGGGGCTGTCTTTGGCGGTAGTTTGGAAATTGTAAAAATCGCTCAGCGCCCAGCAGTCGGAAACCACATAACCATTAAACCCCCACTTTTTGCGCAATACCTCCTCCAGAAGGAATCTGGATCCGCAGCAGGGATTTTGTTTGTAAAGATTATAGGCACACATTACCGACTCAACTTTTCCTTCAATAATACAATCCCGGAACTGCGGGAGGTAGGTTTCATACAAATCCTGCTCGCTGACATCGGCATTAAAAGAGTGACGTAATGGCTCAGGGCCACTGTGCACTGCAAAATGTTTTGCCGTAGCAATCGCTTTATAATATTTCGAATCATCACCCTGTATCCCTTTAATAAAAGGTAATGCAATTTGTGCCGTCAGATAAGGATCTTCCCCATAGGTCTCCATGCCGCGACCCCAGCGAGGATCACGAAAGATATTAATATTGGGTGTCCAGAAGGTTAAGCCCTGATAAATGCCATGCTTGTCATTCCTGATATACTCATGGTATTTCCCTCTTGCTTCATCCGAAATAATGGTGGCAATATCAAAGATAAGGGCTTTATCCCAGGTGGCAGCCAACCCAATGGCCTGAGGAAAAACAGTAGCCTTGCCGGTACGGGCAACACCATGCAGGCATTCATTCCACCAGTTGTAGGCAGGGATTCCCAACCGCTCATTGGCCGGCGCATCATAACGCATCTGCTCGATCTTCTCCTCCAGCGTCATTCTGGAAACCAAATCGTTCACCCGCTCTTCAAAGGATAAGGATTCATTTAAGTATTCCGGGGTTGCGTCATTGCATGATGTCAGAACCATTGTCAGGAGGATCATAAATACCAATTGTGTTTTCATAATTACTAATTAAAAATTGCGGCAATATTTAGATAGTGTCAAAAGTACACAAAGTAACTGGCGCATCCAAATAAAATCTGCTTTGCAGTGAAAAAGAGTTACCTGACAACGAATTATGCTAAAATTATCAGCACTGCTCCGGTGACCATAACAAAAACAGCGATGCTCCGTCTGAAAATATTATGCTCCCTGAAATACCTGCCTCCAAAAATGGTGGCAAAGAAAACCGAGGTTCGTTTTATGGAGAGTACAAGGGCTACTGATCCGGCTTTAATTGCCAGGATGTGCGAATAACGGTATATTACAGCAAAGACAGCCACTGCAAAAATTAGTTTCCAGGTCTCTTTGAACTGCTTTTTCAGTGGTTTTTGTATTCCCTTTCGGGCAATGAAAGCAACCATAAAAAAGAACGTATAGAATAACTGTTGCAAAGGTAAAAATGCCTCAGGTTGAAGTTTATATCCTTTTAATAGTGTTTTATCTAATATGGAAGTGGTAGAAAAGAGTACTATGGCTCCGATAATGTACCATTGTGCTTTGTGACGCTGTACAAACCGGAAAGGAGAAAGCCAACTGCCTGATTTTTCTAATTGGAGCACATAGGTACCTGCCAACAACAAAGTCATACCACCAATCTCCATCCAGGAAATTGCCTCTCCCAGAATAAAGAATGCAAGAATAGCTACAATAGCAGGTGTAAAAACTAATAATGGCAGGGAATTGCTGAGCTCATTGTGTTTTAGTCCTTTCATTACCAAAAGAAAGGCTGCTGAACCTAAAAATGATTTTATCAGCAATACTATTACTGCTGAAGAAGTAATCATCTCAATATCAATAAAAAAGAAAAAGGGTGCGGTAAAAACAAAAGTAATAGCCGAGACCATAAGTGAAAATGCCAGCGCATCGTTTTTGAAAAGCGCTTTCTTTTCAAAAACTGCCGCTGCTGCGGAAAACAGCGCTGAGATGATTGCTAATAGTTGCCACATAAATTTCGTTGCTGGGAGCGCTCTGCAAATGTACAAATCCCTTGTAGAGGGCACTCCGTACATTCCGGTTTTTTCTTGCAAAACCGCTTTGCATGCTCTACAAGGAAACCATGATAATGATCGTAGATGAGAATACTCTCTTCCAGCGATGCTTCAAATATATTCCTGAATTCATCATAGTCTTTGGGTACATCAAGTCCCAGCCGGGAGAAAATTCGTCTTGTATAGGCATCGATGACAAAGGATGTTTTGCCAAAACCATACACCAGGATACTATCTGCCGTTTCCCTGCCAATGCCTTTTATTGCAAGTAGTTCATTTCTGAGGGTTGCGGTGCTTTTTTGCTCAATAATTGAAGAATCAAAACCATACGATTCAAACCATTGCATAAGTAGTTTCAATCTTTCTGTTTTTTGATTGAAAAAACCTGAGGGACGGATGATCGCGGCCAGCTCTTCATGGGTGCAGGATAGTATGAATAGAGGAGATAATTTCCCCTTGAAGTTTTGCAGCGCCTTCTCAACATTACCCCAGTTGGTATTTTGAGTAAGGATCGCTCCGGTCATCATCTCAGCAGTATCATCTGCAGGCCACCAGGATCTCCCGTAGCTGGTATTGCTTCTGAAAATGCCGGGATAATGCCCGGATAAAATATTGTATACTTCAACAATGATATTATCATTCATATCGCGGATTTAATAGCCGCTAAGATCGTAAAAAATATCGTCGTTAATACCAAAGTCAAACCTGCCACCGGTCATGCTCTCCGGGATGGCATTGTCGAGAAATTTTAATGAGAAGGTTCCGGAGAGAATTATTTGTTCCTCTTCTCTGTCGTCGATGAAAAGGGTCTGAGCTCTTTTGAAATGAAGTGTGCCATCAAGGATATTAAGTGTTTTGGGCTCCATATTCTGCTGTAAAAGTTCGACTTTTACAGTGTCATATATAAAATTAACCGAATGATCCTGATAGGAAAGAAAATCCAGGTAATCATTGATATGGCCATCTATATAAGTGAATCTAAGGCCCATGTATTCATAGTTTGTGCTGTTGATACCCTGGAAAAGAAAAGAGATGCTGTCATTGTTTTTTGTGATCTTAAGAGGAATATCAGAAGTGGAATAGGTGAAGTATTTGCGTTCCCATATGACTCCAAAGGTATTATAGCCCCATTCGGTGTAGGCCGGAAGGTTAGGGTCTTCCTGGTCTGCAACATAAATAGAATCAGTTAGTTCTGTTTCTTTTGAACAGCTTGTTATTATTGATGCTATCAGGATTATTAAGAATATAATTTTTTTCATATTGATTATTTTACAGGGATTAACAATGAAAAACTGACACCAAAACCAATATTGGGGTTAACAAGAGCAAAGGCATCAGGTGTTAAGATAAAAGTTGCCACATCCATTTCAAACCTGCCGTTGATATAACCGGTTTTACCGATTTGCATCCCTCCGCCTATACCTGCAGTTGCGTAAAAGTCTTCCGGGTCCTCAAACAGGCGAATAATCTGCTCTTCGTATTTGTCCATCCATACATCATAAAAAGTTACACGTTTGCTGGTGGCAATTTTAAAATTTAAGTCAGTTTCAATTTTACCATAAAATTTTACATACTTTGTGACAAGAGGCGCTAAATTGATTGAAAGAGGAATCCCTAAATAGTGATTTTTGAATTTTACTTCAGAAATTCTGTAATAATAGGTTTCATATTCCTGCCTGCTGAGTAAAACATAAAAATAGTCCGGATGACTGTCTGAACCGTAAGATTTTGCTATGGAGTTGTTCATTGTTGAGTAATTCACACCACCCGAAACCCAAATATATTCATCAAAGATTCGAAATTTGCCATTTATACCAGCATATGAGGAAAATGAAGTTAGCGACAGAGCAGAATAATTACCATAATATCCGTAATAATAGGAGGCTTCCTCCCGGATGAAATCATACTCACGTTCAAAAGCATTAAAGCTTGTAATGCCTGTTTCCACTCCAAGGTAAAAACTGTTGTCGATGACTTCATCAGCCACTTCTTTATTCATGTTTTGTGCAAATAGTGTTGGACTGATAAAGCACAATAGAAATGCGATTGTAGTTTTTTTCATATTGGATGATTTTATTATTCCTCGTTTAGGATGAGTGTTAATGTTAGTGTTTCTGCCAGGTTCTTTGCCCTTTTTATCATCTTTGTTTTATCTCCTTTTGAGAGTTCTGTTTCCTTTTCCTGTTGTACCAGAAAAAGTTTATAAACCTCAGAAAAATCCTGTCTGGTGATAGAAGCAACACTCATAACCTGCGATTCCTGTGTCCTGTAGAGATGAATTTCAGCATCCGGAAGGATTTTTTTCCACTTACCAAAGCGAATAAAAAGTACTGAGGTGTATTCCTTATAACGATGCCTCTTTTGGTTAAAAATTACACCATCCCAAATAGAGAGAATAAGGATTCCGACAAAAAGACAAATTGCACCTGCAACGCCATGCGTAAACAGAAAGATGAATCCAATGATAAGTGATATATACCCAAGAGCCTGGAAGTTTGGCGGTAACTTACCGGTAATGAAGTGTGGTTTCATAGGCTGAATTTTTGCCGGATTAGACTTCAGATCTGTCATTTTGTTACAAAATAATAATTTTCATGAATCTTAAATTTGCTCTGTTTTTTGATGCAACAAAAATTGTGGCGCTGTTTTATTTACAATAATAGCAAAATCATAATAATGATGTTATGCTTTGCAAAAGGGTTGCGTGTAGAAGGTAACACGTTGAGTGATAAGGTTAGCAGTATTTAACTGAACAGGTTTAGAACTAATTGATTATAAATAGAATCAAATGATGAAGAAATTTTTATTTTTAATAATGTATTCTCTGTTGGCACAATCGTTAATTGCACAAGAGTTTTCTGTTTCATATAAAAAATCTGCTTTTAACAAACCTTTCTCCGGAAATGTTCTTCTATATCTTTCAAAAGAGTTGCAAAATCCTAAAAACGTATTTGTCGGTGCTGATCTTACACCTGTCTTCAGACTTGAGGTAAAGGATTTACAGCCCGGCGAGGCTGTGTTGTTCGATGATAGCGCCTTCTCCTATCCGGTTTCTCTATCCGATATTGAACGGGGAGAGTATTTTGTGCAGGCCGTATTTGATAGAAACCTGGGCGGCAGAACGATTGGAAAGAGTCCGGGGAACCTCTATTCCCAAACACAAAAGTTCGTTTTGTCCAAAGATTACGGCAAAAAGTACTCAATTCTTTGTGACAAGATTGTTCAGGCACCTGAATTTCATGGCACAAAATATCACCATGAGATTAAGGCTTATTCGCAACAATTATCAGAATTCTATGGTTATGATGTTAGTATCAATGCTGCCGTGGATGTTCCGGGGGAGTATTTTGATAACGACAAAACATATCCTGTGGTTTTTGTAATATTTGGTTTTGGCGGCGATTATCGGGAGCCATTACGAGGCGATGGAATTACCATGCTTGATGGAAAACCATGTATTACGGTCTATATGGATGGGAATTGTCCGGAAGGACATTCAGAATATGCCAATAGTGATATAAACGGACCATGGGGTGATGCGATAATCCAGGATTTTATTCCTGCACTGGAAAAGAAATACCGTACTAACGGAGCCCGATTTATTACGGGGCACAGCAGTGGCGGCTGGTCTAGCCTGTGGTTGCAAATTACCAATCCTGAGGTGTTCTATGGCTGCTGGTCTTCAGCGCCGGATCAGGTGGATTTTAGAAACTACCAGAATAAAAACCTCTATGAGGATACGAACTTTTTTTATAATGAAGATGGAAGCCTTGCCGCAGATATTACCCTTGCGGGAATAATGCCTTTTGTGAAATCGCGTGACACCTATCAAATGGAAGATGTTGTGTGTCGTGGGGAACAAATACACTCTTTTGATGCTGTTTTTGGCTCTTTTGATGAAAATGGTGATATACTCCGGCTTGTTGATCCCGCTTCTGGTGATGTTAACCAGTCTGCTATCCCCATTTGGAGGCGTTATGATATATCTCTTTTGCTTCGGGAAAACTGGGACGATTATAAGGAAGCAATAGATGGAAAAATCCTTATCACCGTCGGCGATCAGGATAATTTTTACCTTAACAAGGCGGTACACCTTTTGGATCAGGAAATGAAAAACCTTGGAAGTAATATGCAGTTCCGTTATTTTCCAGGCGATCACTTTACAGTGCATTTTGATCCGGAATATAATGCAGCCGGTCAGGCATTCCTAGATAGGAGGTATCAACAATGGCTGGAGGAAAACAAGGAAAAATCTGTATATCCGTAATGGTACCACAAAAATTTATCTCCCGCAGATTTCGCTGATTTTCGTAGAAAAAGTATTTAATCTGCGGCTTTCTGCGATATCTGCGGGGGAAAATAACCATTTTTGATAATTAGTAATTATGCCAGTAAAACCAAAATTGCGTAATGATATTTTATGTCTAACATGCAACACCGTATTTTTTATTAGGAGGTTGCTTTTCCGATTATTATCGGAACAATTCTCGTGCCAATGACAGAACATTATTTATGATCATATATAAATAAAAAATCAAGGAACACTGAGTTCCACCGAGTTAGCACGGAGTCTCATTGAGTTTTTTTTCTGCGAAGCAGAAAAAACTCCGTGGAACACTGTGATTCCTCTGAGAAACTCAGTGTTCCTTATCTAAAAAAAGATCTTAACAGATAAACTGTCAAACACTCATTATCAGCATTTTTCAAATGTTTTCTTTCTCGCAATGACATGTCATTATTAAAAAAATGAGCGCTCAAGAATAATAAATATACATTGGGTTATTGCGAATCATCTCAAAATGACTCCGATAACCATCTGGAGATAGCGGAATGTAGATGATGAAGCAATTTCCTACTTAATTCCCGGTACCAAATTTGTCTGTCATTGGTGTGGCGCCATGCGCCGAAGCGACTCAGAATCATTGTAAATAATTACTGGTACAATAACGAATAAGCATATTA
>CAZQNY010000117.1:0-1299 GCA_964594665.1 uncultured Bacteroidales bacterium
CAATCTTTTTTATTGTATTAATGTATCGTATCGGTTTTACACTTGCATACAACGTACCTGTATGCGTATTACGTTTATTTCTGCTTTATCTTGAGTTTAATGGTGCGTTTATCGGCCTAAATATAGGAAATAAACACACCTTTTCTATTTCTTCATCCTATTTCTTCATCATAATTTCATCCAAAGGATTTACAATTCCTGTCAGTGATTTATTTGTCACATGGGTATAGATCTCCGTCGTCTTGGTCGATCCATGTCCCAATAATTCCTGGATATATCGTAAGTCAGTTTTTTGCTCCAGCAAATGGGTTGCAAAACTATGCCTCAACATATGAGGTGTAACCCTTCTCTTTATTCCTGCCTTCTTTGCAGCATTACTTAACAGTTTGCCAATACTACTACCACTGTATTGTCTCCCTCCACCTTGTCCTTCAAACAACCATTCCTTTGGCTTATATTCCTTATAGTATTGCCTTAACTCATCTAAAAGATAACCTGAAATAATACTATACCTGTCCTTTTTTCCTTTTCCTCCTTTAATATGAATCTGTTTCCGATCTCCCAGAATATCTGTCGCCTTTAAATTAATCAACTCACTACGCCTTAGTCCTGCTGAATATATCAATGACAAAATGCACCGATGCTTTAAATTATTGGTGCTCTCCAGTATCTTCCCTATCTCATCTTTGCTTAGTACTTCAGGTAAATGTGTTTCTGTACGGGGTCTTTCAATGCTGTAATACTCCGTCTTCCTGCCCAGCACTTTCTCATAATAAAACTTTATTGCATTAATCCGCTGGTTCTGCTGGCTGGTAGAGATATTGTTTTGCTTGATAAGATTTAAAATATAAGCATTGATTTCATCCTTATTGATTTCTTCCAATTTTCTGCCGTTGAAATACCGTATATAATCTGCAAAGTATGCGGTGTAGGTCTTCTTTGTCTGCTCGCTATACTGCCGCCTTATCAATGTATCGGTATAGGCTTCAGGAATTTTCACCGGCTCTTTGGGTTTCACCGGCTCTTTCCCTGGCTTAACTGTATCGGCTTGCTTTGTTTTTAGTGCCGAGTAGTCGATAAATCCGAAATTTGATAACGCATCATAGAATTGACGGAGATTGAATTCATTCCTTTTAAAAAACCACCTTTCACGGCTTTTGCTGTATCGGGCTCCCTCCAATTCACTGATAGCATTGGATATAGCCTTGTTAGCAGGGTAAATACACCATACCAACTCTGTACCTTTGTACATCTCTAACGATAATATGATGTTGGTTGATTTCAATGTTTAGGCTTTTA
>CAZQNY010000117.1:1399-8550 GCA_964594665.1 uncultured Bacteroidales bacterium
TATCTCCTGTATTTCCGCCGTCAATAAAAAGCACCGATTCTGCCGGATTGGGATATACTGAGAATACAGCCATCCGGGTTTCCGGGATACTCTCTGTGATATCTTTATAAATAAACACTTCTATGGTCGTATCGGCAGGGTAGGCTGAGAATGTTACCAGTTTATAGGGTTCCGTCGGATATTGGATCTCCACAGAGTCAACAGCAATGTACAATGTGAACGCTGCTCCTCCGGGCATCTGAACCGTTTCCGGCGGAACAGGCCAACCACCGCCGCCCTGCAATACCGTTGTGTTAATGGTTACATTTTGTGTAATGGTTCCCGGGTTATACATACTAACAGTGGCGCTGCCTTCGTATGCGGGAGTAAAATGAAATTCGGTTGGCGAGATGCTGATGGATCCTTCTCCTTTTGCAGCTTCCTGGGCTTGCGTTGTATAGAGTAATGTACACAAAAGGAATGAAATCAGGGTGATCTTTTTAAATGTTTCCATTGTCTTGGGTTTTTGCTTACTACAAATATAGGAAATATTTAAATATCAATTATGGTAAAATGGTATATAATAATATTTTCATGATTTGTTTATAACTAATTTTTTTTGGAAGAAACCTCCAGTGGCGGGAAGGTAAAGGGCTCCTGAAGCCGGAATGCGATAGTTTTATTCTCTCCGTCGCGGCTGATTTCCAGCTTTATCTTTACATTCGGTTTACCATAGAGACGTGCAATAATCTCATTGAAGGTCATAAACATGGTATTCTCGCCGTCAATTTTCAGCAACTGGTCATCCACTCTGAGTCCTGCATCCCATGAAGGCGAGCCCTCCTCGATAAAGGCGACCGTATAAAGGGGGAATCCCGGCACGGGCATCTCAATTTCAAAACCTGCCCTGTTAACCGATAGCTGGTCGCGCAGGTTGTGGTTGGGGATAAAGGTGATTTCGCTGTTGGGATAGTTGAAGATGATATTGAATCGTCGGAGGATCTCGGCACCAATACTGCCATTACGGTTGTTAATGGTGAAAAGATGTTGCACGGATTCGTAATCGGGAAAGGAGGTGATCATGGCTTTAAAGTTGATGTTTCCCAATTGCAGTTTTTCCACAACCGACATATGTCCGGTGATATCACCGTTAAGGCCGGCGCCGAGATATTTTTCCACGGCTCCTTCAGGGACACAGATGGCGTGTTGACAGTCTTCTGCCAGCCACAGGGTATGACTGGCGCCGGTGTCGATAAACAGTTTTACCGGAACGATAGAGTCACCGCTGATATTTGCCTCTGCCATTATATAAGGCTTGGTATTTTCCACCTGCATGGGAAGTGTAAAGGCTCTGCGTTTGTGCTCTGCGGTATATTTTCCCGGCTCATGAAAGATCAGCTTTTTCTGGTTGTAGCGTATTTCTACAATATAATTCTGAAATACCGAGTACCCTATAATGCCATGTATGGGGCGGCCCATGCGTTTGCTCAGGCTGAAGACATCCTGCATCAGCACGCGAATATTTTGTTCTCCTGAGGTGATTCCGGCGAAGCCAATATCGTTCATAACACTGTAATACGCCTTTACCGGATCGCCTTTGCCTAATCCCTTTACCGTAATCTCTTTGGCGTAATTCAACTCCAGCGAATCGCCAAAGCCAAGCTCTGTGATGATAACATCGCTGACTCCTGAATCAAGGATAAAGGACAATGGCGCCGATCCATTGATACTTACATCAATGATAATTAGGTTGTTAACCATTTCAAACGGCAGAATATAACGCCCCTCAGATTCCCTTTTTGATTGGCTCAGGCATCCGGTTATCATTATCATTATGATGAAAAATAGAAATCTGATATTTCTGCAGGAGTGATCCATTATCCAAAAATAGTTTTTTTTCCTGTTTTTTACCTTCTCGTCTGCCTGAAATGACTTCCTGCCGATGGTTTTGTTGCATTTCTTCTGTATCTTTGACCTAAATTGACCGGCATGAGAAAATGGAGCTTCCTGATTTTGTTTTTTGTAATGGGGATATACTCTCTGGCGCAAACATATCCAAAATCGCAGGATTATGGTTATCAGCTGCCTGACAGCTGGTATTCTGTTCCTTTTCCTGAGCCGGCAAAGGCTGTTGCACAGAAAAATGGAAATCCGCTTCCGGCTGGTGTTTTTGTCCCGACAACACATGATGTGGCTAAAAAGTTAAAAGAATCATTTTTAAGTAAAAAAGTTCATTCTGCAGGGGTTACGGTTACGAATGCTTCCTCCACGGGTCTTGTATTTGATCGTTTTTTTATTCCTGAAGGCATTTCATTTTTTGTATTTTCTCCGGATTATAAAATTGTACGGGGTCCATATACTTATGCCGATTGCGATGGAGATGTATTTGTTGTGCCACCACTGGATAATGATTCGCTGATTTTGGAAGTAAACGGCGATCTGCGGTCCTTAGAGAGTTTGCAGTTGGTTTTAAGCGACATTCTTGTACTGGATGCTCCGGTGATGTATCACCAGGACAAGGGTTTTGGCGGTGCTGACGATTGTGAGGTGGATGCCAACTGCCCGGAAGGTGATCTCTGGGAGCTTCAGAAAAAGGCTGTAGTACGTATTTTACTGCGTAAAGAAGGCCTGGCATATTGGTGTACCGGTTCATTGGTAAATAATACGGCCAACGATTATCACCCCTTTATGCTAACAGCCGATCATTGTGGTAACGGAGCTTCTGAAGCGGAATTACTGCAGTGGATATTTTATTTTAATTATGCTTTCGCAGATTGTAATGTAGCAGCCTCTGAGCCAAAGCATCAAACCATGACAGGATGCCGCAGAGTAGCTTCCGGAGGTAATGAAGGCGACAGCGGTTCAGACTTTTTTCTTGTGGAGCTTATCAAGGAGGTTCCCTTTTCCTACGATCCCTATTTTTGCGGATGGGATCGTTCTCTTGGCGGTGCTTCTGCCGGTGTTACGATTCATCACCCCGACGGGGATGTCAAAAAGATATCGACATTTTATACCACCGCTACTACGGCACAGTGGAATAACAGCGGTTATTACAGCCACTGGGAGGTTGTATGGGGTGATACGCCCAACGGTCATGGTGTTACTGAAGGCGGATCTTCGGGAGCGCCATTGTTTAATGGCAATGGTTATATCACCGGAACACTTACCGGAGGCCTTGCAGCCTGCGAGGAGGGTGCTTATGGTGCCGGTACTGGTCCTGATGAGCCGGATTACTTTGGGAAGTTTGGCTATTCATGGGATCAGAATGGTGACCTGCCGGATGAGCAGCTGGCTCCGTGGCTGGATCCTGAAAACCAGAATCCTGCGTTCCTGGAAGGCCTCTACAACAGCGAAATCCCTGTGGCGGCCTTCTCTGCTGATACCGCCGTTGTTTTGGGCGAATCACTGAGCTTTACCGATCGTTCACAGGGAAGTGTACTGCGCTGGGAATGGCTTTTCGAAGGCGGAACGCCCCGCACCAGCACCGAACGTATTCCGCCGGAAATCACCTATGATGCCTTCGGAAAATACGATGTGCGCCTTATTGCGGCCAACGATATGTGGGCTGACACCCTTTTAATGAAGGATTATGTTACCGTGCTATCAAATGTTTATCCGGTGCCTGCTTCGTCGTTTGTTACAATCTTCCCCGGTGAGTCGGAAGCGGTTGTTTCTCTGTATAATGCCATGGGGCAGCCTGTAAAACCGGTGCTGCTCTCTTCATCAAAGGAAAATGCTTTTCGAATGGATGTTTCTTCCCTTAGAGCAGGAATTTATTTCCTGAAACTGGAAAGTGAAAACAACCGTGAAATACGAAAGTTGTTGATAGCAAGATGATTTTTAATCTTCGAACAAATTTCGGGAAGAGGTATAAATCCTCCATTTGTCAATAACAGCCTGCATATCCTGCGGGATTTCTGAGTCAAAAAACATCTTTTCACCTGTTGTGGGATGAACGAAACCCAGGATTTTGGCATGTAACGCTTGTCGTGGCATCAGTGTAAAGCAGTTATTTACAAACTGTTTGTATTTTGTAAATGTTGTACCTTTAAGGATCGCATCACCACCATACATGGCATCGTTGAATAGCGGATGCCCAATGTATTTCATATGCGCCCTGATCTGGTGTGTGCGCCCTGTTTCCAGCTGGCACTCGACCATTGAGATATAACTGAAACGTTCCAGAACCCGGTAATGAGTAATGGCATGTTTGCCGTAGTCTCCTTCGGGGTATACGGTCATAACCTTGCGGTCTTTTTTACTTCGTCCCAGGTGCCCGGTAACTGTACCTTCGTCATGGTCGAAATCACCCCAAACAAGGGCTACATATTTCCGCTCGATGGTGTGGTCGAAGAATTGTTTTGCCAGTCGTGTTTGTGCCAGTTCATTCTTTGCCACGATCATTATCCCGCTGGTATCTTTATCAATGCGATGCACCAGACAAGGAGACGACTCCGGGTCATCAGCAAAATAGTGCAACAGTGCATTTACCAGGGTGCCGTCGTAATTGGCATGTGCGGGATGAACTACCATTCCCGGTTTTTTATGAATCAGAATAATATCCTTATCTTCATAAATAATATCCAAAGGAATATCCTGCGGTATGAGCTCGATTTCCCGTGGGGGATAGGTCATTACAACGGTAACAACATCCAGAGGGCGAACCTTATAATTTGATTTTACAATTTTTTCATTAACCCTGATAAGTCCTTCTTTTGCTGCCAATTGAATTTTGTTGCGGGAAGCATTTTCAATTCTGGCAAAAAGAAACTTGTCAATTCGTAGGGGTGCCTGACCTTTGTCGACTACAAAACGGTGATGCTCAAATAGTTCCTGTTGTTCTTCGTTTTCCTCTTCTGCCGGGCTGTAAATATTATTATCGGGCATAACTATTTTGTAATTATAAATTTGGAAGTATAAATCATGCCATTTGCATCCGTATAATGGGCAATATACAGGCCGGCAGGAAGCCCCTGAACAGAGATTTCGTCATTTAATGGTGTATTTTTGACGATAAGTCCGCTTGCATTGCGGATAATAACCTGCGCCCCGGAGTTCAGGTTTTCAGCGGATTCATACTGCAGATGTATGGTATTGCCATTTACCGGGTTAGGATAAATGGAAAAGTGAGGCTTGCTGTTTTCCAAAGCTGTAATACCGGTGTTATAGGGCAGGGTTTTCCCCAATAATGGCCTTATCATAATCGAACCCGATTGCATGGAATTGTACCAGGTGCCGTTAACATTGTAAAAGTTGTTGGCTTTGGAGTCTCTGCTCCGGTCATAACCAATATTCAGAATTTCGTCATCAAAATCTTTTTGCCATCCGATATAAAAAATCAGGTAGGGGAAATTTTCCTGATTGATAATAACCGGTTCTTCGAGGATAAAAGTATGGAAGTTGTTCCGGTAGTCGGTGGGAGCAGGGCGCATTTCATATTGTTCATAAACGATACTTCCGGGAATACGATCATTATGATTCCAGACCGTTAGATAGAAATACTGATCTGTTGGCGGGTCGATTATTTCATTAAAAAAGATATTAATACCTCTTAATGTATCTGATTTATTTAATTTAAAACGTATCGCAGCCATTCCATTGTCATCACCTTCAATACCATAACCGTTTTCAGCTGTACCGTTATCGTATGCATAGTAGTTGTAAAAACGTTGTGTGAAAGAGGTGGTATCATTGCCTTTAAAAGGAAGGTTCTGGTCGGAAGAAATAAAATGGGTGATGGTGAATTCGGCACTGTCGGCATTGCTGATGGGGAAGATAAACTGTGCCGGCGGGCGTGCAAAAGGCTTATGACTGATGTATCCATCATCGATAAAGGGGTTGATAACAAATGAGCCACCGTTATATTCATGCACCAGTGCACCGGGCTCATTGGTGATCCTGTACCGATAGCCCATATTATAACTGATATTATCGAGGTTTGTAATATAATTGGTTGCCGAATCAATCATTTCAAAGACATAATTTTCGCGGTACTGAGCAAAAGGCATGCTGTAATAATCATTCAGCAGGGATTGAGCCTTATTAACAAATGCCAGGTCTTTAACTCCTTGTTCTTCAATGGTTCTGTCTTTATCGAGGTACACATAGTCGATATTCCACATATCGGCGTTACTCTGCCATGAGGTAAGAATATCCGATGAGAGGCTTACATAGTTTTTAAACCGGAACCTGAAATCTTTATGGAAATAGCGATCTTCATCCACAATGGGTATCATTACTTTCATGAAGTAGTTTCCGTTATCGGTGTATTTGATAAGTGTATCCAGCAGCATCCCTTCGGAGCTCCAGGCATAATCCCAGGCCTCGTCGATGCGGTCGATCACGGTGATGGTTTGCTGAATTCCGTTGATGATGGTGTCTTTTTCAATCCAGATGGTGTCGGCATAGGCAGGGGCCAGGAATTCAAGCACCAGGGAATCCTGCGACTCCGGGGGAGTGCCGATATCATTAAACGGATGAGGCCCCAGTCCGCCACCGGGTTGAAACCAGAAGCTGAAATAAAGGGAATCGTAATCGTGTAAAGCCACCGGGTTGGGAGAGAAGATGGAGTCAAGCCGTATGGGTTGTGACGATACAATGTCGGCAATCCAGTTTGAAGGCCCGGGGACGGCATTTTCGTGGACATGCCCGTTTTCATCCAGTGCATCAAGGGTTAAAACACCCTGAGTAACCGGGAACACACCAAAGTCCTGGTTTTGAAAGCCCTCGTTACCGTCCCATTTTAACGCATCAGGGTAAATGCTGTTTTGGTAAAAATCATCAAAAAAAGGAAGTACAAGTGCTTCTTTTGATCCGTTTTTATATTCAGGCTGTTGAGTGTTCTGCAATGCACCAGTACCTGATGCAGGGACAATAACCTCCTGGGCAATGGCCAGAAAGGTAAAAAAGCAGAAAAATGCAGCTATAAAAAGTCTTTTCATCTATCGTATCTCTTCTATTGCTGTACTGTCGATCATCAGTGTGTCGGCAGTGAATGTGTTAATAAGGGAGTCAAAGTCTACTTCATAAACCGACCTGTAATAGAGATGGATATTGGTACCGGGAGCTGCCGCAGCACCATCTTCCCATTCAGGGCTTTGTTTATAAACTTTTACTTCCGATTGTTTTTCAGTGTCGAGGTAAATTTCTTTTCCTTTATTAAATCCGGAGCG
>CAZQNY010000118.1:0-8288 GCA_964594665.1 uncultured Bacteroidales bacterium
GATCCTATGGCAGGTTGTGTTGTAGGTACTGATGTCTTCCAGGATATTTGTGTTGGCCGTTTCTCTGCTTCAAGTGCTGCAGAGGTAACTGTACAGGTTAACAAAACCATCCAGTATGAAAAAAACCCTCAGGAAGACGCAGAATGGTATGAAGCTGCTCTGGGTATTGGAAGCTCTGAAGGTGCCTCCAATGGTGATGACAGCGAAATGGACAAAGAGCACATCCAGATCATTTATGATAACAAGCTTGATCCGTTTACTTTCAACAATTACTACCCTAACTACGACCCGGGTGCAAATGCTACTACTGTTGGCAATGGTGTTAACGCCGGTGTTTCCTGGATTAACTACTGCGGACACGGTTCCAATACTTCATGGGTGACTTCCGGGTTCAACAATAACAATGTAAATGCCCTTACAAATGGTGATATGCTCCCCGGAATTATCTCCGTAGCCTGTGTAAATGGTGCGTACCACTCCGGAACCTGTTTCGCTGAAGCATGGATGCGTAAAGAAAATGGTGGTGCCATCGCCACACTGATGTCTACCATCAACCAACCCTGGCAGCCTCCTATGCGTGGTCAGGATTACATCAATGATATCCTTGTAGGTGGTTACGACTATAACAACAACCCCGGTAATGGTATCAACACTACCGAACAGCGCACAACATTTGGCTCGCTGGCTGCAAACGGAATGGTTTTACTTTATTCCGAATCACAGAACAGTGATGACCTGGAGACTATTAAAACATGGGTACTCTTTGGCGATGCCAGTGTGCAAATGCGTACTGCTCCTCCGGCACCACTGGAAATCAGCAACAACGTAATTCTCCTTGGAACACCATTTACCGGCACCATCACTTCTGACGGAAGCCCTGTGGAAGGTGCTCTGGTAGCTGTATCCGCTGACGGTGTTTCCTATGCTGTCTATACCGATGAAAATGGAGATTTCTCCATCGATAACGAACTACAACCCGGTGATATTCAGTTGGTTGTTACCGCATTCAACACTCAGACCATCTATGAAACCATTAGCTGTATTCCTCCTGACGGGCCTTACGTTATTTTCAACGACAAACAGCTCAATGATAACAACGGTAACGGAATGTTTGAATATGGTGAATCTGCAACCGTAGATATTACCATGCAGAACGTTGGTGTTGAAGCCGCTGCAAATGTTGTTGTTTCTATTACTACAGAAGACGAATTTGTTACTATCACCAACGGTGAAGCAAACTTTGGAGATATCCCCGAAGGCAGTTTACTTACCATCGAAGATGCTTTTGAATTTGAAGCTGCCAGTAATATCCCCGATGATCATGGTATCCTTTTCAACCTGACAGCTTCTGACGGTACAGATACCTGGGAGAGCAAATTCTCCATTAAAGCCTATGCCCCTGTAATGCAAATGGGTAACATGACCATTAGCGATGCTACAGGTAATAATAATGGCCGCCTGGACGCCGGAGAAACCGCTGATCTGATTATTGCCGTTAATAACCTGGGTCATGCCATGTCACAGGATATGACTGCTGAAATAACTACCACATCACCCTATATTACCATTGAAAACGCAAACTCTTCCTGCGACCCTGTTGCTCCGGAAGAAAGCGGCATTCTGACTTTCACCATTACGGCAGATGAATCCACTCCTATTGGTACTGTTGCGGATATTAATCTCAGTGGTGTTTGTGGTGAATATTCCCTTGAGAGAGCCTACTACACAACAATGGGGCTTATACTCGAAGATTTTGAAACCGGTGATTTTACTTCCTTCGCATGGGAATTTGCCGGTAACGCTGACTGGACAATTGACAACACCAATGCATTTGAAGGTAACTACTGTGCTAAAACAGGTGCAATTGACAATCAGGCCAGCACAGCTATCACTATTGATTACAACGTGATGACAGCTGATACGATTTCATTTTACTACAAGGTATCTTCCGAGGCAGGTTATGACTATCTTCGCTTTTACATCGACGGCAACCAGATTCAGGAATGGGCCGGAGAAGTAGCATGGACACAGTTCAAAACCCCTGTTTCAGAAGGCCCTCACACCTTCAAATGGGTTTATGAAAAAGATTATATGGTTACTGCAGGTTCCGACTGTGCATGGATCGATTATATCATCCTTCCTGCTGAAATGCGCACCGTTGTTTATGCCGGTGATGATGCATGGGCTTGTAATGGTGAACCCTACACCTTTGAACCTACAATGACCAACGTTGCAACATTATCCTGGGCCACATCAGGAACAGGTACTTTTAATGATGCTACGATGCAAAACGCAACCTATACACCAAGCCAGGAAGATATTGATAATGGCAGCGTTATGATAACCCTTGAAGCTATCGGTAATGATGATGCTACTTACACTGATGAACTCACGCTTTCATTCGGCATGACACCCGTTGTTGAAGCCGGTGACGATGGTGATATCTGTGCTTCTGAGATTTTCATGATGAATGCAACAGCAACCTATTATGATAACGTTGAATGGACCACCTCCGGAGATGGTATCTTCGACGATCCCACTAGCGTTGAAGCAACATATACTCCCGGTGAAAATGACATTGAAAACGGTACTGTAACCCTCTCTATGATGGCTTATTCCAACTGTGGCAATGTTAATGACTTTACCACTCTGACCATCAACAGCGGCCCCGAAGCACCGGGTGCTGTTTCAGGTATCTTTGAGGTTTGTGGCGGATCTGTGGAGTCCTACTCCTCAGAAGGCAGTGCCAATGCTATTTCCTATTCATGGAACGTCAAACCTGCTGAAGCCGGAATGGTTTCTGAAGACGGTACCATGGCAACCGTTACCTGGGCAACAGATTTTAACGGCGATGCCGAGCTTAAAATTATTGCTGCCAACGAATGTGGCGATACCGACTCAGAACCTGTTATGGTTACCATTACGGCTCTTCCTGCTGCTCCTGAAATGGTACATGGTATCGACTCAGTAGATGTTTACAAAGAAACAACCTCTCTGTTTAACATCGACGCGCTTGGCAATACCAACGAATATAACTTTACTATCGAGCCTCAGGAGGCAGGTACAATCGCCATTGATCAAACGGATGCTACTGTAACATGGAACACTGACTTCGTTGGAAATGCATTTATCAGAGCCTGTGGTATGAATGAGTGTGGCGAAGGAACCTACTCTGCTGCTAAAACAGTTAAAGTCTATAACAGTGTTGGTATTAACGATATAGAAGCCTCTGCATGGGCAGTTTATCCCAATCCGGCTAAAAATATGATCTTCATTGAAACATCATCCATAGATAAAGATTTTACCATTGAAATCTTTAATACCCTGGGAGCAGTTGTACTTTCTGAATCTTCTGAAAATATGACATCAGCAACAACAGGTTTTGATGTAACATCACTTGAAAACGGCGTTTACTTTGTAACGCTGAAAACAGCAGATGCCAGTGCTGTGAAAAAGATTATGATTAACAGATAAAAAGGAGCCATCCTTTAGATTTAAGGCTGTCCAAATTATTTTGGGCAGCCTTTTTTATGTCCTCGCCGGAATTGCATTACCAATAGAATTCAAATATCAATCCTGAACCACAAAAGCATTCCATACCACATCATCGGGAGCAGGTGCATGAAAGGTCATTTCTTCTTTCCTGACAGGATGCACAAAAGTCAGGGTCCGGGAATGAAGGTGAATGGATGCATCACGATTTGACCGTGGGAAGCCGTATTTCAAATCCCCTTTTATGGGGCATCCAATGGCACTGAGCTGAACGCGAATCTGATGATGGCGGCCTGTTATAAGCTCAACTTCTACAAGAAAATAATTATCGGAATTGGCAATCACCCGGTATTTGAGTTCTGCTTTTTTGTATCCCTCTGCAGGCGATATTCGTGCGTAGGATTTATTTTGTTTCTCGTTTTTTTTAAGATAATGAACCAGGTGGTCAGCCTGCTTTGGCGGAGGATTTTTCACCACCGCCCAATAGGTTTTTGTCATCTTCCGATCTCTGACAGCCTCATTAAGTCGCGACAAAGCTTTGCCGGTTTTTGCAAACACCAGAGTCCCGCTCACCGGTCGGTCGAGGCGGTGTACCACTCCCAGAAAAACATTTCCGGGTTTATTATGCTTTTCTTTGAGATACTGTTTTAAAAGTTCCGACAAGGGAGTATCACCGGTTTTATCACCCTGGACAATCTGTGAGGGCATTTTATTCACCACAATAATATGGTTATCCTCATAAAGGATATTATGCACATTCAAAGCGGGCATAACCATTAGTATTGCTCTCTGTCGGATGGGAAGTCCACGGATTTAACATCGTCGATATAGGAACGTACAGATCCCATAATTTCCTCCTTAAGGTTATGATACCTTCTTAAAAAACGGGGACTGAAGTCCTGGGTTATTCCAAGCATATCGTGCAATACCAGCACCTGACCATCCACATAGTGCCCTGCACCGATACCAATAATCGGGATTTTCACCTCTTCGGCAACGCGCCTGGCAAGGGTCGCAGGAATTTTCTCCAGAACAATGGCAAAACAGCCCGTTTCTTCCAACAGATGGGCATCCTCAATAAGGCGTTTTGCTTCATCATCTTCGGTGGCTCGAACCACATAGGTACCAAATTTATGGATCGATTGAGGCGTAAGCCCCAGGTGCCCCATTACTGGAATCCCGGCTGAAAGGATCCTGTTAATACTCTCAACAATCTCACGGCCTCCTTCCATCTTTACCGCATCAACCTCTGATTCTTTCATTATCCGGATAGCACTATTGAGCGCTTCCTTGGAATTTCCCTGATAGGTACCAAAAGGCAAATCCACAGTTATCAGTGCGCGCTTTACTGCACGCGCCACAGAGGCACCATGATAGATCATCTGATCGAGCGTAATGGGCAATGTGGTCGTGTGACCTGCCATCACATTACTGGCAGAGTCGCCAACAAGCAAAACATCAATCCCGCTTTGATCCAAAATCTTAGCCATACTGTAGTCGTAGGCTGTTAACATACTAATCTTTTCCCCTTTTAGCTTCATTTCCTGAAGCACGTGAGTAGTTACTTTGGGGACATGTGCAAACGAAGAGCTCATTGTATTATCTTTTATCCGGCAAAAGTTGGGTATATATTCTAAAATAACAACATTTTGTGAAGTTTTGTTGTATTTTTGGGCCTATGAAAAAATTAAGCATCATATTCTCCCTTTTTGCAATCCTTTGGGGTTTCTCCTCCTGCGACAATGAAGTAAGCACTATTGCCGACTGGGAAGAGATAACTATCGTTTATGGTTTATTAAATCAGAACGACTCCATTTCGTACATTAAAATCACAAAAGCATACCTCGGTGAAGGAAATGCCATGACTTTTGCTCAGGTAAGAGACTCATCAGAGTACGATAACAAGCTGGATGTACGTATTGAGGAATACAATAACGGAAATTTTGTTAAAGAATTCGTTTTCGACACAACAACCATCTACAATAAGGATGAAGGTGCTTTTTATGCACCGGTACAAACAGTTTACAGCGCTGTGACACATAACATGCTCAGCGATGATAATACCTATAAACTCATAATTCATAATCCCAAAACAGGAAAAACAATGACTTCAGAAACTCCCATTGTGGATTCTGATTTTACCATTCACAAACCTGTGATTAATAATGCCACAAGGCCAACAATAAATATCAAAGACAATGAGTTCCCGATGGCTGTAGAAGTATACTCTGCTGTTAATGGAAAAAGATATGGAGTTTACATGACCTTCAACTACAAGGAAGTTTTTGAAGGTGATACTACGGCGTACCCGAAAAGCATTGTCTGGAAAAGCTTCCCAGTGAGAAAAGCACCGGATATTGAAGGCGGTGACATACTGGAATTCGACTTTATCAACCACTCTTTCTGGGTCTGGCTTACTGAAAATGTTCCCTATGCCGATGAAGAAAAAGAAACCAGCGTTGCTGAACGATATGCCGAAACGGTAGTCTTTACATTTGAAGTTGCAGAAGATCAGTTTAACACTTACATGGAAGTTAATGAACCTACTACTTCCATTGTGCAGGACCGTCCGGAATATTCCAATATTGAAAATGGCACCGGTCTTTTTTCAGCACGCTATTCCAAAGACAGAACATTTTACCTGAGTGAAGTTTCCTCGAACTGGCTATGGAATAATTATTATGAACTAAAATTTGTAAACCCTGTAAACAATAAATAAGATGCTGATTCTGACGATTTGTCACCATATGTCAGAAATCTGATACAGCTTCTATTTTTCACATAAAAAATTGATTTACAATATATTACGCCAAATCCCCTGTGATTTGGCGTTTGCATTTTGCAGCATTCAAACTTTTGGCATAATCATTGACCCACAGCGGCGAAAACAAAGAATTCTATAAAATTTTAAAAAAATAGTTATAATGGGAAAAATTATTGGCATTGACCTGGGAACCACCAACTCGTGCGTTGCCGTTATGGAAGGTAACGAGCCTGTTGTTATTCCAAACTCCGAAGGCCGCAGAACAACGCCTTCTATTGTTGCTTTTACAGAAAACGGTGAGCGTAAAGTCGGTGATCCGGCAAAACGCCAGGCTATTACTAACCCACAGCAAACCATCTTCTCCATCAAACGGTTCATGGGTGAAACTTTCGACCGCGTTAGTAAAGAAGTTGGACGTGTACCTTACAATGTTGTACAAGGTGACAACAATACACCTCGCGTTGCAATTAAAGATCGCAAATATACCCCGCAGGAAATTAGTGCCATGGTACTTCAGAAGATGAAAAAAACCGCTGAAGATTACCTGGGACAGGAGGTAACAGAAGCTGTTATTACCGTTCCTGCATACTTCTCTGACTCACAGCGTCAGGCTACCAAAGAAGCAGGTGAAATCGCCGGCCTCAAAGTACGTCGTATTATCAACGAGCCTACTGCCGCTTCTCTGGCTTATGGCCTGGACAAAAAAACCGGTGATATTAAAATCGCTGTCTTTGACCTTGGTGGTGGTACATTTGATATTTCGATCCTCGAACTTGGTGATGGCGTTTTTGAAGTACACTCAACAAATGGTGATACACACCTGGGTGGTGATGACTTTGATCAGGTTATTATCGACTGGCTGGCAGAAGAGTTCATGGCAGATGAAAACATTGATCTCCGCAAAGATCCTATGGCACTGCAACGTTTAAAGGAAGCTGCCGAAAAAGCTAAAATTGAGCTCTCCAGCAGCAACTCTACTGAAATCAACCTGCCATACATCATGCCGGTAAATGGTATCCCGAAACACCTTGTTCGCACACTTTCAAGAGCAAAATTCGAACAGCTGGCCGATTCACTGATCCGTGCTACCATTGAGCCTTGTAAAAAAGCCCTCAGTGATGCAGGTATGAGTGTCAATGATGTGGATGAAGTTATCCTTGTGGGTGGTTCAACACGTATCCCTGCCATTCAGGAAAAAGTAGAACAGTTCTTCGGTAAAAAACCTTCCAAAGGTGTTAACCCCGATGAAGTTGTTGCTGTTGGTGCTGCTATTCAGGGTGGTGTTCTTACCGGTGAAGTGAAAGACGTTCTCCTGCTTGATGTAACGCCTCTTTCACTGGGTATTGAAACGCTGGGTAGTGTATTCACCAAACTTATTGAATCGAATACAACCATCCCAACGAAAAAATCAGAGGTATTCTCAACAGCTGCAGACAACCAGCCATCTGTTGAAATTCATATTCTTCAGGGTGAACGCCCTATGGCAAATCAGAACAAGAGCATTGGCCGTTTCCACCTCGATGGTATTCCACCAGCCCCAAGAGGAGTACCTCAGATTGAAGTAACTTTCGACATCGATGCCAACGGTATCCTTAATGTTACAGCTAAAGATAAAGGAACAGGGAAATCTCAGAATATCCGTATCGAAGCATCTTCAGGACTCTCGGATGATGAAATCCAGAAAATGAAAGCTGAAGCTGAAGCAAATGCTGATGCCGATAAGAAAGAAAAAGAGCGCATTGAGAAAATTAACAATGCCGATGCATTGATCTTCCAGACTGAAAAACAGCTGAAAGAATTCGGAGATAAAGTTCCTGCTGATAAAAAAGGACCTATCGAAAGTGCTCTTGCAGAACTGAAGGATGCACATAAATCACAGGATCTTGCATCCATTGATGCAGCTACTGAAAAGCTGAACAATGCATGGCAGGCTGCCAGTGAAGAGATCTACAAAGCGACTCAGGATGCCCAGGGTGCACAGGGTGCACAGCCGGGTCCCGATGCCGGACAGCAGCAATCGCAGCAAAAAGGC
>CAZQNY010000119.1:0-8281 GCA_964594665.1 uncultured Bacteroidales bacterium
CCCTCTTTGAGGCGGTTATGATCTCTACTTATGGCGACCAGGGGCTGTCGTTCACGACCCGAGGCATTCCGGTAGTTAACTAATCCGATTCCGGTTTTATTTAGACATTCTTTATCCCCCCCATTTATTTTTCATTTTTTTATAAAGATATTGGATTTTTCAATCTATTTGGTAATTTTGCCAAATACAAAAACACATAAAATGAAAAAGCTCTATTTAATAGGTTGTTTACTGTTTTGCAGCTCAATAGTCTATTGTCAGAACATCACAAAACTGGCAGCCAAAGATGCGCTGGAAATAGTAACTGAAAAAGATACAGGGACCGTACTTATCGACGGAAGGAGTGCGTCTATGTTTGCAGAAAAGCATATTGAGGGGGCAATAAATATTGATGCTTTTGCAGAAGAGGCTTCAAAAAAGCTGAAGAGTTACCTGAATACAAGGACAATTATAGTGTATTGCTCCAACCACAGACGTTCGGAGATGCTTATTGAAAAACTGAATGAGCTACAGTACAACGGGGAGATAGTATTCATTACTGATGGAATCAATGGATGGATATCTTCAGGATTCGAAATAAAAACCAACACCAAACGAGAGATATGAACAGAGCAATAGAACAAAAATATGCAGAGCAGGCTGAAATATTTAAAGCCCTGGCACACCCCACACGACTATTTATCATCCATACCATAAAAGATGAAAGCATGTCGGTAAAAGAGCTTACTGCACTGGTTGGCATTGATATCTCTACCATGTCAAAACATCTGGATATTCTCAAAAAGAACAAAATCATTAAGGGTGAGAAAGTTAAGAACTATGTATATTACAAATTAGACATTCCGTGTGTTCTTGAATTTATGAGCTGCGCAACAAGAGTAATCAATAAGAAATAAAAATTCAAATAACATACTGGCCATTCTGCCAGATAAAAAAGCTATAATCATGAATGAATTAGAAAAAGTTATTTCAGAAATGGATTTTCAGTATTTCGGCACAGGACAACATAAGATGGAGCCCGATGTTTTTCTCACAAAAGAAAATGCGCTTTTTCTTGATGTGCGAGCCAGAGAAGAAGTTGAAACCGTACAAATTCAGTTAAAACATTTCTGCGACACCTTAGAGATTCCGACGAATGAAATCCCTGCACGCATCAATGAAATCCCGAAGGACAGACTCATTGGGGTCTTTTGTTCTGCCGGAGTAAGGGCGACCATCATATTCATATACTTAAAAAGTAAAGGATATGAAAATGTTAAAATCATTTTAGGAGGATACCCACCATTGATGGCGGCGATTATGCCTGGAAAACTTTACAAAACTCTTAACAAGTAGCAAATGAATATCTGGATACTGGCATGTATTATCATGCTTATCGCATTTGTAATGACGATGACGGGACGTGGGGGCGGAAACTTTTTTGTTTTAGCGCTGGTTTTATCAGGTGTAAGCATGAATCTGTCTGCTTCTACAGGACAGTTTATATTAATGTGTTCATCAATGATGGCGGCAATCCAATTCAGTCGTAGAAAGATGAACCACTGGAAGCTCACCATACTGTTAGGCGTTCTGGTATTTATTTCAGCACTGGCAGGGGGATATTTCGGGCAATACTTTGATGAGAAAGTGCTAAAATTGATCTTTGCCATAGTCATGTCGCTGGCAGCGATTTTGATGCTACGAAAGCCCAAAGAAGAAAAGAAAAGCGACAAAAAGTGGGTTGTTACGCTCCGGTCCAACGGCGATTCATATCAGGTAAATTTACTGATAACCATACCAATTGTATTACTAACCGGATTTATTTCAGGTATGGTAGGTGTTTCGGGAGGTTCGTTTCTGGTGCCTCTAATGCTGTTAACCATGAATGTACCGATGCATGTTGCCGTGGGCACCTCCACAACGCTGGTAACAATTTCTGCGTCAGCAGGGTTCTTTGGGCACCTGGGAGCCGGGCTTTTTGATCCGACGCTGGCGATTCCATTAGCTGTGGGAGGATTGATTGGTGGTTTTGCCGGAGCCAAAATGGCGTTGAAGTCCAAACCCAAAAACCTGAAATACCTCTTCGCCGGAACACAACTTGTTGCCTCCGTAATAATGATTATTAATGTTTTATAAATTTTACTTTATAAATAGAAATATCAGCGGGAGTATCAGAACCATGGTACTTCTGCTGATGCTTTTTTTATGTATAAAAAGTGTAAAAGGGCAGGAAAACAAACTGCACAAAAACAGTTATACCTTTGAGTCTCAATTATTTTCTCAAACAGGGATAACGACAACCCGTTCCGAAGATAAGCAGTATTTCTACAACATAAAAAGGACATTACTTATATATCAACAGCGTTTAACACAAAATCTCAATTTTTGTCTGGCGGGGGATACATATGTCAAAGGGGATAAAGAGCCGTGGCAACTAACACCCTATCTCAAGAGAGCTTACCTACAATATCATAACTCCGACATATCCTTAAACGCAGGGCTGATTGTCATGGAACAATTTAAACTACAACGCAAAATCTGGGGTTTACGCTATATTGATAAGACGTTTCAGAACAAGTTTAAATATGGAGAGAACCGAAATACAGGGATTCAGTTCAAGCACAAAGTAAATAATCGGTTTTCGTACGATGTGGCACTTACTTCAGGAATATATACACCTGAAAAGCTGAATTACGACCACGCAACAATAATGTCGGGGCAAACCTATCAGATCAATAACTTTTCAATACGCTTATTCAATAGCATGTCACTTGAAAAAGAATATGAGCATGTAATTTCATTATTTCTGTGCAAAGAACTAAAAGGCACAAATATAGCGTTGGAAATTGCAAGAAAATTATCTCACCAGTCCGGCGAAAAGCAACCCGACTATGGCTTTTCAGTTTTTGCAACACAAAAACTCGCAAAAAACATCACAGTCTTTGGTCGTTATGATCATAACAACGAAAAAGGATTCGCAACAAACTGGCTATGGGGCGGGGTTGAATATACATTAAAGGATTTCTTAAAGACATCTATCTTTTACAAAAATCAGGATTTTACCATCGATTATTATGGGGTAGGGATTTTTATGTACCTGCGATTTGCGTAAAGACAAGGCATTGCCTTGTCTCTACGGGTTAAATACTTTTGGCAGGTACTTGTGTATCTTCTCAGCAATCACCTTCAGGCGGCGTCCGGAGAGCACGAATGCATCACCATTCACCAGGAAGATACGACGTACATTGGGATAGAGGATACCGGCCTCTTTCAGGTCTCTTTCAATCTGGTCTTGCTTAGCGATGGAAAATTTCACATCGCGATACATGGTACAGAAAGTACATTTGTTGTGAGCACATCCTACTGTCACTTCCAGCAGCAGTGTATTTGCTTCGTAAGGCGGTCGGTAAACGGGGCCGGTATAGTTCATTTTTACTCTTTTTTATGATGGGGCAAAAATAGAGCAGCGAATGCGTGTAGATATTGTATAAAAAGTGGGGATTATTGTACATATAAATAATGTGGGACACGGGATTCAGTAATTCGAATACAACATTCTGTAATCCGTATTATGTACGCCCCTGTGTGCCAGTGTACTTTTGCTTCATCAAACAACAACAAAAATTTTGAGACATAAAAAACGTAAAGAGATGAATCGAATTACAATCTTAATGGCAGCGATCTTCAGCTTCGCAACATTAGCACTTACCGCACAAAACAATAAGGTAGTTTTAATCACAGGTACTGCTTCCGGCTTCGGAAAAGCAACCGCTGAGAAACTCGTGGAAAAAGGATATATAGTATATGGTGGTGACATCCAGGTGGAAGCCAACAAATACTTGGACGAAATTGGTGGTCATGCTCTCGTGATGGATGTTACCAGCGACGAGCAGGTGAATGCAGGAGTACAGAAAGTGATCGACGAACAGGGTCGTATCGATGTACTCATCAACAACGCCGGTTACGGTTCATATGCTACTGTAGAGAACATTGACATGAATGAGCTTCAACAACAGTTTGACGTGAATGTCTTTGGTTATGCAAGACTGCAACATGCTGTTTTACCATACATGCGCGCTCAGAAATCGGGTCGTATTATCAATGTATCTTCTGTTGTGGTTGAGGTTTCAAACATGATGCACGGATGGTATGCAGCTAAAAAATAATACGTTGGTGCAGGATAAATCAGAATCATTTAGAAATGATTCCAATCTGAAGCCCCGTTGCGAAAGTGAAGGGGCTTTTTTGTAATATAGGCTCTTCTTTTTTTTTACCTTTATAAAATGAAAAAAATATCTACCAAAGATGAAATAACAGAGTTTCTACTCTATACAGCACCGGATGGAAAGGTAAAGGTTGAAGTTATTCTAAATGAAGAAACTGTCTGGTTATCTCAAAAAGCCATCGCTCATTTATTTGGAGTTCAAGTACCTGCTATCAGTAAACACCTGAAGAATATCTTTGAGTCAGGAGAATTAGAAAGAGAAGGAACTATTTCCATTTTGGAAACAGTTCAACAAGAAGGTACCAGAAATGTAAAAAGAGACACTGAATACTTTAACCTTGATGCAATCATTTCTGTCGGCTATAGGGTTAATTCGCGTCAGGCAACACAATTCAGAATCTGGGCAACAAAGACACTAAAAGAGTACATCATCAAAGGGTTTGTGATGGATGATGAGCGACTAAAAAATGGTCGGTACTTCGGTAAAGATTATTTCAGAGAGTTATTGGAAAGAGTGCGATCTATACGATCCAGTGAAAGAAGGATTTATCAGCAGATCACAGATATATTTGCAGAGTGCAGTATTGATTATGATCCTAACTCTGACATCACAAGATCCTTTTACTCTTCAGTTCAGAACAAGTTTCATTTTGCTATTCATGGAAATACTGCTGCTGAAATAATCTTTAAAACCGCAGATGCTGAAGATGAGTTTATGGGACTTAAGACCTGGAAAAACTCTCCGGATGGAAGAATACTCAAATCGGATACAAATATTGCAAAGAACTACTTATCAGAAAATGAGATTAAAAGCCTTGAAAGAACCATAAGTAGTTATTTCGACTATATTGAAAGAATTATTGAAAACAGAAAGACTTTTACAATGGAGCAATTTGCTGATAGTGTTTCCGGTTTTCTGGAATTCAACGAATACGAAGTATTGCAAGGAAAAGGAAAAATTTCTGCACTACAGGCAGAAAAAAAAGCTTTTGAAGAATATGACAAATTCAACAAAACGCAGAAAATCGAATCAGACTTTGATAAAGTAGTAAAACGATTGAAAGAAAGAAATAAAGTGTAGCTGCCTGGACAAACAAATTATGGTATCCTTCAATATTGTTGGGTAAGCGCAAAAGTAAACATTTTCAAAGACAACAATCATGACCCTCGAAACAATCATATCATTCTTAAGCGCGTCGATCATATTAACCATCATGCCCGGTCCGGACAACATTTTTGTGCTGACCGAGAGCCTCACCAGCGGCAGAAGAACCGGCATCGCCATCTCCCTTGGCCTTGCCTCCGGCGTTCTGATTCATACGCTGGCCGCTGCAACCGGTCTTTCTATAATCATCCGGCAATCGGCAGTGGCATTCTCGGTTATTAAGTACATTGGAGCGGCATATCTTTTCTTTCTGGCATATAAAGCGATCAGAGATAAACAGAATTCTGTGGATCTTACCAGCAGCAAGACAGAAGACTCAACCTCGTTCTTTCAACTGATGCGCAAAGGATTCTTTATGAATGTACTAAACCCAAAGGTAGCACTGTTCTTTCTGGCTTTTCTACCTCAATTTGTAAATCCGGTAGGTATAAATGTAATTTATCAGATGATGATTTTGGGGATTATATTCCTTATACAGACCATCATTATTTTCTGTACCATTGCCATCCTGACCGGACGTCTCGCTGTGTACCTCAACAGTCCTCGTTTTTGGAAAATCACCAAGTGGAGCAAGGCGACGGTGCTGTCGGTATTGGGGTTGACGCTGGTGTTGTCGAGTAAATAAGGGCGCAAAGGAAGGGAGAATGAACACTTTCAATACTTCTTATTAGTCCATTGTAGTTCATATTACTCCTGTATTAATACTTATATTCTTCACTGCTTAATACAGAAATAGCCAAAATTGAACCCATCAGGGAGTAACTTTTTTACCAACACATATTAAATTAAAGGATTTAGAGTGCCACTATTTCAATAATAAAAACACAAACAGGAAATAGACTAAATATCTGAAGATTCAATTATCTCTTCAAAAACAACCCCACTCTTATACATCCCTTTTAAGGTAGGATGGATTGTTCTGCCCAGATCAGTCAGGCTGTACTCTACACGCGGCGGGACTTCAGGGAAAACGGTTCGGAGTATTAGTCCATCAGCTTCCAACTCCTTAAGTTGTCGTGTCAACATTCGTTCACTCAAATCCGAGATCAGTCGCACCAACTCACTGTACCGTTTATCACCCTGATACAGATGCAGAATGATAGTTCCTTTACGCTTTCCCTTCACCACATTGATGAATGTATCTATCGGGCAGTAACTTTTTTCCATTTTTTTCTATTCCAACTTATTGATAATGAACAAAACTGAACAAAATGTTCGTTATGAAACATTTTGTAAGCTCTTGATTACTAACACAAAAACATCTTCCTTTGCACAAAAGTAGTTAAAATAAATCACAAATTAAGACCGACATGAGTACGACATTCAAAGCAATTCGGATTGAAGAAACGAACGGCAAATATAATACTTCCATTAAGGAAATGCCTTTTGAAGCCTTAAATGATAATGAAGTTCTGATCAGAGTTGAATATAGCTCGCTAAACTACAAAGATGCACTTTCAACTATTGGAAATAAAGGCGTAACACGTAACTATCCGCACACTCCGGGCATTGATGCCGCCGGAACCGTGGAAAAATCAGATAGTGATCATTTTAAGGTTGGAGAGAAAGTTATCGTAACCAGTTATGATCTGGGGATGAATCATCCCGGTGGTTTTGCGGAATATATCAAGGTACCGGAGAGTTGGGTGGTACCAATGCCTGAGAACTTTTCTGCACGCCAGGCCATGATTTATGGTACAGCAGGTTTCACCGCGGCGCTTTCCGTATACCGTCTTCTCAACAATGGCCAGACACCAAAGATGGGGCCTGTTGTGGTAACCGGCGCTTTGGGTGGTGTTGGAAGTACAGCCTGTCAGATTCTCAACAAGCTGGGGTTCGAAGTGATAGCGGCAAACTATGAACTGGCCGCAGAGGAAGAGATTGCAAAAATCGGTGCCAGTACACAAATCAACCGCAGCACTTCTGATGATACATCCGGCCGTCCGATACTCAAAAGCCAGTGGGCCGGAGCCATCGATGTGGTAGGTGGCAATACCCTCACAACCATGCTCAAAGGATGTAAACCAATGGGAAACGTTACAACTTGTGGTAATATTGGCTCCGGGGATCTCAATATGACTGTATATCCGTTTATCCTCCGTGGCGTAAGTCTTTTGGGTATTGATTCTCAAAACTGCCCCATGCACATCCGTAAAGAGGTTTGGGCTTTATTAGCCAATGAATGGGCTATAGACTTTGATGAAGAGCTGATAAAAGAAGCTACATTGGAAACACTCAGCCCGTACATAGAATTAATGCTGGCGAAAAAAAGCAGAGGACGCGTCATTGTGAGGATCAAAAACTAAGGAAAATACGGCGCACGTTGGGATAGAGGATGCTTGCCTCTTTAAGATTTTTCATCGATTCATCAAAAAAAATGATTTATGTTCAAATAAAGAATAGTAACAGACACACTACTGTCCCTACCGAGAGCCTTACCGGACGTCTTGCGGTGTTCCTCAGCAGTCCTCGTTTTTGGAAAATCACCAAGTGGAGCAAAGCGACGGTGCTGTCGGTATTGGGGTTGACGCTGGTGCTTTCTGGGAAGTAGTTCTCAGTAACTTCAGTCTCTATACAATTTTTACGTATCTTTAGGCATAAATCCTAATAAAGACTAACGCAATGAGAACCACAAAGTCCTGTACGATACTATTCGTATCAGTAGTTGCAATCTGTACCTTATCACTTTACATTTTAAAACCGGATCAGGAGATCAGTAAAACTGTAACAACCAAAGATCTGAAAATGCAGCCTTCTTCAATTGCATTTTATCATGCAGGTTGGGAGTTTATGAAAACCAAAGACCCTCAAACAGACCAAATTCCTGTTAATATTAAGGCAAAAGAGCGAAAATATGTATCAGGATTACCACTGAAGAGCGATTATAATGCAAAAACTGGTGGCGTAATGCC
>CAZQNY010000120.1:0-8277 GCA_964594665.1 uncultured Bacteroidales bacterium
AAAAAAAGAGCCACCCACAGGGTAGCTCTTATATATCTACAGATTTACGGAGTTCCTAGTAATACATGTAGCGGTTATCATCAATCTCATTAGCCTCTTCAATGGCTTTTGGTGCATCACGACGAATGCGTGTGCGGAACTGATTTGCCATTGCTGTTGCTTCACGGCTGAAATCATTTTTCTTGCCTGCAGGCTCCATTTTGTCAAGGTGAATGACATATATTGCCTGTGTACCCTTAATGGCGCCTGAGGTTTCATTAGGCTGCATGCCAAATACAGTACCGACAACTTCGGGCTCACGTCCATAATCGGGGATGTTTGGTGATCCAAAAGTGCCTGCTTCAACAGTTTCTACTGTAACACCAAGCTGGTTGGCAAGGGCATTAAGGTCATTTGTTGTAGCAAGAGCAGATTCTACTTTCTTAAGAATAATCTCTGCTTTCTTCTCACGTAATACCAGCGGGCGGATATTTGTTTTAATATCTTCCAGCTGCTGATATTCTTCATCATGAACTGCTTTCAGAGAAGCAACAACATACTGATCTTCGAAAGTATAAACCTGACTAACATCACCTACTTTGGTATCATCGAGGAATGCCCATTGAACAACACCACGGCTATAGTTAATACCGGGAATGTTATTGATCATGCTTGTAATACGTTCTGAGGAACGCTTATTATAACCATTCTCAGTAATTGCAGCATTAAAGGCATCATTATCAGGATTTTTTGTTGCAAATTCACTTGCTTCAAGGAAAATTTCCTGGTAGGTGCGATCACTGGGTTCGAGGTTACGAACTACATGCGCCAGACGGATTTTTTCGTTCTCTTTAGCTTTATCGTCAACACGGATAATATGCAGGCCAAAGGCTGTTTCAGCAATGCCAACAGCACCTTTACGATTTTCATATACAAAGTTGTTAAATGGATATACCATCATGCCGTCCATAAACCATCCAAGGTCGCCATTATTTTCAACTGCTGAAGGATCGTTGGAGAAATCTTTCGCCAGGTCATCCAGTTTTGCAGGGCGTTTTTTGATGACATTCAGGAGGCTGTCGGCCAGCGCCTGAGCTTCTTCTTTAGTGCGTGTAACAGCAGGGTCTGCACGGAAAGCACCCTGATAAGAAATCAATATATGACTGGCTTTCATTGAGTCAGGACGATTCATCACATCCATAACTTTTGCAAAATGGAAAGCATTGTTCTCAAAATAGGGAGCGATGTATTTTCCTGCCTCTGCATTTTCTTCAAGCTGAGAAGCTATTGAAACAGGAAGCTGATCAACTTTATACCAGGTACTGTCGTAACGCTGATCGGAAACAGCATTCACAAAGTTAGGAATAGCCTGAGCTTCCTGGAATTCTGTGAAGAGTGTCTGAACAGTATTGTCAAGATCTTTGCGGTCTTCTGCTGTGGGGCGAACAGGGAAAATTACATATTCCAGGTCGCGACTTTCCTCTTGCAGATAGCGATACTTATTTTCGTTGTAATATTTCTGATAATCTGCATCAGTAAGATTAACTGTGCTATCAGGAATTGACTTAAAAGTAGGGGCTACAAAACGATAAGTTGCTTTGGCATTTGAGGCTTCGTAGTCAGCTTTTGAAAAGGCTGAAGGGATGTAATAGCCTTGTGAAAGCAGGTTAAAATATTTGTTTTGCAGGCGATCTTTTTTGATCAGGTGCTCGAGATAAAGGTAATTTTCTCTCATTTCCGGGGAAACAACATCACGGTTGTTAAGATTATCCAGGAAAAGGCTTACCTGCTGAGCATCAAACTGACCTGTCTGCGGGTTGGAGAAGTTTTGCTTTATGTAAGGATGAGGTTCATCACCGAGGATAAGGTCGTTCAGTTCATCAACAGAAACGCTCAATCCGAGCTCATCATATTGTTCTCCCATAAGAATATCCTGAACAAATTCGTTCCAGGTACTCTGTTTGATGCTAAAAAGATCATCAGCATTCAGGCGCTCTCCGGAGCTCCTCTCGCGCATCTCAACGATTCCTTCTACCTTGTTGTTAAAGTCGATTACAGAAACTTTTTCTCCTGCAATAACACCGATATTCATTTCCCTGCGCTGACCTTTCTTAAAGAAGTCACCAAGGATAAAAGCGGCAAGAGCCACACCAATAACGACAACAAGAAGTGCGGAACGTTGTCTAATTCTTCCAATAACTGCCATTTGTAAATCTGTTTATCTGTTTTTTTTAAGGTTGCAAATGTAATCAAGAATGTTTAAGATTAAAAATTTAATTTAGAATAGTTAAAATGAAACCAAAAACAGGAAAGTATGTGATAATGATACTCCTACGTTCTTACCAGAAAGACCTTTTCGATCTTATTATTGGAAGCCTGAAGTATTCGAAACATAAAGGGGTCCTCAGTTATCTCCTCTCCTTCCTCCGGGATACTCTCGTGATAGTGGATTATTAATCCTGCAAGTGTTTCATATTCCTCTGAAACAGGAAGTTGAAGCTCATATCTTTCATTAAGATAGTCGATCTCAAGGCGGCCGGAAAAGATATATTGACTGCCTTTTTTTACCTCTTCTTCCACAACATCTATTTCATCATATTCATCTTCAATCTCTCCCAGTATTTCTTCAAGAATATCCTCCATGGTAACTATCCCTGACGTACCACCAAATTCATCTACTACTACAGCCATACTCTTGTGTTCGGTAATAAACTGTGTCATCACACGGTGAGCAAGCATCGTCTCAGGTGCGATAATTACTGGTCGTAGGATAGTTTTTATCTTTTCCGGTTGGCTGAATAAATCAAAACTATGACAATACCCGATTACGTTATCAATGCTGTCTTGATAAATTATAATGCGCGAAAGCCCCGTATCGATAAATTTATTCCGAAGGCTCTCAATGCTATCATTTACTTCGAGGGCTTCTATTTCCGTTCTGGGAATCATGCATTCCCTGAGTTTTACTTTCTGAAAATCAATTGCATTCTGCATAATCTGTATCTCATCAGAAAAGGCCTTTTCGTCTTCTTCCTCTTTAGAGCCATATTCCAGATAGCTGTTAAGATCTGCATACCCGAAAACATAGTCCTGGTACATAGAATTAATCCCAAAGGCTCTTTTAAGGATAAGTTCACTTATAAAAACAAAAATCTGATTAATGGGATATAGAATTACATATATCGCGCTTACAGGGACGATTAAAATTTTTAATGTTGAGTTTGGGTTAATTCTAAATAATAATTTAGGAAGAAACTCAGCGGTAAAAAGAATTATGATTGTAGAGATAAGTGTCTCAATAAGAAGAATTAGAAAATCAGACTGCAAATAATCGGGGAGTAACCGCAAGATTACGGGATCCAACATATCTGCAATGGCTATACCGTAAATTACCAAAGCAATATTATTACCCAGTAGCAGTGCACTGATAAAGCGGTTTGGGTTTCTTGAAAACCAGGCGATAACCTGAGCCGACAAAGACCCCTTGTTCCTGTCGATCTCAATTTTCAGTTTGTTGGCACTCAGAAAGGCGATTTCCATTCCCGAGAACAAAGCGCTCAACAGAATAGTTATCAGAATTATTAAACCGTTTTTATCCATTTTTTATTTATGACTCCACATCCAGTTTCCCGGAAATACTTCGTATCGTCCATTTATTGAACTCTTCATCGGATTCAAATCCATCATCACCAAAAATAATGTGTTCCTCTGTAGTTATACGTACAAAAACTTCGGAATAAATAATATGCTTCTTTTGATCCCAGATAAGATGTTCGGTATTCAGGGTTTGCTTTTGTTCATAATTATTAACCACAACATCATCCCTTGCCTCCATCATTTTTTTGTTTTCATAGCTAATAGCATAGTTGGCAGTAAGCTCCGATTTAACACCTCCGATGGAATCATAAAACTGCACCTGCAGTCCTTCCGGAAATTCTATATAGGGTGATGCTGTATTGTATCTGTCTAGTTTGGGTGTTGTTAAAGTAAACTGGATGTGTCCCTTTTCACTATAATGCATAACAACATTCTTTGCTGATTCTCCCGGGAGCGTGTCTGTTGTGAGAGTTAATTCCTTAATATCATTAACATCATTGGTGCATCCTGTAAAGAAAAACCAGAATGATACAATAAAGGATAACAATAAAATGATTCTCAGAAGTTTCATCACCGCTCTAAGATATAAAATTCCGGGACAGGAAAGAACTCCTGACCCGGAAAATATCAAATGTCATTTATTTTACTTTGCAGCACGAATTTTGGTAGTAACCGTAAACCAGCATTCAACCGTATACGACTGACCTTCGGAGTAGTCGTGGAAGAATATCATTTCCGCTGTTGGGAATTGCTTGCTATAAGCGTTGATCCGTTGGTTTACAACATCAGCAAGTGATTCATCAACACTTTTAGCTTTGATATACTGATCAACAGCAGCCCAGTAAGGTGCTTTCTTTTCAAGGTCATTGCTTCCACACTTACCTGCAGTTTCTGCATACATATCTCCAATAAGGATATAGGGGCGTCCGTCGTTTTCGTTCAGTTTCAGAACCTCACGGGCATTTTTTACTGCATTGGGGAAATCGTTGGTATTTTTATAACAGTCGGCAAGAGCGAAGTAGCAGGTTTCAAGCATTTCAGCATCTTCCATACCTAAGCCCTGAGTCAGGTATTCAATAGCTTCGGTATAGTTTTGCTTGTTATAAAGCATTTTCCCAATATGGAATGCCGATTCAGGTGATGGCTCCAGGTCATGAAGCTTTACGGATACATCGAAATACAATGGGCTGTCATCACAACCTTTTTTATCGAGCATGGAAGTGATTTTTTTAAGAAGCTCAACATTTTCAGGTTCAGCAGCAAATTTTTCTGTATAAAGAGGAATAAGATCTTCGCAAGATGCAAAGGGCTCAAAACTACTTTCTACATTTCCTTTTACGCGTTCAAAACGTTTACCGTATTTCTTGTTATTTTTAATATTATAATCAACAATTTTACTGACAGCGTCATAGTTTTCAAGAATAAGACTTTTCTCTGCCATATCCGATTTATACAAATCAATTGTTATTCTGAAAAATAAATCAACAACAGGATATTCAGAATCATTGCCTTCCATTTCAATACTTTTTGCAAGAATATCATATGCAGGCTGAATATCATCATTACTCAGTTTGTTGCTATATCTGTCAAGACCTTTACGCCCCAGAACGTAACCTTCCTTGCCAAAATATTTGATACGTGTATCATAAACCATCATCAGTGTATCCAGATAAGCTGCTTTTTGATCTTCCTGAGCTTTATCATACATATAGCTTATAATCTTAACACCATCAACATAAGTGTTCAGGGAAGCTTTTGGGCAGTTTAGAAGAACCCAGCGCCAGGGGCCAATAGCATCATTTACAGCCTCACTGCGATAGGTGCTTTTTTTCCACTGCTTGAAAAATTCACGATACAGTGACAGATTTGTGAGACACTGTATACTGTCCTGGCCATATTTGGGCTCATCATCGGGTTCATAATTACGTACCTCCAGGCCACTTGCCAGGGCGGGTACAGAGAGTGCTAAACTGAGTAGAATTAATACAACCTTTGCCTTCATATCGTTATCGTTATTATTGTTAATCAATCTTTAAGATGCGAATTTAATTAAATTTTCGCTGAATAAACCAGTTTTCATAGATGGAAAATCCTAATCGGAAGTTTACGTACGTCTCCTGGATTAGATTATCATCAGTGGTACCCCTGTTTCCTATCTCCATGCCCAGGTTTATTGTCGACCTGCTTCTTCGCAGCGGTAGGCCAACTCCAAATGTTATGCCAACTTCATTTATATTAATATTATTTACCTGTATTGCGGAGTTATTGTAATAAAATCCTGCACGGTATCTTACCCAGCGCCAGTAACTTCCAACGGTTTCGCCTCCTGGCATATACTGGCCGCCGGCAGCAAAATGCAGAATATTCTCCAACGGTTCCTCCACATCGAAAATATGAAACGACTCCCAGTTTTGGTAGGATACATCAGCTCCAAAATGGTACTTGTTTTTCTTTTTAAAGGAAAATCCTGCACCTATGGTCTGCGGCATTCCTACTGTTCCGGCAACATCTTCCTGAAACAGCAGGGTATCCTTGATATAATCAACACCGGTATTTGAAAGAAGATAGGTATAGGATAACTGATTGCTAACAGCTTTTATATCACGACCCAGCGCCCAGGTGGCTCCAAGCCCTAATACATATTCGTTATCCTTTCCGAATTCATAATTCCCATACGCGCCAAAATCAAAATATAAATCTTTGTATGTTATTGATTGTGAGTGTTTTGTGTAGAAATAATAGATGGAATCAGGGAAAGTGACTGACTGTACATCCTGAACTGTACCAAAGAGATAGCTGACATTGGCGCCGAGTGCAAAATAATTTTTACCGCCAAATTTCACCGCATGGCCCCAATAAAACTTATTTATCCCGCCGGAACCTTCAAAAATATATTCCAGGTTCCCCACATTGGGTAAGTTTTGTTTCGATACCATCTGGTAACTTGTTTTACTATAGGGGATTACTCCTATACTTGTTTTCCACCATTTTGTAACCGGAAAAGCAAACGTCAGGTAATCAATACCGGCAGCATTATACGATTCCTTGGTTTTAACAGTATTCAGAGTTCTTGATTCGGCTATCAGCCCCATATCAAAAATAAACGATAAGGTATCGAATGCAGCATAGGTTGCCGGATTTGAGGGGTTGATATACAAATCACTGCTCATGCCAATCCCAATACCACCCATGGAGTTATAAAACATCGACTTCCCACTCTGCAAATTTCCAAGACCAAAATTCGAATACGGACTGTTAATCTGGGCGCTTAATGTCCCTGATGAGAATAGGATAACTACAACAGTGCATATTCTCAGTAAGTTATTTTTCAATCGTTCCAAGCTTATAGTTTAATATTTCGTTGAGCCCTTTAAGCACAATATCTTTCTGTGCAAAGATGGGATAATTAATTTTTTTTTCAAAAAAAGGTGCGTATCCGCCGGATAACAAAACGTTAAGGTTTGAATAATGTTGCTGGTAATGCCGGATATAATACTCAATTTCAGCAAGAACGCCATGCCAGGCGCCACCATGCATACAGGCGGCAGTAGATTTTCCCGGAACAGGAACATCATCAGAAAATTTCAATTCGGGAAGCTTACCTGTAAAATGATGCATTGCTTTCAAACGCATTTCAGGTCCCGGGCTAATGGTTCCACCTTGAAATGCCGCTTCTTCTGTTATAATATCAGCTGTAATACAACTACCAATAACAATGACTAGGGTGTTTTGTTGGTTAAAACAATCAGCCGCATATACTGCCGCAGCAATACGGTCAGTGCCCAGGGTATCAGTAGAATTATAAGCTATACTTATGGGCAGTTTATCGTCTGCAGTATAGGGATATACTTCACCAAAAGGTTTAAAAAGCTCCATATCAGAAATATATGTATCTCTAACATTGCTATATCCCACGGCTTCAACATGCACATTTTTTATGAAATCCTTCAGAAAGCCGCTGCTCAGGGCAGGAATCTCTCCTCTTCGTACAAGGGTTTTCCTGTCAAACAGTGCTACTTTCGAGAAACTATTTCCGATATCTGCGATTAAATTCATAATTTCACAAAAGTAATAATTTCATATTGAGGGCATTGTTAAAATATCTCAAATTTTTTTTATTTCGGTTTTGTAAAACTATTGCACCAAAGAAAAATAGTTGTATATTTGCACCCACTTAAGGATGGCGTCGTAGCTCAGTTGGTAGAGCAGAGGACTGAAAATCCTTGTGTCACTGGTTCGATTCCAGTCGATGCCACGCTCAAAGCTCCTTTAAAAGGAGCTTTTTTTGAAGGTCACATCATATCCTCCATAGCTTCAGCCGTGGAGGATTTTTTTTATTTTAATAAGCAATAATTAATAATTAACGTATAATCAGTAAGTTATTAGGGCCAGGCGGACAAGCCGGGGCACGGGTTCTATATTGTTTTGCAATAACAGATTTATTGAGGTTGTTGTATTGGAAGCTTTCCGAAGGTGCGGCTAAAGCCGCGGAGGGGGAGCGGTGGCTTTTCGTCCACGGGGCTGGCATCCCGGGTGATTGCTGTTTGGCGCCTACAGCGCCGAGCTGCAATCCGGTCTCATAGGTCTTATGAAAACGGGACAGGTATTTTTCTCCTGTCAGGTCTGAGGGGAAACTGTTGTTGTTATTGTTGTCGTTGTTGTCGTTGTTGTCGTTGTTGTCGTTGTTGTTGTTGTTATTGT
>CAZQNY010000121.1:0-8243 GCA_964594665.1 uncultured Bacteroidales bacterium
TATATTTACCGTGACGATACAAAAGAGATTCTGCATGCCGCAGAGGCGCATGTGGTAGAGTAAAATATTATTCCTTCCGGAACATAGTGTTCCTCATTGTGGACACAGTGTTTGGCCGTGTATTCTGCCTTGCAGAAATATTTATAGCGGTAAAACACTGTTTTTTTATTCCTGTTCCGAACCTTTGAATATTAGTGTCGAAAGCTGATCCTTAGTTAATATTGCATTGGCGGTATCGAGGAATTCTATTGCTGTGATACTGTTGATCTTCTCATGCAGCTCTTCAATGGAGTCGACCCTATTGCGAAGCAGCATGCTTTTTGCCATGGATAGCATCTCGTTGAGGTTCGACTCCTGTGCGATGGCCATTTGGCCTTTGAACTGTTTTTTTGCAATATGGAGTTGTGTTGTGCCCGGCGTTTTTGTACGTGTTTTATCAAATTCCCGGTGCAACAACCGCAGTGCCTTCTCTGCATTCACTGGATCCATGCCCATGTAAACATAAAACACGCCGGTGTCGGAATAGGGCGTGTACTGTGCCTCGATGTTATAGGTGATTCCGTGTTTCTCGCGGATGGCCATGTTCAGGCGCGTATTCATGGCAGGACCTCCAAGGTAGTTAGTCAACAGTGCCAGTGTGGTCCGGCGTTTATCTTCCCATGAAAATGCCCTGTTGCCAACAACCACATGCGTCTGGAAACTGTTCCTGTCGATGATTTGTTTCTCAGGATAATATCCGTTCACTGGTGTTCTCTCTATGGCATTATCATAGGTGTTCCCGGTGTCGAAGTGTTTTTCTGCCATCCGGATTATCCGTTTCATGGAGATCTTTCCTACAGAGCATAGAACCATATTTTCAGGCTTGTAGTTGCGTCGTATAAAGTTGAAAATATCCTCTCTTTTAAGCTCTTCAAGGCTTTTGGGTGTTCCAAGGATATTGCGCCCCAGTGCATGCCCTGCAAAAAGCTGGTCTTCAAAGTCATCAACAATTTGCTCCCAGGGAGTGTCAAGGTAACTGGTGATCTCATCATAAACCACATCTTTTTCTTTCTCAATCTCTTTTTCCGGAAATACCGAATTGAAGAGAATGTCGCTGAAAAGTTCGATGGCACGGCCGTAGTATTCAGGCAGGAAAGAAGCGTATACACAAGTCTCCTCTTTGGTGGTGTAGGCGTTCATATCGCCTCCTACATTATCCATCCTGCTGAGGATATGAAAAGCCTTCCGTTTGGTGGTGCCTTTAAAAATTACATGCTCAATGAAATGTGCAATGCCGTGTTCGTGATCCTGCTCATCGCGCGAACCTGTGTCGATCATGATGCCGCAATGTGAAACGGCAGAGTTGCTCTCTTTATGGACTATCCGCAGCCCTGAAGCGAGCGTATGATATTGATACATCTTGTTTTTGTCTTTTTATTTATCTGTGTAAATCCAGAATAAAGGTTCATAACCCCTGAAGTTACCTTCTTCATCGTAATTTTCAATCATCGGAGCGATCGCAATGATTTTTTTCTCCATTGTACGGATATCATTACCGTTATAACTCCACGATTCCAGAAAACGCACCTTTGTGATATCCCGGTATTCGATGTTGTGATCAACAACCATCAAGGTATCGCTGTAAGGAGGCTCAGACTTTTGGAAAAGAATCGTGTCACGTTGCCCTTTAATACGCTCTATACGTTCGTATGCTAACTTCTCGCCGGTAAAGAAGTCATAAACCTCCACTTTATGGTTTAAAGCATCATCCATCAGTGCCAGCACAAACTTTTCACGCTTTGAGCCTTCCAGATTATTAACCCACCAGTCATTGTCAAGGTTGTCGGGCTTTATAATAACGTCGTATTGTATCTTTTCAGTGATTAGTTCGCCTGTTTTCTTTTGGTTGCAGGCTCCCAGCATCAATATCAGAATAAAAAACAGAATATATTTTTTCATAACAATTATTTGATGTGTAAAAGTAGTAAAATCCATCTGAAGTATACTGCAGTTTTTCGGTAATGATTGTATCTTTGTAAAGATGGCCCAAAATGCGAAATATTGGATTACTGCCGACAATGATAATGTACAATGTTTGCTGTGCCCGCATCACTGCACAATTGCCCCGGGGCATTATGGGAGATGCCGTGTGCGTAAAAATCAAGCCGGTACATTGGTGTCAACAGTATATGGGAAAATATGCAGTTATGCTTTTGACCCAATAGAGAAAAAACCGCTCTATCATTTTTATCCCGGAAAGCAGATTCTGAGCCTTGGCTCTGTGGGCTGTAACCTGCGGTGCGCTTTTTGTCAGAACGATATTATCTCCCAATCCTCTGTTGAGGAATACCCCAGGATGTTGACCACCTCACCCGGTGAAGTAGTGGCTCTTGCAGGCTCAAAGGTCAATAACCTTGGCGTGGCATATACTTACAATGAACCAACTGTATGGTTTGAATTTATGATGGATGTTGCCATACAGGTAAAAAATGGCAGGATGAAAAATGTTGTGGTTTCAAATGGCTTTATTGCAACCGAACCACTGAAAGAGCTTCTTAAGGTTACCGATGCTTTTAGTATTGATCTTAAAGGGTTTACTGAGGAGTTTTATCAGCAGGTGACCAAAGCCTCTCTGAATCCTGTGCTGAAAAGTCTTAAACAAATCGCTGCTTCAGGAAAACATCTGGAGGTCGTAAATCTTGTGGTCCCAGGTAAGAATGATGATCCCGGTGATTTTGTTCGCATGGTAAGTTTTATTCATGATGAATTGGGTAAAGATACAGTGCTTCATTTGTCGCGCTATTACCCTCATTATAAGATGAAAGACCCACCAACACCCGTTGAAACGATGCATGAATTACTGAAATTGGCAAAAGAACAACTTACCTATGTGTACCTCGGGAATATGCCGTATTAATTTTTTTTCTTTTTCTATTTAGAAGTAAAAGAACATGCCCGGATTCGTATCTTTGTGATATGAATACAGCAAAAATTACCAAAGCGGAAATTCTCCTTAATACTGAAATTTGTAAACAGAATATCAGGCATATGGCTGAAAAGGCCATTGATTCGAATTCCATTTTCCGACCTCATTTTAAAACACACCAGAGTGCCGGAGTGGGAGAGTGGTTTAAAGACGCCGGTGTGGCAGCTATAACTGTTTCATCTCTCTCTATGGCGGAGTATTTTGCTGAAAATGGTTGGAATGATATTACCATTGCCATACCTTTTAATTTCCGCGAAAGCGAAAAATTAAATACCCTGGCAGAGAAAATTTCCGTAAACATTATTGCTGATGATCCTGCTGTAATAAAGGCTGTAGATAAAAAAATATCAAATACTGCAGGCCTGTTTTTGAAGGTCGATTGTGGATATCACCGTACAGGTGTTGACGTAGATGACGGCATGGCAGTTAGTAAAGTTCTTGAGGCTGTGAAAGGGTGTAGTGGCCTTATATTCAGAGGTTTCCTTACGCATAGCGGGCATACTTACCATGCTGCTTCCGTTGAAGAGATACAAAAGATCCATCAAACAACGGTAGTAAAAATGAAGCGCCTTAAGCAACGCTGGAATTCAGAATTCCCGGATGCAATTATTTCTATTGGGGATACGCCCTCCATGTCGGTGGTAGATGATTTTGAGGGTATTGATGAGGTACGCCCCGGGAATTTTGTGTTTTATGATTTGATGCAAAAATCCCTTGGTGCCTGTGACGAAAATCAGATAGCCGTTGCCGTTGCCGCCCCTGTAATAGGCCGGTATCCGGACCGAAAGAGCATTGTGGTTCACTGTGGTGGGGTGCATCTTTCAAAAGAAGCTCTTGATATAAACGGTACAACAGTGTATGGACAGGTAGTGTTGTTGAATGAAAAAGGCTGGAGATTTCCTGAAAAGGATTTATTTGTGACATCACTGTCGCAGGAACATGGAACCATTACGGTGCCCGAAGGAATGATAAAGCAGTTTAAACCGGGATCCCTGGTGGGGATTATTCCTGTACACTCTTGTATGACGGCTGATTGCTTTTCTGATTATATCACCACAGAGGGTGAAAAAATATCCCGGATGTAACCTTTTTCTTTTCTTGTTTGTAGCTTTGCGCCATGAAACATGATAATTGCAAAGATGGCGGATTTCTCTGGGATCCGGGGCTGGAACAATATTCCGAAGAGCATACTTCAAAAGAGAGTGAGTTACTTCATGAGCTTGACAGGCAAACCCATATTCAGGTTTTGATGCCGCGAATGTTGTCGGGGCATCTGCAGGGCTCCTTTTTGGCAATGATTGTGAAAATGATCCAACCCAAACATATTGTGGAGCTTGGCACTTTTACCGGATATGCCACATTAGCCATGGCGCAGGCTATGCCTGACGATTGCTACATTACCACCATTGAGAAGCATCCTGAGAATGCAGCCCTGGCGGAAGAATTTTTTAAAAAAAGCGGATATGATAACCGTATTGAGTTGCTTATTGGCGGTGCACTGGAATTAATTGATACAATCCATGCCCCTGTGGATCTCGTGTTTATTGATGCTGACAAACGAAATAATCTGGTCTACTATAATGCAATGTTACCTAAAGTAAAATGTGGTGGATTTTTACTTGTTGATAATGTGCTGTGGGATGGAAAGGTGTTGCAGGATAATCCGGATAAAGATACGGAAGCCATTATGGCATTTAATGATTTTGTTCAGAACGATGATCGCGTAGAGAATGTATTGCTTCCCCTCCGCGACGGGCTTATGGTGGTGATGAAAACGTGGTAGAGACAAGGCATGCCTTGTCTCTACCACGCATGCCTTGTCTCCACAGGAATTTAAATTTTAAATTTATATTCTAATTTTTCAAGATCCTTGTTGGCTTTTACAATTTTACCCTTGAGGTTTTCTTTATAATCAATCATTTTTTTCATCATGAGGTCATCTCCTGAGGCAATTATCTGACCGGCAAGGATTGCAGCGTTCAGGGCGCCATTCACGGCTACGGTTGCCACAGGAATGCCGGGAGGCATCTGAACGATAGCCAGTAATGCGTCCATGCCTTCCAGTGCAGAGCCTTTTATGGGTACGCCAATTACCGGTATAGGTGTTGTTGCGGCAATGACTCCCGGAAGATGCGCTGCCATGCCGGCACCGGCAATGATAACTTTTATGCCTCTCTCCATGGCACCTTTGGCAAAGGCTTCTACCTTCTCCGGTGTACGGTGCGCTGACAGGGCATTCATCTCAAATGGAATTTCCATTTCTTCAAAAAAGGCAGCCGCTTTTTCCATTACCGGAAGGTCGGAAGTGCTGCCCATAATGATACTTACAATAGGATTCATGTCGTTGTTTTAATGTTTTAATAAGCAAATGTACAACAAATAAAGCCCTAAGATGTTTGATTTTGTATATTTGCATAAATGCAAAGCTGAACCATCATGGATAAAGTAACTGTTAAAGATAAAACGTTTGCCATTTCTATTCCCGCTGATCAACTTGATGTTGCGGTGAAAAATGTGGCAAAAAAGGTGAATAATGAGCTCAATGGCAAGGATCCGCTGTTTCTGGTGGTTCTTAACGGAGCATTTATGTTTGCTTCCGACCTGGTAAAAAAAGTTGAGGTGCCCTGCGAGATATCTTTTGTGAAAGTAGCCTCTTATGAAGGGACTTCTTCAACGAATAAAATGAAAAACCTTATTGGACTGAATGAAGATATTAAAGGCCGCACAGTGGTTGTGGTTGAAGATATCGTTGATTCCGGGTATACCATGGAGCAGATCATCGGCATTTTAAACGGCCTGGGAGCCGGGGATGTTAGAATTGCCACATTGTTTTTTAAACCTGACTCATTTAAGTGTGATTATCACGTTGATTATATCGGGATGGAGATCCCCAATGATTTTATTGTCGGCTACGGGCTTGATTACGATGGCTATGGCAGAAACCTGCCGCACATCTACAGCCTGATATCCGGGTAACGAAAAAAGTCGGTATGATGAATATTGTTATTTTTGGCCCTCCCGGTGCAGGGAAAGGGACTCAATCACAGCGCCTGGTGGATAAGTATCATCTAGCTTATATATCTACAGGTGATGCATTAAGGGCGGAAATGGCTTCTGGATCTGAACTGGGTTTGCAAGCCAAAGCACTTATCGATATGGGGCAACTCGTCCCCGATCAAATGGTGATCGATATTGTTCAAAACGTAATTTTAATGCATCATAGTGACTTAAAGTGCAATGGAATCCTGTTTGATGGATTCCCCCGTACCGTAGCTCAGGCAGATGCATTGGATGAAATGCTCGATAATGTGAATGATCATATTACCTGCATGGTAAGTCTTGATGTACCTGAAAAAGATCTTATTGAACGCATACTTATTAGGGCTCGTACATCCGGGCGGAGCGATGATAATGAGGATACTATAGCCAAACGTCTCCACGAGTATCAACAGAAAACAAAACCTGTGGCAGAGTACTATATTCAGCAAAATAAATACCGTCAGGTTGATGGTTTGGGAACTATTGATGAAATTACTCAACGTTTAATTTCTGTAATCGATGAATGTAACTAACTTTGCCACCGTATGGTAAGTTCGAATTTTGTTGATTATGTGAAGATCAACTGCCGCTCCGGAAACGGAGGCGCTGGATCTGCACACTTTATCCGTAACAGGCAAACGGCCTTTGGCGGTCCCGATGGTGGCGATGGTGGTCGCGGCGGGCATATTATCCTGCGGGGTAACAAACAGATGTGGACCCTTCTCCACCTGAAGTACACCAAACATATTAAAGCTGAACACGGCGGTATGGGCGGCGCACAGCTGAAAACAGGCAAGGATGGTGAGGATGTTATCCTGGATGTGCCCCTGGGAACTGTAGCCAGAGATCCGGAAACAGGTGAAATTGAGTTCGAAATTGTTAGCGACGGTCAGCAGCGTGTCCTGGTGCCCGGCGGAAGAGGTGGTAAAGGTAACGACCATTTTAAATCTTCTACAATGCGTACACCCCGGTTTGCACAGCCCGGAGAACCCGGACAGGAATTATGGAAGATCCTTGAACTGAAAATCCTCGCTGATGTGGGTCTTGTAGGTTTTCCCAATGCCGGAAAATCAACGCTCCTTTCAGTGATCTCTGCAGCAAAACCTGCTATCGCTGATTATCCTTTTACGACTCTGCGTCCGAACCTTGGTATGGTTGCCTACCGGAATAACCGATCCTTTGTTATGGCCGATATTCCCGGCATTATTGAAGGTGCCCATGAGGGTAAAGGCTTGGGCCTGCGGTTTCTGCGTCATATTGAACGAAACTCTGTGCTCCTATTTATGATCCCCGTGGATTCAGATAATATCGCTGATGAATATCGCGTACTTCGTAATGAGTTGCAGCAATATAACCCCGAGCTTCTTGATAAAGACTGCGTGCTGGCAATAACGAAATGCGATATGCTCGACGATGAGTTGCTCGAAGAGCTAAAACCAGAAATCCCCGACAATTTGCCATGGCTATTTATCTCATCTGTAGCTGGAATCGGCGTCACTGAACTCAAAGATAAACTTTGGAATGCACTCAATAAAGACTTATGATCATGACAATTTTGTCTGATTTTTCCGGATTACTAAAGTTGGATACCCAATGGCTGCTTGCTGTGAATGGTGCACATAATGAATTTCTTGATTTTATTATGTGGTGGGTCTCCGACAAACTTATCTGGGTTCCGTTTTATGCATTTTTACTCTTTCTGTTTTATAAAAAATATAAGAACAGTACCTGGATAATATTAATAGCTGTTGTCTTGCTGATTACGCTGAGTGATCAGGGGAGTGTTTTTATTAAAGACCATGTTATGCGCCTGCGGCCATGCCATGAGCCTGATTTGTTTGACCTTGTTCACAGGGTTCATGATAAATGTGGAGGTAAATATGGTTTTGTCTCTTCTCATGCCGCCAATACATTCGCCTTGGCTGCCTTTGTGAGTGGAACCTTACAATGGCGTTTTCGTCAATCGGTATGGATTTTTCTTTGGGCTTCTCTGGTCGGATACAGTCGCATATACTTAGGTGTCCATTATCCACTTGACGTTATTTGCGGTGCCCTGCTGGGTGTTGCCATTGGAGTTCTTGTAGCGTTGTTAACAAAATTTATTCTCAACAGGAAAAACTGACTCTGTTTATAAGCACGGAAGCGATTCGATTTTTATTTTTTTAAAAAAAAGTTTCAATCCATAGGGTAACGAAATGGCCTTTTTCGTATTAAGTGGCAGGATCCTTCGGGTTAAAGG
>CAZQNY010000122.1:0-3917 GCA_964594665.1 uncultured Bacteroidales bacterium
ACCTTGAAAGTTGTTGCCTTGGCGCCTTTTTTCTCCGCGGTGAAAAAAAGTTGCAATCCATAGGGTAACAAAATGCCCTTTTTCGTATTAAACAGCAGGATCCTTCGGGTTAAAGGTGTGAGCTTTGGCCCTGAAATATTGTTGCCAGTCGTGTGGCATTGGGGTTTTTGAACCGGTGCCAGATGGGGAGAGGTATGCACTGAGGTCGGAAATGCTGACCCTTTGAAACCCTTTGAAACCCTTTTAAATGGTTTAAAACCCTTTGAAAGGGTCAGACGTATGTCCATCACCTCCACACCTCACAACAAATGTTAAAATCCCCAAACCCTGAAATATTTCACTCTCTTTCTTTGTCAGAGTCCTGTATCAAAACTACACCCATGGGAATTAATTTATTAAGGCGTTATGTCCTAATCTTTTTTTGTGTTGTAACTATGTCCTCTTTGGGCCTTGTTGCTAATGCGCAAACACCTGATACCAATATTTCAGGATCGTGGTATGGAAAAACAATGAGTCAAATACTTCGGGATGTCTCCGGGAGGTATGGATTTATTATCGATTATCAGGATACTCAGTTGCCAGCAGGTATTGTTCGGGGCAGAAATATTAAAGATCAGAATGTTTTTGTTGTTATTGATGGACTTCTTCAGAATACTGATTTGTATTGTAAGATTATTGAAGACCACATTTTTATCCGTAAAAACGGTGTCGCGATAACATGGAAACCTCCTGTGTACAAAAGAATGCAGGATTTTACGCTCGATGGGCAGATTACCGAATCAGGAACCGGAGAAACGCTTCCGTTTGCCCAGATCATTGTGGAAGGAACAAATAATGGAGCAGTGACTAATGTTGATGGCCATTTTACACTTTTTCATGTACCTTCTGATACGGCCACACTGGTAGTAAGTTATATCGGGTATAAAAGCCAGTCGTTCAAATTATCACCTAAAATTATTGCTGCCGAACTGCGGATTGAACTTGAGCCTGAGGCAACTGTTCTGGAAACTGTTGAAATCCTCGGCGATAAAGAAGAAAAGTTGCTTGAAGTGAATAGTGTTAAGGGTATGGTGAGTATGTCTCCAAAGCAAATTGTTGCCTTACCCAGCATTGGCGATAAGGATATCTTCCGTTCTTTTCAGTTATTGCCCGGAATATCAGGAAGTAATGAGTCTTCTTCAGGGCTTTATGTTCGCGGAGGGACTCCCGACCAAAACCTGGTGCTTTACGATGGGTTTACCGTTTATCATGTGGATCACCTCTTTGGCATGTTCTCGGCATTTAATCCTGTTGGTATCAAGAATGTACAAATGAGCAAAGGTGGTTTCGAGGCCAAATTTGGTGGCCGCACGTCCAGTGTTATGGAAATAACCGGTAAAGATGGGAATGAATACCAGTTTAATGCAGGCGCAACAGTGAGTTTGTTAAGCTATAGTGGCTATGCCGAAGTGCCCATTGCAGGGAAAGGAGCTTTCTTTATAAGTGCCAGAAAATCTTTTGAATCAGCCTTGTATGATAAAATATTCGATCAGTTTAACAGCAGCGATGAAACTGAATTAATGCACTCTATGGGTAACAGGATGATGCAGTCGGTGACCCCTTCGTCTTATTTTTATGATATAAATGCCAAAGCAACCTACAAACCTTCTGTTAAAGATGAGCTTTCATGGAGCTTTTATAATGGTCAGGATGATCTGGATAACTCCAGAGATCAGGATTTTGCCCGGGCAGGTGTTGAAATGACCGGCGAGAACAATGACTTTACCAGCTGGGGTAACTGGGGCTCAAGTCTGAAGTGGTCGAGAAGGTGGAACGAGACTTTTTTTTCCAACCTCCTGGGATCGTTTAGTAATTATTACAGCGTCCGCGATAAAAGAATGACAAGGATTCATGATGATGAAGAGATTGTAAGGGGTTCTTATGAAAATAATCAACTTAATGATTATAGTTTGAAGCTGGAAAATGAATGGAAAACAGGAGCTAATAATCAGGTTGATTTTGGTTTGCAGGCATCCTATATCACGGTGGATTACCTTTTTAATATAAATGATTCTCTCTCTATTCAGGACACCTATGATGCAGAAACTACCTTAAGTGCATATGTTAGTGATGACTGGATGATTTGGGATAAGGTTTCAGTAAAACCCGGACTGAGAACCACCTGGTATTCGGGAACAAATAAGATGTATCTGGAGCCAAGACTTTCCATGCGGTATTATTTCACCAAAAAGCTGAGCCTTAATGCCAGCTGGGGCATTTACAACCAGTTTGCAACGCGTATCCTTCGGGAAGATCTGGAGTCGGGTTCGCGCGATTTCTGGATGCTCGCCGATGATGTCACCATTCCGGTGAGCACTTCAACGCACTATATCGCCGGATTAACATGGGAGAATAATGATTTCCTTGCCGAGGCAAATGCTTTTTACAAACCTGTTTCCGGCCTTACCGAATATACCCTGCGTTTTGTGCCAACATTTGGTGGTGATATGGATTTTGATGAGTATTTCTATAACGGCGATGGTGTTGCCAAAGGTGCTGAATTTCTGTTTCAGAAGAAACTTCACGATTTCACCGGTTGGATAGGGTATACCTACACGGATGTAGATTATCAGTTTGATATCTATGGGGACGATCCCTTTCCTGCCAATCATGATGCAACCCATGAAGTAAAACTGGTGGGTTCGTACCTGTGGAAAAACTGGACTTTTAGCGGCACCTGGATTTATGCAACCGGGAAGCCCTATACGCCTCCTCTGGGTGCTTATCAGATAACAAACCCCGATGGAAGTATAAGCGATTTTATTGTTGTAGGTGATAAAAACAGCTATCGCCTGCCCGATTATCATCGCCTGGATCTTTCTGCAACGCTGAAATTTGAACTCGGTGATACCATGAATGGCAACCTGGGCTTTTCTCTTTTCAATGCCTACAACAGAAGCAATGTCTGGTATAAAGAGTTTGAGGTTGTTGACGGAACACTTATTGAAACCAATGTTAACCTGCTGGGCATTACTCCAAATATTTCCTTTACGCTTAATTTGAAATAGTTATGAAAAAAATACAATTCGTTTTATTCCTCATTCCTGCAATATTTTTCCTTTCTTCCTGCGAAACTGAGAATGTTGTTTCCGGGGATATTGATATTCCTGTCGTTGAGTGCATGTTTCAATCAGGATTTTTTCCTGATACGGTAAGGGTATCAAATATATTATCTTATGGTGATGATAACAACGATGTGGAATGGATCTCCGGGCTGGAGGTTAATATTAGTATCGGGGTGGATACCTATGCTTTTGAAGAAACATCATTGCCGGGGCACTATATCTGTGCTGATGAAAGTGTAAAGATTATTCCAGGTGAAGCGTATAACCTTGAAATTTGGTATAATGAAACGCTTCTTTCGGCTTCTGTAATTGTTCCTGCAACACCTTCGGAGGTGGTAATAAGTGACAATACGCTTTATGTTCCCACTTTTGGCTCCGGTGGTGGCGGAATGATGGAAGGACTTGATATTACCTGGTCAGCAGATAATGACACCTATTACTATGTTTCTGTTGAGAATATCGAAACAGACCCGGAGCTGGCAATGTCTTTTGCTATTGATGACAGTACCAATATGCCACCTGTTTCAACGGTGACTGCTCCTACGGAAGATAATTTTTATAACATTACTCTCAGAGATGTTTCTTACCTTGGAACACATCGTGTGGTGATATTTGCCGTTACTGAAGAATATGTAAAACTCACTGAGCGTAGTGGTACCTCATCGATTTCATTAACTGATCCCTATACAAATATTGAAAACGGTTACGGTCTGTTTTCTGCATTTGCTTCCGATACGATCTATTTCGAGGTGGAGTAAGCAATTTATTTTGTTGGGGCTATTGCTAAAATCTGAAGTATATAAACGGGTTGAA
>CAZQNY010000122.1:4017-8209 GCA_964594665.1 uncultured Bacteroidales bacterium
GCAATTTATTTTGTTGGGGCTATTGCTAAAATCTGAAGTATATAAACGGGTTGAATCCGGTACTTGTAATTGATGCAAGGCTGATAATAAAGAAGATAACAGAGAAAATAACCATAAAGACGATCGTTCTGTTACTTTGTCCTTTGGCGAATAATCTGTCCATCCAGGCTTCCACTCCGGGGATTGCAGCCCAAAGACTGAAGAATGAACCGACAACCATCATAAACCAGAATTTCTGATCAAAAGAAATAGTTGATGTTGCGAGGTTGAAAGAGAACATTTTTTCCAGGTAGCTCCAGGCAAAAGGAAGTGTTTCTGCCCTGAAAAACACCCAGCCGGCCATGGTGATGATAAAGGTTATTACAATGGATGGAATTTTACCGATGCGTTTGTAAATATTGAGAAGGAATAACCTGTCGAGAATTAAAAACAGGCCATGAAATGCTCCCCAGACAACAAATGTCCATGCTGCTCCATGCCATAATCCGGAGATCAGAAAAACAACCCAGAGGTTGAAATACATCCTCCCTTTGGCCACTCTGTTGCCGCCCAGAGGAATGTACAGGTAGTTGCGCATGAAATTGCCCAGTGTCATATGCCATCGGCGCCAGAATTCACTAATGCTTTGAGAGACATAAGGATTATTGAAGTTCTCAGGAAAGTCAAAACCTATCATTCGGCCAATACCTATGGCCATGTCCGAATAGCCGGAGAAATCAAAATAGATCTGAAAGGCATATGCCACAATACCAATCCATGATAAACCAAAGGTAATGTCTCCGGGATCCAGGGCAAAGATCATATCAACCTGTTCACCAAGCACATTGGCAATAAGAACCTTCTTGGCCAGCCCGATAACAAAACGAAAAAAGCCTGTCAGACGATTTTCAGCAGTTTCATTGCCCTTGCGGCCCTCAATCTGATCGGCGATTTCATTGAAACGTACAATAGGCCCGGCAATAAGCTGCGGGAACATCAAAATATACATGGCGTAATCAGTGACCCGCTTTAATGGCCTGTGTACTTTCCTGTAAACATCCACACTGTAGGTGAGCTTCTGAAACGAAAAAAATGATATCCCTATGGGAAGCGCCACATGTGTCCAGTGCACTGCCGTCATACCAAGATTTTCCAATAGGGTATTAATGTTCTCAATAAAGAAATTCGCGTATTTAAAGTAGGCCAGAAGCCCGATATTTAGCAGTACAGAACCTGCCATCAGCCACCGTTTTTTTCTGCGTGCAGTGGAATTATCCATCCATTGTACCAGGTAAAAATCAGCAACAATAGATGCCAGAACAATGAAAATGAATTTTGGTGCGCCCCAGGCATAAAACAATACGCTGGCAAATAAAACCCACAGGTTTTTCCATTTTGTGCCTCTGATGAGAAAATAGATCACCAGAAATACCGGAAAGAAATATAACAGAAACAGACTGCTGCTGAATACCATGGTTTTTGTTTAATTAAGCCGCGAAGTTAATATATTTCTTTTTATATGTAAATAAGGCATTTAGTTGCAGCTGCATAGCCCTTCAACCTTGCTGCACAGCTTGTTATACCCGTCCTGTAACGCCCGTGTGAGCTGCTGTATATGGCTGTTGTAGTCAGTGATATCTTTCAGATTGCTACTGCTGATTTCCTTATCAATACTCAGTACAACTTCCAGCAGACTCAGTTGTGCCTTTAACTCTTTATGCTGCTCTTCAATCATATTAAGCCATACCGGAGGATTTTCCCTGTATTGATTAAGATTTGAACTAAGGCATTGTTCTGTGGTATAAAGTTCAAAAAGTATGTCTGCCGCAGCATCAACAAGGGAGTCCTTTTTCGAAATTTCGTGCATAATTTTTACTTCGGTACTCCTTTCATCGAAGGTCCTGATTTCTTCAAGGACTTTTTCTTTACAAATGGCACAATTGCTCCTGTTTACTTCCCGCAGCAGTTCATTACGGTATTGTTGTGAGGTATCACTGATATTTATGGTTTTCAGCTTATTGGTTCGGGGAAGAAACACATCTTTATAATGTCTGTTTTCAAGAATGTTTATCTGTGCGAGTATCTCTTTACCCACTACGGAAGTCTTCATATATCCGTCTGCAGGGAGATCAACAGCATAAAAAGCCGATAAAAATTTCTCCCTTAATGTGGAATCCTGATAAGCCTTCTCGTCAATATTGAGCAAATACAGATTTTCTGCAATGGTACGGCAGCTTTTTAAATTGCGGTCTTTTTCCATATAAACATCTGCATTGCGCAGTATGGATTCATATTCCGGCCGGAAGATGTTTTCATAGGCGCTGAGCCCGTCAAATTCTGTATCGCGGCTTTGCTGCATGGTCAGCAACTCACGGTAGTTTGTGATGATGTCGAATAGTGTCTGGCTGATATATAGCTGGTTGCCCATCTGCATGGCAAGGCTGTATGATTCAATGTTTTTGTTGAGCCGTGAAAATGCGTCCAGGTATTCAGTAAAGGCTTTTTCCTGGCGGTAGATATCATCGTTTATCAAGCCGTTATTGTAATCCTTTTTCATCTTTGACCTGCGTTGGGCAATAAGCTCCGGCGTTACCTCCTCGCCAACAATTACCGGCATCTGATATTTCGACTTATAGTTAACAACAACAATAACGGGGTAGGAGCTATATTTTATCAAATCTTCAAGAACCATTCGGTTTATCTCTGGCTCTTCCGATTCCACTAACTGTGATAATCCATTGGTGCGAAGCCGTGCATTGCGCCCCGGAGGTAATAATGCATATACCTTAACCGAATGTAACTTCTGGCTGAAATTATCACCCTCAAAAAGTCGTATCGTGCTACTAAACTGATAATCAGTACTGCTGATAAGGCTTTTCATATATTGCCCCATTTCACCAACCAGATAAAAGGCAGCATCCGTGGGGTTTTTGAATTTGCTGATATTTATCAACTGATCAGAGACTACATTCAGAAGCTCACTTTTGCGGTTCTTTGTTACTGCCCGACCCTCAATACTCGCTTCAACAACATCGTCTACCGAGGAAACGGGCAGGTTGTCAATTAACCGTATTACCTCACGTGTACTGCTCGACCGGGAATCCTTTGCCGTTATTTTATCATTGCTGATTTTATAATTATAAATGGGGTAAACAATCTCGCTTTTGCCGAAATACTTCAGATTTTTCAGTTTTGTTGTAATGGTAAGGAATTCAATCTCATTTTTCTTCTTGAAAAGCTTCTTCTGATCACTATCAATATCATTAATCAACCGTTCAAACCGTGATGTGTTGAGCAGGTATATGTCGGTGGAAAGATATTGCCATTCAGATGTAAACGTTGTATTTACTGTTTCCTCAAACAGCAATTGTGTGTTGATATCGTTCTGCGCCTGCATCGTAAGGGCAAATAATGTCAATGTAAATATACTTGTTATAACTCTTCGCATCTTTTGTTGTTTTCCGGTGTGTAAAACGCTTTTTCATCCTTTTCATTGCATACATTACTATGTATCCGCATTGCAAAAATAGTAAAATTGATGCCGTTGAGTGTTTTTAAAATATCATCAGTCAGTGATTTACGTAATTTTTTTATTTTTTTAATTCGTCTGTGTTTTTGATTCATCTTTCTTCGTATTTTCACAACGAAAAACACACATGATTTTGGTTTGGGTAGCCTGAATTACCTGCAATGCAATTTAGTAAATTTTGGATTGAGGAATTATGAGTACAAATATTACCAGCGGTAAGACAAGAGTTATAAAAGACTTTGAAAAGCTTCCTGAAGAGATTCAGGAACAAATAAAACTTACTTATCCTGAGGGTTTTAGCCAAAACCTTATACGGTTTAAAAATAAAGAAGGACTAACTGTCAGTGCTTTGCCTTTCGAGACGGAAGACAAATACTACATGGTCAGAATGACGGTTTCCCAGGCTGTTGATATTATTTTGCAAGATGATGATTATGATGATGACGGCTTATTGAAAGATGATGTCAGAGAAGACTTTGAAGATAAGTATTCTGATCTGGATGAGGTATCGGACGATTATGATGATTAAATTGTTTTTACATTAATAGATTGAGACAGAAATCCTACGGTTTTTTCTTTTAATATAAAGGAACACGGAGTTCCTCAGAGGAATCACAGTGTTCCACGGTGTATTTTCTGCTTCGCAGAAAAAAACTCCAAGAGACTCCGTGCTAACACGGTGGA
>CAZQNY010000123.1:0-8099 GCA_964594665.1 uncultured Bacteroidales bacterium
ATTAATGGTAAGAGCCATTTCATCCGACATTTCCTCCTTGCTTTCATCAGAGATGATCATTGTAAGGATAACTGAACCGGCAGCGATATCATTTTCACCCGGAGTGTAGGTTGTTTGTGGTAAAGCAGGATCAGCGAAGACACCATCGCCGCTGGTAGTCCAGAGCAGGGTTTCATAAAGTGCTGCAGTTGCATCCAGCGGGCAGTCATCACCTTCACATACTTCCATGTCAGGACCTGCATAGGCAGTCATGCGGAGCTCTGCCGGCAGAATCAGATAATCGATCCATGCGCAGTCAGAACCATTACTTACACTATAATCCTTCTCATACGACCACTTAAACTCATGTTGTCCTTCACTGACAGGATATGAGGCCATAGCCCAGCCTTCTTCTCCCGACCACGAACCAACAACGCCACCGTCGATATAAAAGTTCAGGAAGTCATAGGTGGCTTCAGAGGAAACTTTATACATGAAATGGATTGAATCGTCAGTAGCGACATTATAATCAAGGATCAATTCTGATTTGCTTTGGTCGGCAATAGCTCCTGATTTGGCGCTATAAGTACCTTCATAAACCTCAGAAGTGGTAATTGACCAGTCGGCATTTCCGTCAAAAGTATAATCAAATGCACTGAAATCACCGGTTTCAAAATCATCGAGGATAAGACCTATTTTTGCATTATAAATACGTTCAGCAGAATAATTTCCTGCGCTAAGGTTAAAGCCCATACTTGCAATAGAACCGATAGCAGCATTTTCATCAATAGAAATATCAAACATGGCAGTAGCAGAACCTTGCGCCTCAAGTAATCCAACCTCAACAGTTCCTTCATTAATGGTAACTTCATTGGAAATTGCGCTTAAAGTTGCAATGGCATCCATGGCGTCACTCATACCTGCATTTTCAAAATTGATAGTCACATGAGCTGTTTCACCCGGATCCAGGCGACCATTCATATCACCCTGGTAATCATCAATTTCCATTCGCAGGGCCTTGAGGTTTGGCGCATAAGCCTTAACAGCCATGTAGCTGACCCAATCCTCATCGCCGGCGCTGGCGGTAAGCATAAAGGTAATATTTGTTGCATCAGGAATATCATCGGCAACAGTAAATTCAAATGCATTCTCCAGTAATAAGGTCTGGTTGGCGGGAACAGCATCAAAATCAACAGTGTTTGTAACGAAAGTAATATATTCACTCTCGGTAGCTAATGTTGCTACACCTGCATCACTGTCTTCATTACCAACATTTTTCAATGTCACATCCATGGTGTTGGTTTCACCATAGTCAATCTGTCCGTTGCCGTTTTCGTCATGCACCTCAAAGCTATCTTTTACAACGTAGGCTCCGTCGGGAGGAATAACAGTAATCTGATTTTCATAACGGAAGAAATTGGTTTTTGTAATCACAATATCAATAACCGTTGTAGGAAGCTGCATGGGGACATTGAGCGTTGCCACACCGCCTTCGCTGATACCGGTAGCAATAATTTCATTGTTAACAGTCAGAGCGATAAAAGCACCCTCGTCAACAGCAACATCAAGTGTAGGGGCACCTGAAACCATCACATCGTCGTGTGTTACGGATAAATCCTGTGGAACCTCGGAGTAGAGGGTCATAAAGGCATCGCCGTGATGGTGGAAAAGGTTATACGTTACCTCTTTGTTGTTTGTGTTATAAGGCCATGAAGACTGCTGGAGGAAGTATTTTCCGGCAGCATTACCAAAAGCGGGTAAAAGACCTCTCTCAGAAGGAGTGGAGCCAAATTCAGGTAAAAATTCGGGCCACATATTGTCGTACAAACCCCATACATAAGTATCATTTACAAAAGAGTACGATACTTCGGAAGCAGCGATCAGACCAAGAGCACCATACGCGTGACGGTGGAATTTCTCAGCGAAACATTCCCCGGAGATATTATATTTTCCTGTAAGACAGTTAATGGAGAAGATAAAGGTAAGGTCAGTATTTGTTGTTCCGTTAATATCGGTGTTGCCATAATCGGGTTCACCCCATCCGTTTTCGCCACCGTGGTCACGATGCTGAAGGAGAAAAGCGCCATCGTTTATAGCCTGGTTTACTGCATTAGCAGTACCGCCTGTCCAGCCACCCAGCTCGGCAGGTGAAGCAGGAATATAGCTAAGTCCATCAGGACCAAAAACAGAGAGCACTGCATTTGTATTTGTCGCAGTTGACCAGGGGTCGGAATTGGGATTACCACCATAAACGGCATTAATACGAACGGGATCTTTACCCAAAACATTTTTAAAGAATCCGCCAACGGTTTCAGAGCAAATCTGGAACCAGCGTTCGGTCTGCCATCCTAATGCAGTAATCGGGTGATTATAGAAATCAGGATTTACAGGTGGATTTTTTTCGTAATTCAGAAATTTATTGATCATCAGTTCAAGCTCGGCACCATTACGGGCAGTGATGCGGGCAAAAACCACGTCGGGCATATCATTATTGTTTACATCGGCATAGATGTTATCTGAAACACAGTAGGAGTCCCAGATAGGCGAAACCACCTGGCTGGTAATATCATCACCATAGTCACCCAGTAACAAAGCAGCGGCAGGAGGAATATCCCAGTTGGTATAAGCGTCGTTGATAAAGTTCTCAATGGCGCTGGTAGTATTTCCTCCGACCTCTTCAAGGGTATATACATGGGTTAAAATCCCCTGACGGTTACGGAAGTTCTTAATACTGTCGGCCCAGGCAACAAAATCAGCACCTGTAGGAGTAATAATAACATACTCACATCCTGTTTGGTCTTTTGTGCCGTTTATCGATTTTGTATAATCTACTTTTGGCAACATCTCCTGGTTAAGGATCATATCTTCCAGAATAGGATCCCAGAAACGATTGCGGTATTTGTTGTCACCAAAAACACCTGTACCGCCATCAAAAGAAACCTCTACCTCCATATCACGGATAACAATAAGCTCTTTTGTAACCGGGTTGTAGCGGAAAGGAGTAATACCTACAAGCACAACATCAACGCCGCGGATAGTTGTTGTTTCAGAGATTACAACAGGGTTTTCAGGATAAAACGCGTTTTTTTCATACACCTTTATATCACGATTATAATCCAGCGGTCCATCTTCTGTATCCAATGGGATGCGCGGAGCGGGAGCAATCTCCATATTTTCATAGATGTCTTCCCTTTTTGACTTGATCGTTACATTTGCAGCAGCGCCAATAGGAATAGCTATATAATGACTTTCACCGGGAAGATTGGGTTTTCCCTCATCATTGGGGAGTAATGTCCCGGGCATATTCAAAGAAAACATCTCCTGCCCCTTAACATCAACAGGTTCAGCAGTGAAGTCCTCAATGGAAAAATTAATCATCACGTTTCCGGCACTTTGGCTGAGAACAGTGATCCCCTGGTTACCTTTCGCATCATCGTAATGATACTTAACATTTTGAGCTGATACTGTTATCATACTAATAATCAGCATAATCAGCAATGTAAAATTTCTCTTCATACAGTTGTTATTTGGTCAATAATTATTATCCATAAAAAGACACGCAAGAATGTGAAAGCAAATGTTTCTATCCTTGCGTGTTTCGTTTAAGTTTTAGTTAGATGCAAACGTTTGCAATTTACAAAATTTTGTATACATATTTCTATTTCTTAATAAATGTTGAAGAAATACGCTCCCCGGAAACAGCTGAGGTAATGACATATGTGCCTGCTTCAAGGTCAGAAACATTCATCATAACAGTAGAGCCACCCTGAGCTGAAATTGTGCGAATGATTCTTCCGGAAAGGTTGAAGAGAGAAATCTCAATATTATCATCTCCTTTCGGAACATTAATAAAAATGCGATCATCAGCAGGGTTGGGATAAACTGATAAGTCGTAATTCATAAACTCATTCACCCCTGTTTCGACACTGCAGGGAGGAAATTCAATATAGTCAATCCAACCCATATCACTGCCGGATGAGACATATCCGTCTTTACTATAAATCCACTTAAAGGTATGAGTTCCCGGTTGTACCATATAAGAGTGTTCTTCCCAGGCAATCGAACCCGACCACTCTTCTTTCATCTGATCATCGATATAAAAATGTAAATAATCATAACCACCCTCAGAAGAGACCTTCATAAAGAATGATATCTCTCCTTCTGTGGTGACATTCATGGTTACTGCCATATCTGTTTGCTGGCTGTCGGTGATAACACCCGATTGCGCGGCATAAGTACCTTCAAAAGGTGCTGATTCTGTTATTGTCCAGTCGGCATTACCGGAAAATTCCCATGGGAAAGAAGTAAAATCACCTGTCTCAAAATCTTCAAGTATAATACCCACAATAAGCTGAAACTGTCCGCCAAAGTTAAAGGAACCACTTTCCAGATTAACGGCAAAAGATGCAAGGTCACCTGTTTGAGCAGATTCCGAAACAGAAACATCAAACGATACGGTTTCAATTTCTGAAACTGCAATGGCGTTTACATCAACATTACCGCTGCCAACAGTGATAAACGGACTTGAAGATGTGAGCTCCGCGCTACCCTGCAGAGAGTTGGCATGACCGGCATTAAACATATCAATTTCAATGGTAACATCTTCACCGGGATCCAGACGGCCGTTATTGTTTCCTTCAGGGTCGTGAATAGTAATTTTATCTACAACAACAGCGGGAGAATTCACAATAAAAGAATAATTATAGGCCCAGTTATCAGTACCATCGGTAACATCCATTTGGATAGCTACCTGATGCTGATCAGGGGTATTGTCATTCACAGCAATTGCAAAAGCATCATTTTTAGTTACCTCTCCTGAGGCAGGAATACTTCCAAAATCTTCAGTGGCATCATTAATTGTAATATTTTCATCCGAAGAAGAAATGGATACTACTACATTACCAGCCTCTTCCTGTCCCACGTTTTTCATTGTAGAGGTAAGGGTGATTGCTTCGCCAAATTCCACCATTCCATTGTTATTTCCGGCTGCATCATTAATAACTGTAGTACCGGCTACAACATATGCCCCTTCACCGGGCACAACCGTAACAGTAAATTCTTCGGGAATTGCATTATATCCTGAAATATAGAGTTTTGCATCACAGGGAGTCGTAAAAGGTTCATCAAGTTCAATGGTTGCGGAACCTGTAGCATCAGCAACACCAACGCCATAGAGCACACCATCGTGCACCAGTGCACAGGAATAACCCTCGCCTGCCGCTCCATCAACGATTACCGTAACGTTCAGGGTATTCTGGCCAATAACCATGGCAGCGGGGAAATCAGCAGTGATGGTAACGGGGTCGGTGGTCCATACCGCCAGAGCAGGGTCGCCAAAGATATTGCAGTCATAGAAGCACCATCTCAGAGCGCCTTCTTCATGCTGTCCGGGAGCATTCACCCAGGGAGCTGTCTCAGTGCGGCTGATCAGATGCGCTTCACCGATGCGATTTTGTTTATCAGTGTACACAGCATCCACAAATTCACGGTGCAGGTGTGCTGACGGGCCCTCAGTCTGGCCTTCATTAAACCAACCGTAACGTGAATTATAAGCTCCGGCAACCACAAAGTTCTCAATATTTACCATGCGCTCGGCAATACAGTCCGAATCATCAAAAGCGCCACAAATACAACCATGCGTATATACCAGGGAGTAATTATGATCAACACCATTCACACCACTGAAGTTTGAATTGGTGATATCGGAATTGTACATCCTCATGGTGTATGTTGAGTTGGAGTGACCTGAATGATGAATAAAGGAATGCCCCTGGTTGATGGCATTGATAAGGTCGGATTTCGACCAGCTCTGATCGCGGTCGTACATGGTCATATAGGGGTCACTTTCAGGAATACCCGTGGTTGTGTATCCGTTGTCTTCATGGTACCCAACCAATAAATCCAGGTAGTCAGCACCCCAGGTCAATGGATCGTCATAAAGATGTTCTCCGGCAAGGAGAGGTGTGTTCAATTCACCAACAACAGGGCTGTCCTGATACGAGACCGTTTTGTTTATCATATTCTGAAGCTCTGTAGCAGTATTAAATGAGAACCGGGCCACCGATACTTCAGGAAGAAGATCATCTTCGCCAATCTCACCCCAAACGCCATCGTTATCATCATCCCATGTGCCATCAAGGGCAGAGTAATACAAATCAGTAGGGATGTTATAATCTTCATATAACGATGAGGATTGAACAGCACAGTAAAAACCACGGTAAGGGAAGAGCTCCACATCTCCGCCAAGGAGCACATAATAAATTCCGTTATCCGTATATTCCTGAATAATATAATTACGGATTTTCTCCTGATTATCATCACCACTCATTGCGGAATAAATATCTTCGAGAGCTGCAATCTGCGTTTTTAAACCTCTTTTTAAATACAGATCCGACAGAGGCTGCATCTGATCCACAAATTCAGCAGGGCAAATGATGAGGTTGTCGTATGCATTATCATTTTTTATCTCCTTACGGGAATATTTTTGTATGTCGTCAGGATTTTGAACGGTATTCGATACAGCAGCGATGGTTTTATGATCTGATCGCAGCAGGGAATTTGCTTTTATTGCTTTCGCAGAAGGGGTTGTTTCAATGGTTACTACCGCTTTTTTATAATAGCTTACTGTTTTTTGAGCCGGATTATAGCGTAAAGGAGTAATGGCACAGGAAGCCAGGGCATAGCCGGCATAAAATCCTGTTGAGAGAATTCCTTCAGAAGAAGAGGGATAGATGCCGTTGAGAGCATAAACATCTTCATTTTTTACAAAAGAATGCTTTTCAGGCCTGGATATGGGTTGTGCCGCCTGCACCGGAGCCAGAAGATAACTGTCAGGTAAAAACACTTCATCCTGGTATTCCACATGGATGGATACGGCGCTGTGCCCCTCAGGAAGCAACAACGATACCATTTGGTATGGAATCGCGGGCTCGCCTTTTAATCCGGAAAGCGATGTGTTTTCAAAGTTTATCGAAACATATCCGTTGCTTTCTGAAACAACAGGATTGTTAAAATAGTAGGTCTTCTGCACTTCATCAGCAAAAAGAATTTGTACTGACAGGAGCAGGAATGCAAGAGTAAAAATTTTACGCATTATAGTGGTATTAAATTTAGAAGTCTTTCATTAAGACAGAAATAAACAGAATTCGTTGCCTGATTATCACGGGCATCCAAAAATATAAAAAAAACGGGCTGCCGCAATAAAGCAACAGCCCGGAGAAAAACAATTTGTAATCTTATTCAATCGTAATTTTGTGTGTTATAACTGCATCACCGGCATTAATGTGGAGAACATAAATACCTTTTGAGAGTTCGCTGGCATCGAGAGTGATATTTGATGTACCGGCGTTAAGCATACCTTCATTCTGCATCAGAACTTTTTTGCCCATCATATCATATACCGAAAGAGCAACATTTGATGCTTCATTAAGATTCAGAACAATATTTGCCTGATCTGTCATTGGGTTAGGATACACCTCAACATTCATCTTACCGGAGATATCAGTGATACCTACAGGAGCATAAACGCTGAATTCACCAACATAGATATCACCGAACTGCATACCATAAACAACAGTTCCGCCTTCTTCGTTAACCAGGCGAACAAAACCAGTTCCACTACCACAGCAAAGGCCGTCACCACCGGCATCATAAACATTAAGCGTGTAGCATTCAGTATGATAAAGATTAAAAGTATCTCTGTGGAAGGTTACAGGATCAGTGTAAGGGCCACCGGAATAAACAGCAGTACCTTCAGAATTTAAGAGCTCCCAGGTTGTTTCCTGCGGTTTCTCATCTGTACGAATAATGAGGTAGGATACAGGATCAATAGTTTCTGCTTCCATTACCTCACCGGTAGTAACGTCATTTACGGGATTCTCGTCTGTTGTTCCGTTAGGGTTAAGAACAGTAACCTCTACAACGTTAGTTTCAGCTACTTCATAATTAATTTCCGGAAGAACAAAGCTGTCTTTGTCAAGAAATTCCAGACTTCCTTCCCATGCGTAAGATACGGGATCGCTTCCATTAACGGTATACTCAATATCGAGTGTTGTCAGGATTTCTTCCCCGCGGTTACGGATAGTTACTTTGGGAGCCATGTTTCCTGAGCATACTTCTTC
>CAZQNY010000124.1:0-8093 GCA_964594665.1 uncultured Bacteroidales bacterium
ACCCGCGCTCTTACTCAACATATCCGCGAACACGGTACCATGCTGGCCAAAATCACTTTCGACGACGATATCCCCTGGTACGATCCCAATGCTGACAACCTCGTTAGTATGGTCAGCACCAAAGAGGTGACGACGTTCGGAAACGGAAAATACACGGTCACGCTGGTGGATTGTGGTATCAAGGTTAATATCCTGCGCTGCCTGCTAAAGCGCGACTGCACCGTGAAAATGGTGCCCTGGGATTACGACTTTTCCAACGACCACAGCGATGGCATCTTCCTCTCCAATGGCCCCGGAAACCCGGAGATGTGCATGCCGACTATCAATCACCTGAAAAATGTTATGGAAACGGACAAACCTGTGTTCGGCATCTGCCTCGGCTCACAGCTCATGGCACTGGCATCCGGCGCACAGACCTACAAGCTGAAGTACGGCCACCGAAGCCATAACCAGCCTGTCAGAATTGTGGGATCCGAAAAATGCTACATTACCTCGCAAAACCACAGCTTTGCAGTAGATGAATCAACACTCAGCAATGAGTGGGAACCCTGGTTTGTGAACCTCAACGACAATACCTGCGAGGGAATAATTCACAAGTCAAAAAAGCTGTCAGCAGTACAGTTCCACCCTGAAGCGTCCGGCGGACCAACAGACACAGAATTCCTTTTCGACCGCTTTATGGAGCAGATTATCTCATCTAAAAAATAATAAAAATGAAATATACAGATATAAAGAAAGTACTGGTGCTCGGCAGCGGAGCACTGAAAATAGGTGAAGCAGGTGAATTTGATTACAGCGGCTCGCAGGCCTTGAAAGCACTCAAAGAAGAAGGCATCGAAACGGTGCTGGTGAACCCGAATATCGCCACCATCCAAACTTCTGAGAAAATAGCAGACAAAACCTACCTCCAGCCGGTGAATGCTGCTTATGTGGAGCAAATCATAAAAAAGGAACAACCCGACGGTGTACTGCTGGCTTTCGGTGGACAAACGGCGCTCAATGTTGGTGTTGAGTTGTATCGCTCCGGTGTGCTGAATGAAAATAATGTGCGTGTGCTCGGTACTCCGGTGGAAACCATCATGGAGACGGAGGACCGGGAGCTCTTTGCCAACAGGCTGAAAAGTATTGGCATCAAAACACCCCGTTCCATCGCTTCTTCTTCATTTGATGATGCGTTAACAGCAGCCAAAGAGATCGGTTTTCCATTGATTATCCGTGCGGCATATACGCTGGGAGGTCAGGGTAGCGGCTTTTGTTATAATATGGACGAACTGAAGGTGCTGCTGGACAAGGCTTTCAGCTATAGTCCCCAGGTGCTTGTGGAAGAATCGCTGAAAGGCTGGAAAGAGGTGGAGTACGAGGTGGTCCGCGATCGTTTCGACAATGGAATCACCGTTTGTAATATGGAGAACTTCGACCCGCTGGGGATCCATACCGGTGAGAGTATTGTCGTGGCGCCGTCACAAACGCTCTCCAACAGTGAGTACCATAAACTGCGCGAAATATCCCTTAAGGTGATCAAAGACCTCGGCGTGGTGGGAGAGTGTAATGTACAGTTTGCCCTCGACCCGGATTCAGAGGATTACCGTGTTATTGAGGTGAATGCCCGCCTGTCGCGCTCTTCAGCACTGGCATCAAAAGCAACAGGGTATCCGCTTGCTTTTGTGGCAGCAAAACTGGCGCTTGGTTATGGGCTCTTTGATCTGAAAAACAGCGTTACACAGGAGACCTCCGCCTTTTTTGAGCCGGCACTGGACTACATCGTATGTAAGATTCCCCGCTGGGATCTGGGTAAGTTCCATGGTGTATCCGGAATTCTCGGATCCTCCATGAAGAGCGTCGGCGAGATAATGTCCATCGGACGCACTTTCGAAGAGGCCATTCAAAAAGGCCTGCGAATGATAGGGCAGGGGATGCACGGTTTTACAGCTAACAAAGATTTACGTTTTAATGATCTGGCAAAGGAACTCTCCGAGCCCACCGACAAAAGGATCTTCATGATATACCAGGCCTTTCTGGAGCAATACTCCACCCGGGAGATCCATAACCTCACCGGCATCGATATGTGGTTTCTGGAAAAGCTGCAACATATCTTTATGCTTGAACATAAACTCCTGCGGTTTAACAGAATGGAGTCCGTTCCATTGGACCTTCTTTGGGAGGCAAAAATATCCGGATACTCCGATTTTCAAATCTCCCGACTGGTGCTTAAAAGTAAAGATACTGAGATTGCCACCGATATGATGAAGGTGCGTGAATACCGTAAGAGACATGGAATTATTCCTGTGGTAAAACAGATCGATACCATGGCGGCAGAGTATCCTGCGAAGACAAACTACCTCTATCTGACCTATTCCGGTGAAAAGGATGATGTGGAGTTCCAGCAGGATGGTAAATCGGTGATCGTGTTGGGCTCCGGAGCGTACCGCATTGGCAGTAGTGTGGAGTTCGACTGGTGCTGTGTGAATGCCTTGCAAACAGTACGGTCGCAAGGCTACAGAAGCATCATGATTAACTACAACCCCGAAACAGTCAGTACGGATTATGATATCTCCGACCGGCTTTATTTCGATGAGCTAAGCTTTGAAAGAACAATGGATATCATTGACGCCGAAGCGCCGCATGGCGTAATCGTTAGTATGGGCGGACAGATTCCCAACAACCTGGCCATGCGACTTCACGGGCAGCAGGTAAATGTCCTGGGAACCTCACCGCTCTCCATCGACAATGCGGAAAACCGACATAAGTTTTCGGAACTGCTGGATTCAATCGGGGTGGATCAACCCGAATGGCGCGAGTTAACGACTATGGAAGATATCTTCCGGTTTACTGATGAGGTGGGTTTTCCTGTGCTTATCCGCCCCTCCTATGTGCTATCCGGTGCTGCCATGAATGTGGTCTCCAACCGTGATGAGCTGGAGGGCTTTCTTTCACTTGCAACAAAGGTTTCAAAGCAGTATCCCGTGGTTGTTTCAAAGTTTTATGAAGAAGCAAAAGAGATAGAGATGGATGCAGTGGCCAACAATGGAGAGATGCTTGCCTATGCTATATCCGAACATGTGGAGTATGCCGGGGTGCATTCCGGTGATGCTACCATCGTATTTCCTCCACAACGGCTCTACCTGGAAACCATCAGAAGGGTGAAACGTATCTCCTCGAAAATTGCCCGGGAGTTGAATATCACAGGACCCTTTAATATCCAGTTTCTGGCAAGAGATAACTACATCAAGGTGATTGAGTGCAACCTGCGGGCTTCAAGGAGCTTTCCGTTTGTGTCGAAGGTGCTGAAAATAAACTTTATAGATCTGGCCACACAGGCGATGCTGGGATTGCCGGTTGAAAAACCTTCCAAAACACTGTTTGATATTGATTACGTTGGTGTAAAGGCATCACAGTTTTCATTCAGCAGGCTGCAAAAGGCCGATCCGGTGCTTGGGGTAGAAATGGCCTCCACAGGCGAGGTGGGATGCCTGGGGAATGATCTGCATAGCGCCATTGAAAATGCCATGATCTCTGTTGGGCACAAAAAGCCGAAGAAAGGGATCCTTATTTCCGGTGGTACCATGAAGGATAAAGTCAACCTTTTGAAATCCTGTGAGCTCCTGGCCAAAAACGGAATCCCGCTGTACGCTACAAAAGGCACACATGAATTCCTTAAAAGCAACGGAGTGGCATCTGAAATGGTCTTCTGGCCTGATGTGCAGGAGTCTCCCAATGCATTGAAGTTGCTCCGTGATAGGGCCGTGGATATGGTGATTAACATTCCTAAAAACCTCTCTTCCGAGGAGCTGCATAATGATTATACTATTCGCAGGGCAGCCATTGATTTTAATATTCCCCTGCTTACCAACGCTCGGCTGGCGGCAGCATTGGTAACCTCTTTTATGGAGAATGGAAGCACTGTGCCTGTCGTGAAATCCTGGAATGAATACTAATCCCGGCTTTTTCGTATCTTCGCTACCGCAACGAGATTATGAACGAAAAAGTAAAAAATATCCGTTTTAACTATAAGCTGTGGATTGAAACCCATGACGGGAAGAATATCCTCGGTGATGGCAAGTGGCAGTTACTCAAAGATATAGAGGAAACCGGATCCCTGAAGTATGCCATGGAAAAAAACGGATGGACCTACCGTAAAACATGGGATAACCTGAAGAAGATTGAAGAAAACCTGGGCTTTCCAATCATTCAGACGACCCGTGGCGGCTGCGATGGTGGTTGTACCTCTCTTACCGACGAAGGAAAAAGAATCGTTGAGATTTTCGATAAATTCCACCGTGAATATGATAAATTATTCCGTGAAATGAGCGATAATATCTGTAATGAACTTCTTGAGGATTAATATATTCTGTACTCCGTATACCCTGCTTCTTTTTTTTGTTAAATAATTTGTTTGTATTTGAATTTTTGGCTTTTGTTGTGTTACTTTGTATCTAACTAATAACCATTTACAAAAAGTACTGACTATGAAAGCCCTCCATGCCGTTTGTATCGCAATATTTGTGATGTTTTCAATGGGCTCTTTTGCCCAATCTTTAAGCTATGAAGCTTCCTTTGCCAAACAGGATTTTTCCTTTACGGAACAGGATGAAATGCTTGTTATTGAGCCGCTTGTGGAAGATTTTTATCTTCCTGAGACCCCCGGTGCTCCGGCGCTTCCGGTGAAATCCATTCATCTTGCTATCCCTGTGGGTACTGAGTTCGATCAGCTTTCGGTAAACGAAGAAACCGTTGTAATTAATGCTAATTGTACGGTTTATCCCATGCAGCCCATGGTACCTACCGATGGCACAAAAACGGCTTTTATAAAACCTGATCCTGTAATTTATCAGAATGATGGGGTTTTCCCGGCTGAGAATACAACCTTTGCCGGGAACCATACCCTGGGGCAATACCGTTTTATTACCATACATTATTGTCCGTTTCGGTATTTCCCTTCTGAAAAACGGCTTGAAATGGTTCGCGCCCTTCGTCTGGAGGTGCAGCTGAAAAGCAGTGATTTTACTCCCTCCCGGGAAGCGACGGTTCCGCATTTTAACCTCATGGAGGCACTTGTGGAGAATCCTGAAGCCCTCACTCTCCCGGATTCAAAATCCCCTGTGAACCCCAATGATGTGCAATATCTGGTTATTACCGATCAAAACCTTATGGATGAGTTTCAGCCTCTTGCCAACTGGAAAACACAAAAAGGGGTTCCCGCGGAGGTGATATCTGTTCAATCCATTCTATCAACCTATTCCGGCGCAACAGATCAGCTGAAAATCAAAGCCTGTCTGCAGGATTATTATACCAATAAAGGCCTGGTATGGGTTTTACTGGGTGGTGATAACACGGTGGTGCCTGATCAGGATTGCTATGCCATTGTTAATGCCAGTAGTTCAAGCCCTTCAGAAGATAATACAATACCTACCGATCATTTTTATTGTTGTTTTGATAATCAGTTTGACTGGAATGCTGATGGTGATGATAAAACCGGTGAGGTAGGGGATAATGTGGACCTTGCTCCGGAGATCTTTATCGGCCGGGCGCCTGTTCAAACATCCATTGACGCAACAAATTTTGTTACAAAAACTGTCAACCATATCCAAAATCCGCCAATGAGCGATTTTGCTACCAAATTTGTCTCCTCCGGCGATGAGTTATGGAACACCTGGGGAGGGCACAGCGATGCCGACTGGCGCAGTGAGAATATGTGGAACCAGATTATTGCTCCTGCCTGGACCGGTACAAAGTATAAATATTACGATACTGATACGGATTTTACCGGCGGTGCAGCCTATGATGTTACGGCACAGCATACCAGTGATATCCTGAACGATGGTTATAACTACTTCTGGATGGCTACCCATGGAGGCCAGCAGGTCTGGGGTATGGAAACAGGAAATGGTTTTTACTCTTCTGATGCTGCGGCTTTGTATAATACTTATGAGCAGGGGCTGGTGATCACCATGGCCTGTAATACCAATGCCTTTGAAACATCAGTATACGGTAATGATCCCTGTTTGAGTGAAGCTTTTCTTAGAAATGGGAATGGCGGAGCAGTACTGTACCACGGAAGCTCGCGTTATGGCTGGGGTAATGGAAGTGCAAGCCTTAGTCATGGTACCTCCATGGAGTATGCCAGGGATTTTTTCTATGCCTTGTTTAATGGCAACCCCGCAGCACACCCCTGTGACTTTGCTGCCGTCTCTGCCGAATCAAAACTCGATAATATCGGAAATGCCGGTTATGACGGTTCCTACCGCTGGCTAATGTTCTCCATAAATAATATGGGCGACCCGGAAATGGATCTTTTAACTCAGGATCCCGGGGTGTTTGCTGTTACGCATCCGGCATCAGTAATTGCCGGCGCACAGCAGAATGTGACCATCCAAACCGGGGTATCAGGTGCACTTGTTTGTCTGACCGATGAAAATACCGCCAACCCTGTATATGTGTATGGCTATGCCGATACTAATGGAGATTGTACCTTGTCGGTTACCCCAACAATGGGCTATGATCTTAAGGTTACCGTTACTGCACCCGATTACAAGCCTGCTGAATCAACAATGCTTATTGTTCCTCCAAACGGACCCTATGTAGTGGTGGATTATATTACTGCTGTAACAACGGATGGAGATAATATTCTGGAAGCCGGTGAGTCAGCTACCATTGATGTTAAGCTGATTAATTTTGGTGATGAGGCAGCAAACAACATTTCATTGCAGCTGGATAAAACGGATCCGGACAGCTATATCACCATTACAGATAACAGTGAAACGGTGACGCAAACCCTTAATTCAGGCGATACTGTTGTTATTTCCGGGGCTTTTGCGCTGGATGTGGCTTTTGGCGTTTACAATGGTTATGAATTGGTGCTTTCTACAGGGGTTAGCGCCACCTCGAAAGATATGACCTGGTATCCGCAGAATTTTACGGTTTATTCTAATCTGGGCCCCTGGTTTGTAGAAGCTGTTGATGGGGTTGATAAAGTAAATCTTTCCTGGCGGGCTCCTTTTGGAGGGTGGCAGGGATACTATCCCACTGGCGGCTGGTTTAATACTTCGCTCAACCATCGGGCGGTATTGTTTGAAATGAGTGATTTTCAAATGTCCTATCCCGTGGAAATTTCACGGCTTACATCTCTTTTCTATGAAGCCGACTCCTGGAATGGAAACAATGAATTCAGATATTATATTATTGATGCCGATACAGATGAAATTCTCTATGTTTCTGATTGGAATACAGCTCCTGCCTATGGGTGGGCTTACTTGTATTTTGATTATCCTGTTACTTTATATGATGATTTTTATGTCTCAATCGAGACTGCAGATCAGGTAGGTGGATATCCTAATTCACTTGTTACGGAAAATATTGGTGTTGAGAATACACATTCCTGGGGAGGAACTCCGGGAAACTGGACAAAACTTGGCTTTGATTTCTCTCATCATGTGTATGTAATGGATGCTGCATCCGGTGTTGTGAAAGATCTTTCCGTCAACTCCCGGGGTGCTTCACAGAATAATGCACCTAAAGATTTAATACCCGGAAAAGGGCCTAAGTATTCCTTCCAGGGTTACAACGTTTATCGTGATGATGTGAAACTTAATACAACCCCTGTAACAGATAATACTTTTGCTGATGACCCACTGACAAATGGTATCTATGAATATCATGTTACCGCGGTATATGCGGAAGGAGAATCCTGCTGGTCGAACATTGACTATGGCGTGAGCGTAGATGAAAATACAGTCTTTTTTGACCATTTTACTGATGGTGATAACTGGGAAAGTGATTCAGGCTGTGACTGGGATCATATTACTTCTGAATATTATTCAGAACCTTCCTGCTATACGGATAGCCCGAATGGTGACTATACCAATAATATGGATTGTCGTATATGGACAGCTCCGGCAGTGAGTATGCTAAATGAAAATGCAGAAACTGCATCGGTTTCGTTCATGGCAAAATACGATCTTGAACTGAATTACGATACCTGTTTTTTTGAGGTTTCTACTGATATTTACAACAGTACCCCTTTTGTTTTGGCTTATTTTACAGGAACAAGCAATACGTGGACTTTATACGATTATGATATCTCCGAATATATTGGT
>CAZQNY010000125.1:0-7867 GCA_964594665.1 uncultured Bacteroidales bacterium
CTCCCTCTTTCCTTCTTCTTCCTTCTTCGTAAATCGTTCTTCAGTACTGCAGGTGTGTTAAATATTGATATAAAAATGCAGAATATTGAATATTGAAGGGATTGTCTTGTCCTGAAATAGGTTGATTTTTAATTCTGGATTCTAATCCATGGGTGGCATCCCGGGAGGTGGCGGCCCGTCGTGGTGTCGGTCTCTGTTGCCTTCTCTTCTGTCACCGGGATGACGCCTTTGCCTGTCCTTTTGGTAGCCTTTACGAAACTGATCCCGTTTTTCTTCCATTTTCTTTTTCTGATCATCAGTAAGAACAGGCTCCAGTTGTGCATGGAACTGATCCAGCTCTTTTGTGAAAGCACTTTTGTACTCCATGGTCATACTCCTAAGAGTTTTACTGTGCTCCCTGATAATGGGATCCACCTTCTTTTGCTGTTCCGGTGTGAGGTTCAGGTCACGGTACAACATCTGCCTGAAGTTATCCGGTGAGCGATACGATGAAAAACGCTCTATTTTGTTACGGGTTATCCTTCCGGCAGTAAAAGTGCCAATGAAAAATCCGGCAATAAGCATGGTTGCTGCGAGTATATAAGGGAAAAACTTTTTCATAGCTTCAAAATTAAAAATCAAAGGCAATAAAGGCTGTCAGATTCTCTGAAGTAATGCTGTCAAGACCCATTACTGAGTTTATGGATAGTGATCCATTAAAAATCAGGGTGATGATTAACATGGCTGCTATCGTTGCAACTCCCACCAGCGTTGCAGTTTTGTAAAACCGTAACGGGAACGTACTCTGAATATCGATGGCACTGATTTTTTCGATGGCGTGCATCACTTTAGCCTCAAACCAGGGGCTGAAATCTGTATTCTCAGCAGCAGCTGATTCGCGGATCTCAATGGCTCTGCGGTATTTTTCATGTAAGGTGTCAGATGTTTCTAATGCCTTGCGGAGTTTTTGCTCATCTCCCGGAGGCAGTGGTCCCTCCAGCGACCGGTACATTAATTTTTCATCTTTTTCCATTATGCTGTGTTTTTGTGTGTTATCTTAATATCATAATACGGCTTTAACAGGTCCTGCAGCTTTTTCTGACCACGGGCCAGTCTCGATAAAACTGTTCCCACTGGAACGTCCAGAATCTCTGCCGTCTCTTTTGTGCTGTATCCGTTTACCAGCCTTAGCACCACGACTTTTCGGTACTTTGGATCCAGAGCTCTTATGGCTTTATCAAGAATTTCCTTCAGATCTCTGTTTTCAGGGCATTCACTCTGGGATGCTTTATCCGAAACCTCAGTGGTATGCACATCGTCAACAGAGAGGAAAAACCGTTTTTTTCGTTTATTAATAGCGTTTATCGACAAATTAATGGCGATACGTACCAGATAGGTTGATAATTCGGAGTCCCCTTTAAATTTATCAATGGTTTTATAAAACCGGATAAATACATCTTGCCCCACATCTTCTGCCTCAGGGGTATTTCCAAGCATACCTTTAATAACAGAGGCTACTTTTCCTTTATGTCGGCGCATAAGAACTTCAAACGATGCGGCATGACCGTCCTTCACTTTCTCAATAAGCTGCATGTCAGAAAGTTCTCTTTCTACTCCCACGTGCTTTCTGTTTTATTCTCGAATAGTTTGACAATCAATGATACTGTTTTATTCCGCTAAAAGTACGATTTTAATTCGTTATTGCACAGAGAGCCTCAATGAAGGCACAAAAAGCCACTGAGAATGTTAATTGAATAGAACTTTGTGGCTCTTCGTGTCTCCTTTGAGCATCTTTGTGAAATAGCTTTTTAATATAAATATCTCATCAAAAATTCTTCAATATTTGGTAGTTTTGCCCCAAAATTCACATCATGAAATTCGATTTCGATAAACAGATTAACAGAGAAGGGACAGACTCCTTTAAATATGATGGTCTGGAGATGCTTTTTGGTAAATCTGACCTGGCACCTTTCTGGGTGGCAGATATGGATTTCGCCTGCCCGCCTGCCGTTACTGACGCACTGAAGGCCCGTGTTGATCACCCGATCTACGGCTACACCCTGATCCCGGATCGCTGGTACGAATCTATCATTAGCTGGAACTCCCGTCGACATGGCTGGAATATCAAAAAGGAGCAGATCTCTTTCACTCCCGGTATCGTCCCCGGTCTCTCGCTTCTCACCGATGCTGTCACCAACCCCGGAGATAAAATTCTGATCCAGACTCCTGTTTATCACCCTTTCTACCACATCGTAGAAGGTCATGAGCGTACACTGGTAAAAAACAGCCTCGTTGCCGATGAAACCGGCTATTATCATATAGATTTTGAAGACCTTGAGGAAAAACTCGCTGATGATGTGAAGATGATGATTCTTTGTCATCCCCATAACCCTGTGGGTCGCGACTGGAACGACGAGGAGCTTACTAAAATGGTGCAGCTGTGTGCAAAATATGATGTAATTCTTGTTAGTGATGAGATTCATGCTGATTTGATTGTAGGGGAGAGGAAGCACCTCGTGACTGCAAATATTCAAGGCCATAAGCTACCCAAAATGGTGACCTGCATGGCTGCAAGTAAAACGTTCAACCTTGGAGGACTATTTACGGCATACATGGTTTTTCAGGAAGAAGAGCTGAAGGCAAAGTTTGATATGATTTCTGAGCGGTACCACCTTTTTGCTAATCTTTTTGGTGTTCTCGCTCTGGAAAAAGCCTATGAAGGCGGTGAAGAATGGCTGGAAGAACTGTTGACTTACCTTCGCGGAAATATTCTTTTTGTGAAAGATTTTTTGGCACAGAACATTCCTGGTGTTACATTCCGTGAACCGGAAGCAACGTATCTTCTTTGGCTCGATTTCCGTGCTTTGGAATTGGATCATGAGGAGCTTAAAACAATGATGATTGAGGAGGCAGGACTGGCATTAAACAGCGGTGTGGACTTTGGCGAGGAGGGCGATGGTTTTATGCGTCTGAATGTCGCTTGCCCGCAGGAGATGCTAAAAAAAGCACTACAACGTTTGCAGAAGGTGGTTGAAACTAAAGTGCATTTAAAGTAAAGTGCTGATTAATAGGTATTTATCATCAGTATTTAGAATTTTTCTAAGTACAAAAAAAAACATGAAAATACTTTCATGAATAAATTAGTGTAGTACCTTTGCAAAAAAATTATACCCATGAAACCTACTCATATTGAACACATTGGAATCGCTGTTAAGAGCCTCGATGAAGCTATTCCATTTTATGAAGAAGTATTAGGTCTGAAATGCTATGCCGTTGAAGAAGTTAAGGAGCAGAAAGTAAAAACAGCTTTCTTTAAGGTTGGCCAGACTAAAATAGAACTTCTCGAATCAACCGATCCTGAAGGACCTATTGGCAAATTCATCGAGAAAAAAGGTGAAGGAATGCATCATATGGCCTTCGCTGTTGAAGGACTCGAAGAGGTTCTTGAAAATACTGGGAAAAAAGGTGTTCGTCTGATTGATAAAACACCCCGTAAAGGTGCTGAAGGTTTGGATATCGCCTTCCTGCATCCCAAATCCACCCATGGTGTTCTGACTGAACTTTGTGAAGATAAATCAAAATAAACCCTTTAAGGCACATAATTACATAAAAAGCATGAGCAATCAGGAAAAGGTAAAACAGCTTATCGAGTTAAGGGAAAAAGCAAAACTCGGTGGCGGCCAAAAGCGTATTGAATCACAACATGCAAAGGGCAAATTTACTGCCCGTGAACGTATTGACATCCTCCTCGACGAAGGCAGTTTCGAAGAGTATGACATGTTCGTTACTCACCGTTGTACTAACTTCGGCCTTGAGAAAACACAATTCCTCGGCGATGGCGTCGTTACCGGTCAGGGTACCATCGACGGTCGTCTGGTATACGTTTTCTCTCAGGATTTCACTGTCATGGGCGGCTCTCTATCTGAAACCTTCGCGCAGAAGATCTGTAAAATCATGGATCAGGCCATGAAAGTAGGTGCACCTCTTATCGGTATCAACGATAGTGGTGGTGCCCGTATCCAGGAAGGCGTAAACAGCCTGGCAGGTTATGCGGAAATCTTTGAACGTAACATCCTTGCTTCGGGTGTTATTCCACAGATTAGCGCCATCTTCGGCCCCTGTGCCGGTGGTGCTGTTTACAGCCCTGCTCTTACTGACGTAATCATCATGTCAGAAAAGACTTCTTACATGTTCGTTACCGGCCCGAAAGTAACAAAAACTGTTACCGGTGAAGATATTACTACTGAAGACCTCGGCGGCGCTGATGTCCATGCCTCGAAATCCGGTGTAGCTCACTTTAAGGTGCAGTCGGAAGAAGAAGGCCTCCTTATGATACGTAAACTTATCGAATATCTTCCAAATAATAATATGGAAGATCCTATCGCTACCGAAGCTACCGATCCTATCGACAGAGCTGAGGATGTGCTGAATGAAATTATTCCCGAAAACCCCAATCAGCCTTACGATGTTAAAGATGTGATTTATAATATCGTTGATGATCAGGAATTCCTTGAAATGCATCGGCATTATGCCAAGAATATGGTTGTAGGTTTTGCCAAATTTAATGGTAACCCGGTAGGTATTATCGCCAATCAGCCCAACTACCTGGCAGGTGTTCTCGATATTGAAGCCAGCCGAAAAGCAGCTCGCTTTGTACGCTTCTGCGATTGTTTCAATGTTCCTCTGGTTACCCTCGTGGATGTTCCCGGATTCCTCCCTGGCAGTGCACAGGAGTACGGTGGAATTATCACTCATGGTGCCAAACTAATGTTTGCATACGGTGAAGCTACGGTTCCGAAAATTACTGTGACCCTCCGTAAATCATACGGTGGTGCTCACGATGTAATGAGCTGTAAACAACTCCGTGGTGATATGAACTATGCATGGCCAACGGCTGAAATCGCTGTTATGGGTGCAAAAGGTGCTATCGAGGTGCTCGAAGGTCGTAATATCTCCAAAATTGAAAGTGCTGATGAAAAGGCAAAATATGTTCTCGGTAAGGAAAATGAATATAAAGACCTTTTCGCTAATCCTTATCAGGCAGCAAAATATGGCTATATCGACGATGTTATCGAGCCTCGCAACACACGTTTCAGAATTATTCGTGCGCTGCAAACTCTGGCAACGAAAAAGGAAAGTCTTCCACCTAAAAAACACTCAAATATCCCACTATAAAAGGTTAAACTATGAATCTGTTTACTTTAGCAATTACATGGGACTGGTCGAATATTAATGGCTTCGGTATAACTACCGGCATTGTGGGAATACTAATCGTATTTTCTGCGCTGCTGCTATTAAGCTATATCTATCGTGCCATGCCCAGAATTATGCAGGTAAAACTTCGCTCCCTGCTGCATCGTCAGGGTAAAGGAAAAAATGCCCCTGTTGAGGAGGTGGAACTTTCCGGTGAAGTGAATGCCGCTATTAGCATGGCACTGTATCTTTATTTTGATGAAATTCACGATAAAGAAAGTAATATGATAACCATTAAAAAGGTATCAAAACGCTATTCCCCATGGAATGCACATGCTGCAAAAATGAATACTTATTTTGATAAACGTAAATAACTATTTCTGAAATGAAAAAATATAGTTTCACCATTAGTGGAAATAAATATGATGTTAACCTTCAGAAATTTGATGGTAACATCGCTAAATTAGAGGTTAACGGGACACTCTATGATGTGGAAGTGCACCATGAAAAAGCAACTTCCAAAACACCAACCCTTGTGCGTTCATCCGTTCCAACACGCAAAACCAATGTCCAGGCTTCTACCAGTGGCGGTGGTTCACATACTATTAAAGCTCCTTTGCCGGGAAACATTATCAATATCCTTATTAAGGAAGGCGATACGGTTGCCCGCGGGCAGAAACTGTTGGTGTATGAAGCAATGAAAATGGAGAATGATGTTATGGCTGAAAACGACGGCGTCGTAAAATCTATTAAAGTTAGTGTCGGCGACAGCGTCCTTCAGGGTGATACATTAATTGAAATCGCATAAACCCGAATGATGAAAAAGTTTATTATCGTAACTGCTATCTTCAGTATTCTGATCTTTGCCGGGCAGGCTTTCTTTGGCTCTCCTGCTTCGGTTGCTGCAAATGCTCCCGAACAGACTGCCTTGAATTCCTCTTCTCCTCAGGGTCAGCATATTGAAATGAATTATAATGACGACTTCTCCCATGCTTCTACAAAAGGTATTAAGAAGTTCTGGAACTACACAGGGTTTAAAAATGCTACCCCCGGTCACCTGGTAATGATCCTTGTGGGGCTGTTTTTTATCTTTCTGGCCATAAAATACGACTATGAGCCCCTGCTGCTGATCCCTATCGGTTTTGGTATCCTGCTGGGAAATATACCCTTTATGGAAGGTGCCGGACTGAAAATCGGCCTCTATGAACAGGGTAGTGTACTTAATTACCTCTATTTTGGTGTTACTTCAGGTATCTATCCCCCACTGATTTTTATGGGTATTGGTGCTATGACCGACTTCAGCTCCCTGATCTCCAACCCAAGGTTGATGATTCTTGGTGCTGCGGCTCAGGTAGGTATTTTTATTACCTTCTGGGGCGCCCTTGCCCTTGGGTTTGCTCCACCTGAAGCTGGTGCTATCGGTATTATTGGTGGCGCTGACGGCCCTACTGCTATCTTTATGTCTTCCAAACTTGCAAATGGTATCAATGTTATGCCCGACGGGACTACGGTGAAAAACCTTATCGGTCCTATCGCTATTGCTGCTTACTCTTATATGGCTCTCGTTCCGGTTATTCAGCCACCCATTATCCGGCTGCTGACTACAAAAAAGGAACGTGTTATCCGTATGGCTCCTCCAAGAGCAGTAAGCAAACTGGAGAAAATCCTCTTCCCGCTTATTGGTGTACTGTTGACTTGCTTCATCGCTCCTTCTGCTCTGCCTCTGCTGGGTATGCTCTTCTTTGGTAACCTCCTGAAGGAAAGTGGCGTTACCAAACGTCTGGCTGTTACTGCAAGCAATGCACTCATCGATATCGTTACGATTGTTCTCGGGCTTACCGTCGGTGCTTCAACACAGGCAACCGTATTTCTGAAAGATACTTCTCTGCTGATTTTCGTCCTCGGTGCACTCTCATTTATGATTGCTACTGCCGGTGGTGTGCTTTTCGCCAAGCTAATGAATGTGTTCTTCAAAGGCGATAAGAAGATTAACCCGATGATTGGTGCTGCAGGTGTTTCTGCTGTTCCCGATAGTGCCAGGGTAGTTCAGAACGAAGGGCTCAAATACGATCCTTCCAACCACCTGTTGATGCATGCCATGGCGCCAAACGTTTCAGGCGTTATTGGCTCCGCTGTTGCTGCCGGTATCATGCTGAGCTTCCTGCTGTAAATGCAAAATATACTTATACATAAAAAAGAGGCACTCAATCATTCAAGTGCCTCTTTTTCATATTGGGTATAGCCTATTTTTTCTTTAACTCAATAGCTTCAAACATCAGTGGTAACAGATTGCCGATTTTTTTGGTGATATACACTTCTCCTGTGCTGTTCCCCATAATTACGCGGATGGGCTTTTGAAATCGTGTTTCCGTTTCTGCCATCACCTGGCGGCATGAACCACATGGAGGTACGGGCTTATGGATTTTAAACTCTTCCGCATGGGCCGTAATAGCAATGCTTACAACAGGAATGTCAGGATATTTTGATGAGGCAGCAAATAATGCTACTCTTTCAGCACAAAGCCCGCTGGGATATGCCACATTTTCCTGGTTGCCACCATGAATGATTGCCCCGTTTTCAAGCAATACTGCTGCCCCCACATGGTATTTGGAATAGGGAGCATATGACCCTTCCAACGCTTTTGTAGCTTCATTGAGAAGATTCTGATCCTGTGGTGAAAGCTCTTCTTTATCCG
>CAZQNY010000126.1:0-7811 GCA_964594665.1 uncultured Bacteroidales bacterium
TATTGTTAAGTAACAACCATAAGATTGTCAACAAATCACCATATCAACAAATTACAAAAACTGTTAATAACATCAAATGGTGACTGTATTTCAATTGCAAAAGACACAAAAACATACTCCAAAAACGAGAATACACCTTCCATGGAGCGGTTACCAGATGGCAGAGCAGAAAACCCACTACTATTGGTAGCTCCATTATTTGGGCTTGTCCAATGGATATATCCGGATTCTTTCATTTTGCCCCCAGCAACACCAGCCCCGCCAAGAAAATCAGTCAGGGTTGTCCACTCTCCATCTGTTGGCAAATGCCAACCATCAGGACAGATTCCCTGAGCACCCGGACCATTTATAACAAACTCGTTGTCTCTTGACCAGTCTTCAGCAATTGCTGCAGCATATGTATATAAAACGCCATAACCATTGTTTTCGTCATTATCGTAAAAACAATATGCAGCATCACTATTATTTGCCTGCAACTCATCCCAGGCACTATTTTGTGTTACATTAGGAATGGCTGTTCCATCAGGATATTTTGTTACCTTCAGGTTTTCTTTCATCCAGCATTGCGAACCTATTTGCACAGTATGATAAATATTCCCATCCAGATCGGCCAATTCAGGCATGCCGGGACAAGGCAGGCCCCCTCCGGCATATTTAACTTCAATATAATCAACCTTTGTTTCGGTATGCGAGCCATCTGAATTTGTAGCTGTTAATGAAACAGTATATATTCCAGGATGTGAATAGTAGTGAGATGGATTTTGATTTGTTGACATTCCGCCATCACCAAATTCCCATAACCAGGAGGTCGGGCTGTTGGATGTAAGATCAGAAAATGAAATATACAACGGAGCCTCACCTACTGTTTGTGAAGATGAAAAATCTGCTGATGGTGGGTTTAATTGAACTACATCCTTAATGCATCGTACTGAGTGGCCTGTAGACATATCGTGACTGGTAATAAATATGTCCTCATAATCTTTAGATATATCCACAGCAACGGCTTTAACATCCAAAAGCACTAGTGTATTACTCCAAAAACCGGCAATACTGCCTTTGGAACTATTGAAACTCCCACTGTTATCATCCCTGTACCCCGCCGGTAGAACACTGAAGCCAGTTGCATTATTACTTTGTGAGTCATTACCGGGAGCACCGGTGATCACACTGGCATTCCAATTATTTTTTGATGACACCGATTTTGCGGCCTTATCAGTAGTTGTTGTACCATCCCAGTTATATCCATTGGCAATCAAATAGGATTCAAGAGTATTCCAATCTCCTTCGGAAGGCAGATGCCAGCCATCCGGACATACGCCTTGGTAACTTTTATTATCCCGTTGCCAGGCATCTCCAATTGCAGCAGAATAGGTATATAAAGCACCCCATGATTCATTCTGACTATCATCGTAATAACAATACGCATCGGAAAACTTTGTATCTGTCAAAGCGCTCCATTCTGCATCTCCAGATACATAGGGGATTTCATCTCCATTTGGATAGGTTCCTACTTTTAGGTTCTCCTTCATCCAACATTGGGATCCAATCAGAACCGTGTTGTATGAATTGTTTTCAATATCTAATACCGTGCGGGCATCAGGACAAGGACTACCATCTTCTACTCCATCAACAATAATAAAATTCACCTTCGTATCAGAATTTGTACCTATGGCATTAGTGACCGTCAAAGTGACAGAATAAATTCCCTCATTATGATATACATAGGTAGGATTTTGAAGCGTTGAGGTTCCTCCATCACCAAAATCCCATAACCATTGTGTTGGGCTATTTGTAGACAAATCATTAAACGATACTGTTAACGGGAAAAAACCCTCCTTAGGTGTGGCATAAAAGACTGCAGATGGGAGATTTGGATTTTCGCCAAATGCCATCCACTCCACTCCATTGAAGAAATTAATGCAATTGTCATCGGTATTATACACCATTAATCCTGCTGGTGGATTTGCAATCTGATCACGTTGAATTATCGTCATTCTTGGAGGTAAAAAACCTTTGGTTTCAGAACTTACATCCAGCATAGCCGCAGCATCTGGCTCATCACCGGTTATATTAACAGCAACTTGTGCATTGATAAGTTTTAATACAAAAATCAGCAACAGGGAAAGAAGGATTGTTCTTTTCATAGTATTGGTTGATAGATTAGTACGAATTTAAAATTTGGTTAATTGTTCGTACAAAAATAATCAATATATACTTATAAACAAAAAAAGGTTGCCAAAGCAAGACTCCGGCAACCAATGAATGGACCATTTCAAAGAACAAGTCACGAAACCCTTTGAGAGGTCATGATTAACAGAAGAATTCGAAAGGTTTTTGTAGCACTGCATCTGAAATTCTTGTAAAATTGATTGAAAAAACAACAAATAGAAGCGGTTTAAGACAAAACGAAGCAGAATGGAATTGCTATAAATAATGTAAATTTGCAAATATGAAACAATTACGAAGAGATCATGAACTCCCTTCCGCCACCAATAAATGGGGTTGGAAATTTCACCATCTGGGAATTCCGGTTAATCATCCAATCCCCGGAGAGCGGCATATTCCACACCTGAAAATGTACGTTGCTGGTTTCCCCGAATCTCCTTACGGCATCGAATGGATGCGTTTTGACGAGGATTGCCCGTTGCCGGAACTGGTAAAAACATTACCACACCTCGCATTTGTAGTAGATGATATGAATGAAGCCCTGAAAGGGAAAAAAATCATTACACCACCAAATCCTCCTTCTGAAGGAGTTATTGTGGCAATGATTGAGGATGATGGTGCTCCAATAGAGGTGATGCAATTTTTACAATAAACCCACACTAATAAGAACAAACTCAAAAACATTATCTGCCTGAAAGCCCATTCGTAAGCCCTTTTTCGTAAATTAGCAGTTAAATAATCCAGCATTATGTTTATTCCGGAAAAAAGAAGAACAAAACAGGAGCTACAGGAAGAAAAAAAGACGCTCTTTAACACAGAGATCTTCAGTATCCTGCTTGAAGAAATCCCTAACATGATTTTTATCATAAATGACTGCCGGCAGATTATTTATGCTAACAAAAGCGTGCTTAGGGTTCTCGAAACCGATGATGCAACGGTAGTCTTTGGGAAAAGGCCGGGAGAAACCTTTGAATGTATTCATGCTTTAGAAGGAAAAGATGGCTGCGGGTCAACGGAATATTGCACGGTATGTGGATTTGCAAATGCGATTGCCTCATCAGAAAACGATCTCGACGACAACAGGGAATGCAATTTGCTAACCAGCAATGGAAAGGCGTTAACTTTAAATGTCACCACAAGGCCTTTTAAAATGAATGGTCGTACCTATGTCTTTTGTGCCGTAGAAGATATCTCGGATAAAAAGATGATTATCAACCTTGATCGGATCTTCCTTCATGATATCACAAACACGGCCGGTTCCATCTATTCTGCTATTGAAATAGCTGAAAATTTTGATTATGATAAACTGATAACATTAATTAAAACCCAAAGCAAACGCTTACTGGATGAAATTAATTCTCACCGTATCCTGCTTACGGCCGAATCGGATGATTTAAAAATCAAGGTTGCTGAAACCTCTATTAAACCCATAATAAATAATATTATCACCAGCCTTTCAACCGGAATGCGATTCCAGGGTTATACAATTAATACCACCATAGAAGAAGGGGTTCTTTTCACAGATACAACACTACTGTCCAGGATTATGCATAACCTGATAAAAAATGCCATGGAAGCATCACCCAAACATTTACCTGTTGAAATATCGGCTAAGATAAATACGAACAAGGAACTCATTTTCATGGTAAAAAATCAGACCGTAATGCCCCGGGAAGTACAACTAAAAGTATTCCAGCGGTCATTTTCCACCAAGGGAGCAGGAAGAGGCTTTGGAACCTATAGCATTAAACTGCTGACGGAAAAATATCTTCAGGGGAATGTTAGCTTCGTAAGTAATGAAACCTCCGGGACAGTTTTCACAATAAAAGTACCGTCACTTCCGACCCCTTCAATTATTCTTTAAACCCAAATGTCAGTGACCCCAGAATAAAACGCCCGGGACTTCTCAAGCCTTTACGTGTGATATAAACCTCATCCAGCAGGTTCTGAACATCAAGAGCAAAATTCCATTGTTTGGTGATTTCCCAACCAACCCGAAGGTCGATGGTGTGATAGGCCGGATAGCAGGGGCTGTTCAAATAAAGATAATCATAGGTATTGGCATCATTGATCCAGCGTTTACCCTGATATTTCCATGTGGCTCCGGCATTGATGATATCTCCATACCACATTAGGGTTGTCCCGGCCTGCCAATCGGGGATCCCTGTAAGGTACTTCCCATTCAGGTCGTAGGTTGAAACGATAAAATCTGCATCATACGAGGTAATGATACCCTGCGACCAAGCGCCATAGGCCATCATTACAAAGCGTCGGCCAACTTGCTGTTCAAGGGTCACTTCAGCACCTGTAATTTCAACCTCTCCGATATTTTGAATTTTTGCAACAGGAATAATTCTAAAACCCTGATCCACTGAGTCGCCGGTACAAACGCTGTACATAAAATCATGGCCATAGGAACGATATACTGAAAAAGTCAGGTTGGTATTTTCAAAAATGGAGAAGTCGCCCCCGACCTCAAAGTTATCAATTGTTTCAGGCTGTAGCTCCGGGTTTGGAATGCGGAAGAGGTAATTCTCATTTGTAGCCCTGCACATATCATCAAGAACCGGAGGCCTGAAACCCTGTCCCCAGGATAGATACACCCGTGATTTTCCGGAAGCACTTTTCAAATTCATTGCCAAAGAAGGAGTTACTGCTGTCCAATGAAAATCCTGAATCTCTGCATCGGCATAATGCATAAGATACCGGATATGGTAGCTGGGCATTTCAATGGTATAGCCTCCGTTGAAAAATCCGGCAGCAGAACCACGCAATCCTGCCGTAATATTCAATCGTCCTTTTATAACCTGGAAATCATCCCACAGATATAATCCACCGATATAACTCTCTCCGAAGTTGCGGATGATATCGGTACTGGTATAGTACACATCTTTCCCGTTAACATTTCCGTAGCGAATATCAAGCCCCCATTTCAATACATTTCTGCCGGTTGAAATTCCGGATATATCTATCCGGGCACCAATGTCAATGCGGGGGGCGATCACATCATATAATTTATAATCTCCATCAGAAATGTATTCATTTTGTTTCTGATAGTACTCATAGTTTATCCATGCAACACTTTGCATATTGAAATTATCAAATGCACTATTGTATGAAATATTGGTATTTAGATGCTGATGTTTACTGTATCCTCCGTCGTCTTCAAAGATTTTCCAACCTGTACCATGCTTGTCACTCATGGCATTTACCGACATAATCAGATCAGCGTTCTTTTTTGATATTCCTGTTGATAATGCCAGGGATGCCTGTTGTAATCCTGCCGGAACAAGAAGCGTATCTTCTCCGTCTTCGAGGTATTGGGAAGGGATGTTTATATAACCTTCACTGTGACGATATTTTACTGCCGATTTCCACCACAAGCGGTGATTTTTTGTTTTTGAGAGGTTTTTTCCCAGAAGTGTTGCTGATCCGCCAAAAGTATTATATGTACCATATTCCACTGATGCCTTTGCTGCCAAAGAATCTTCAGGTGTTTTGCTGGTAAGATGAATGACCCCGCCCATGGCATTGGCACCATAAAGTGCTGATGAGGCACCTTTTATAACTTCAGCTTCGGAGAAGAGGTCTTTGTTGAGCATATTCCAGCTCACGGTACCACCGTCGGCTTTGTTGAGCGGAACACCGTCCCTGAGAACCAGTGTCCGTCCCTGCTCACCACCGCCAATACCATGAAGCATTACCGTGGTTTTTGTATCATAAATACCCAAAGTGTTGTCGACGGTAACTCCGGGAATGGCATTCAGAAGCCTTTGCATATCGCTGGCCGGAAGGGTTTCAAGTGCCCGGCTGTCAAGTTTTATCACGCGCTGGGTTCGTGATTTGTCCGATGAAAGAATCTCATTACCCACAACAACAAACTCCGGGGTTATAAGAGCGTGAATTTGTAATGGCAATACATGGATTTCCTGACTCGCGGATAACAGTGTGTCAAGGGTGTTGTAGCCAAGATATGAAACCGAAAGATTTTGCTGTTTGTTGTTTTCAATAGTAAAAGTAAACAATCCTTGTTCATCGGTAATTACTGAGGTTTTATCATCAAAAACAACTGATGCATAAGCCAGCGGATTATTTGTGCCGGCATCAACAACCCGGCATAGCTGCTGAGCCGCAACCATACGGCACTGCAACAATGTGAGAATAAGAATTACAAATATGAGATGTCTATTCACCTGTATAGCGCTGGATTTTCATATCAAATTCCACATAACCACCTGCAATGGTATCAGCATCGGTAACATGGATGATACCATGCTGACCTTTTGCATTTAAAAAAGGAATATAAAGCCCTTCTGTAACCCACTTGTATTTTCTTTTGCCCATGGCATCATCAAAACAATGGATCAGCAGGCTGTCGCTGTGACACTGAGAGTAATTGGCATCTGTAACGCCATTGTTGACAGTGATATCATAGGCAGTATAATTACGGTTAGCCCAGTCTTTCAATTCAGGGTAGTAGATGTCATAGAGATCTCCGGATGGCGTTTCAGTTTCTCCCGGGGATGAGAATGTGGGAGAGGGTAGATTTACACCATTATTCACAGAATATTTAAAATAGCAAAGAATATCAATATCCTCCTGATACCAGCTGCCACTGTCACGGGGCACAGAATATCCGGTTGGGCCACAGAACCAGGCAGTGCCATCGGTAACATCCTGCATGGAAATACGAATACCCTGATACTCTTCAATTGGGCCATACTGTGAATCAGGATTACCGGAAATATTAAAAGTTTCGGATACAATATTCCTTTCATGATCCATAATCTGTACCGTCCATACGGCATCAAGGCGTGTGTCCTGATAATAGGTTTTTTTAACTGAAACCCCCGGAGTATTCATCCCCGAATCCAGCTTTGTTACAACCTCATCTCCGGCCTTATAACTGATTACCAGGTTGGTAAGATTTACATCACAGTTTGTCTGGCAGTCGATATCGATTAAAATCTTTTCGCCAATGGAGGTCTGATCATTCCCATTGATCTCCGGAGTTGCCATTACGGTTAAGGACGGAGCCTTGTAGGTATTGGTGTTGCAGGAGATAAAGAGGAATAGGATGAGGAGGAATGGGATGGATTTTTTCATGGGATGATTTATTTATAATGTAGAGACGCGCTATAGCGCGTCTCCACAATGCAAATCATTTATTTAACAGTAATCTTCTTTGTAATCACTTCACCTTCATCAACGAGGCGGATGAAATATACACCGCTCTGGTCGAGGCTGAAGGTTGTAGAAGCAGCTGTTCTGCCTTCATATACCACAGCACCTGTCATGTTGAATACTGCGAATGGAGTGTTTTCCAGTGTAGATTCAAATGTAAAAGTACCGTTTGAAGGGTTAGGGTATACGTTGGTTCGACTGTCGTAAAGAACTTCCTCAACGCCGGTGGGAGAAACTGCCATAATGGTGATATTGTCTATCTTGATATTACCGTTTGCGGCAACGTCATCACCGTTTGTTGATTCGTTGGAGGTAGGCATCCAGTAAACATAGCTTGAGCCACCGGGGTAGTTCATAGATTCAGGAAGCATAATATCTTCAATTGTTACCCAGCTGTCAGCGATTTCGAAAGTTCCGTTTGGAACGTCTTCCATGTCAGCACCTGATTGATTGCACATCAG
>CAZQNY010000127.1:0-7756 GCA_964594665.1 uncultured Bacteroidales bacterium
TAGCATTTTTTCCCGAGGATATCCTCTTTCTTTTTCCCTGTTAAATCCAATCCTGCCTGGTTAATATCTTCAATTTCAAAATCATTATTAATAATAAGAATTACATCCTGAATTGCATTAACCGTGTTTTTCCAGTACGCTTTAAGATATTCTTCCTTCGTAACATCTCTGGCGGTGGACAATACTGCCGGTCCGCCGGTTTGTGGGTTTTTAAAGGGATAATAGATCATTTGAAGATGTTGCAGATGTGGATTTACACCCCTTAACTCCACACTATTGAGATATTCGGTTTTTGTTCCCTTTAACGCTTTATCAAGATGTCCTTTAACGATAGAATTGAAATTTTCTTTCCCGGTAATATCCCAAACATATTTGCCTTTGATTTCTTCTTTCGGATAGCCCAAAAAATCACTATATGCCTGGTTTATATAGATATATTGATATTTATCCGTTACCACAGATGTTGGTTCTGAAACGGTGTCGAGTATTTGAAGTAATATCTCAGGATTGTGGTTTTCCATAAAAATTTCCGATTACAAAGGCACACTAATATATAAAATTTTATTCAATGGGCACGACACCCGATAACGTTATTCGTCCTTCTTCTCCCGGAAGGCGTTCGTTTTCTCCCTGGCGCCACGTTTTCCCGTCTACGAGAATTCGTAGCCGTTGGCTTCCGCCTTCGTCTGCATAGGTTGCTGACAGATAAACGATATCACCTTCCGGGAATATAGCCTCATAGCTCCATACATCTTCACCACTGTTAAAAACATGGTTTATTTCATGCAGAACTGTGTTTTCGTCTCTGTAGCTTATAGAAATTTCTGATATTGCTTTGTCTGCTTCATACCTTACAGAGTGCTGTTCGGGAGCTCTGGTGCAGGCAGCTGCAATTAATGTTGTTATTAACAGGAAGGATATTTTTTTCATTTCCATTGCAGATTAAGTTGTACATACCATACCCTTCCCGGCTCGGGCATATCAACAGAAGTGCCGATAATGCGGCGGTTAAGGTGTTCATAATAGTTGGTGTTGAGGATGTTTTTAGCTCCGGCGATAAGACTGATTCCTTCTACCGGAGAATATTTTATATGCGCATTAATCAGAAAAAAGCCCTCTGAAGGTTGTTCATAATATGCCTCGCTAACATGTTTCTGAGGAGCAGCATAGCGAAGGTGAAGCACTGGAAGTATTTTGTATTCAGGCTTTTGTAATGAAATCATGAGATTCGTTTCAAAGGGTGGTATCTCAGCTAAAGCATCTTTTTCCAGTATTTCGGTGCCTGTAACCTGCCCATATTCATCAAGTATTGTTTTCTCGATATTGAATATTTCCCCTCGCGAAAGAGCTGCATTCCAGCGAATCCCTATGATTGACTTTTTACTCCCTTCCCATGAAATTTCATAACCGTACAACAATGCTTTTTCACCATTGACAAATTGTTTTACACCCAAAACATCAGCAGTAAGGGGAAGCTCGGAAATACGTATTGCTGTAATATAATCTGATACCCAGGAAAAGAAAAATCCGGCAGATAAACTTCCTGCATTGGAAATCTTTTTTTTCAGGGTCAGGTCGGCTTCATGGTTTACTTCAGGCTTCAGGTCAGGGTTGCCAAGATAATCGTAGCTGTCGTAACCCACAGGAAGCATAATGATAAAACGTTCGGTCATATCAGGGCTACGCATGGCACGGCCCAGCGAGAGCCCCAGCGAGAGGTCATGATTAAAAAAACGTGTTAATCCGCCACTGAAGCTATAGTTTAAAAAAGCACTTTCTGTATTGTCTTTTGCCGTAACCCAGGGTTCGGGGTTACCCGGTCGCAGGATACTTATCGTGTCGGAGCCTGCCATATTGTAATCCAGGCGCCCGGCAACAATCCAGAACCAGTTATTGTATCTCCGCGACAGTTCAGTGAATAATCCCAGGTTTATCGTTTGTGCATCGTTCCACAAAGCCTCTTTTTTTACGGGTATTTTTCCATTAACAGGAGGCTGAAGAATCATGTTTTTGGTACGCATGCCATCTTTAGTGATGTAACTGCCGTCGCTGCCTATATACCAGGTGGCATTTCCGGGTTTCAGCATGGCTTCAAGGCGATAACCCTGTGCTGTGGTGTGTATGTCGGAAACTGCAGCTACCGTATCGCTGAAAGGCCGTTCTTTATTATCCATTACATGATGTACACGGGAGTGGTAGATGTTAATATCAAGGTTTTTGAAAACATCGTTCGTAGGGGTGTACTGGTATGCTGCCCGTGCAAACCAGGTATCATCACTGCGCTCATCCATGGGTAGGGCAGGGTAGTGGACATCATATCCGTGTGAACCATCGGCAGTGATAGTGATCCGGTGTTTTTCGGTCTGGTATCTTAAAGCAGTACCATAGTGGTATTTATCAAAGGCGGCTGAAACAATCTCTCCGCTTCCGGAGGTGTAATCGTTGTACTTGCTGCGGCCGGCATGTGCTGTGGCTGCAAAGTGAGGAGCATGCCACGACACCTCTGCTGCCTCGGTATTGGCGTTCCAGTTGGTTTCCATACGCTTTGCCGCCTCTGCTTCAAGATGCGCTTTTTCTTTTACTTCTGGTTCTTTGGTAAGTAATCGTACCACACCACCCATATTGGGGCCGTAACGAAGCGTATATGGGCCTTTGAATACCTGGATTGCCGCTATTCTGTCGGCTGAAACATGTGACGAGGTCGGGTCCATTCTGTTGGGACAGCCACCCTCAATGAGCATACCACCGTTGAGCTGAACGTTCAGCTGGCCAGCGCGGAAACCACGAACCACAGGATCGAGTGTTACGGGTCCTTTTCGAACCCCTCCGACATTGGAAATCGATTTCAGTAATGTTGCGGCATCGCTGGTAGGGTTGGATTGCATCTCCCGGAGTTGCAGGATCGCTATAGGTTGTACATATGGGTGTTGTTGATCTGATGCCAGTATTTCTACTCCCTGAAGAATAACTGTGGTATCTGCCTCAGAAACGTCCATGGGCCTGTCCTGACCTAAGGTATAAACAGGAAAAATAATAATACTGATAATAATTATGGCTAATGATTTCATCCTTAATTTAGGTTCTTTATTAAACATCAAAAGTACCTGTTTTGAGGAGAAAATTCAAATTTGAAAGAGGAATGTTTTTCCAATGAAGGTTTGATGGAATTGGCTATTCAGGAGGGTAATAAAATTTTGTATTGTAGAGACAAGGCATGCCTTGTCTCTACAATACAAAATTTTATTTATTTTTTATTTTAAAACGCCCGTTTCTTTGCCGATTTTTTCGAACGCGGCGATGGCTTTATCGAGGTGTTCTTTTTCGTGTGCTGCTGAGAGCTGTACGCGGATACGTGCTTGACCCTTAGGAACAACAGGGAAGCTGAAGCCGATAACATAGATTCCTTCTTCGAGGAGTTTTGCGGCGAAGTCGGAAGCCAGCTTGGCATCATAGAGCATTACAGCGCAGATAGCTGATTTCGTTGGCTTTATATCGAAACCTTTGGAGCTCATCTTCTCCATGAAGTACTCTGTGTTCGCGTGGAGCTTATCCTGCAGTTCGTTGGTGGCGCTCATCATCTCAACCATTTTTACACCGGCAGCCGCTACCAGAGGAGGAATAGAGTTAGAGAAAAGATAAGGACGTGAGCGCTGGCGAAGCATATCGATAATTTCTTTTTTACCGGTAGTAAAACCGCCTATAGCACCACCAAATGCTTTACCTAAGGTACCGGTGATAATCTCACATTTTCCTTTGCAGTTGAAAAGTTCGGTAACACCACGGCCGGTATTCCCCACCACACCTGCAGAATGCGATTCGTCAACCATTACCATAGCATCGTATTTTTCAGCAAGAGGTAAAATCTTGTCCAGCGGTGCCACGTTGCCGTCCATTGAAAATACACCATCAGTAACGATAAGGCGGAAACGTTGTTTCTGAGCTGCTTTAAGCTGTTCTTCCAGATCTTCCATATCAGCATTTTTGAAGCGGTAGCGTGCTGCTTTACACAGACGAACACCATCGATGATGGAAGCATGGTTCAGTGAATCGGAGATGATTGCATCTTCTGCCGTGAGCAGGGGCTCGAAAACACCTCCGTTGGCATCGAAACAGGCTGCGTAGAGGATAGTATCTTCCGTGCCGAAGAATTCAGCTATCTTTTGTTCGAGTTGTTTGTGAATATCAGTAGTACCACAAATAAAACGCACTGACGACATTCCGTAGCCATGGGTATCAAGTGCTTCCCTTGCAGCATCAATAAGATGTGGGTTGTTGGAAAGGCCCAGATAGTTGTTGGCACAGAAGTTAAGTACTTTTTTACCTGTACTTACTTCGATCTCAGCACCCTGTGGAGAGACGATTACACGTTCGTTTTTGTACGTTCCTGCATCCTGAATGGCGTGAAGCTCATTCTGCAGGTGTTTCTGGAATTTTGTATACATGGTAAGTGAGTTTTATAAAGCTTTTTGGCAAAGGTAAAATATTTAATGTTTTTAGAAATGATATGAAGGCAGCGGATTGGAAAAACTTTTTAAATTTGCTGCCGTTGACAGGATACTCACAAAACCCTAAGTCATAAATATATGAAAAACATATTGGTAATAGGCTCGGCTGGGCAGATTGGCTCGGAGCTCACATTGGAATTACGTAGACGATATGGTAACGATCATGTGGTTGCTACTGATCTTGACCCTTCGAAGCTTTCCGGTAATTTATGCGATGGCCCGACGGCACAGCTGAACATTTGCGAAACACATAAATTGTGTGATCTCGTAAAGGAGCATAAGATAGATACCATTTATAATCTTGCAGCGTTGTTGTCAGCAGTGGCTGAAAACAAGCCCCAAATGGCCTGGGAAGTAGGCATTAATGGCCACTTTGGTGTCCTGGAAGTAGCCCGTGAAAATAATTGTGCTGTGTTTTTCCCCAGCTCTATTGGTGCTTTCGGTGATAACACACCTCATAAGAATACACCTCAGGACACCATCCAGCGCCCGGGTACAATGTATGGCGTAACAAAAGTAAGCGGCGAGTTGATTAGCGATTATTATCATAAGCGTTTTGGTGTTGATACACGCGGTGTTCGTTACCCCGGGATTATTTCCAACGTAACGCTTCCCGGTGGCGGTACAACAGACTATGCTGTGGAGATCTATTACGAAGCAATCAAAACAGGAAAATTCGTGTGTCCGTTAGATAAAGGCACCTTCCTGGATATGATGTATATGCCGGATGCAATTGACGCAGCCATCGACATCATGGAGGCTGATCCCGACAAGCTGGTACACCGTAACTGCTTTAACATCTCGGCAATGAGTTTTGATCCTGAGATGATCGCAGCAGCCATTAAAAAGGTGATCCCCGGTTTTGAGATGACCTATAATGTAGAGCCTGTGAAGCAGCGTATCGCCAACAGCTGGCCTGACAATATGGACGACAGTGCAGCCCGTGCAGAGTGGGGCTGGAATCCTAAATGGAACCTTGAGAATATGACGGAAGACATGCTGAAGGTTATTGCTGAACGACATAAGAGAGGGGAGATTTAATGATTCCCCGGGACCTGACAGGCTTTCGAAGCCTGTCAGGTTTCATACAAATACAAAACCGTCTCATTGATTTGGGGCGGTTTTTTTGTATCTACCGATGCTTTGGCGTTGTGAGAAATCCGGATACCCGATTACATATTACCTATAAAAAGAAGACCCGTCAGGTTTCGAAACCTGACGGGTCTGGATATTGTTGAAAGTCGTTGACTATTCGTCTTCTTCCTGCAGTTTTTCTGCGTATTCCTTGAGTAGTTTGTCCTGTACATCAGATGGCACCTGACGGTACTCGTTGAAGGTCATGGTATACGATGCACGACCGGAGGTAAGAGAGCTGAGCGTTGTGCTGTAGCGATTCATCTCTGCCTGTGGCACCTGAGCGCGGATAGTCTGATACTTTCCTTCAGGATCCATACCCATCACGAGAGCGCGACGGTTCTGGAGGTCGGTCATAACACCACCCATAAGGTCTTCAGGAACTGTAACAGCAACATCATAAACAGGTTCCATAATTTTGGGTCCTGCTTTCTTAAATGCATCTGCGAAGGAGTACTTACCGGCAAGTTTAAAAGAGATCTCATTTGAATCTACCGGGTGCATTTTACCATCATAAACATAAACAATGATATCACGTGCATACGAACCTGTCAGAGGGCCTGTTTCGATGCGTTCCATAATACCCTTGAGGATAGCAGGCATAAAACGTGCATCGATGGCACCACCTACGATACAGTTATTAAAGATAAGTTTGCCACCCCAGTCGAGAGGATATTCCTGAGTGTCACGAACAGGAATGTCTGTTGGTTTAGCATAATCTTCTACGAAAGGCTGAATACGCATATGTACTTCACCAAACTGACCTGATCCACCGGATTGTTTTTTATGACGATAACTTGCGTTGGCAATTTTTGTAATTGTTTCGCGGTAAGGAATTTTTGGTGGGAAGAGTTCCGCATCAATTTTATAAGTATTATCAAGATACCATTTCATGGTATTAATATGTACTTCACCCAAACCTGAAACGATCTGTTGTTTCAGCTCACGGTTGTATTTAACGCCAAGCGTTGGGTCAATTTTATGAAGTTCATTAAGCGCCAGACCTAATTTTTCATCATCAGAGCTGTTAACAGCCTTGATTGCTGTCCAGTAAGTAGGTTCCGGTTGATATATTTGGTTAATTTTACCACTATTGCTCTTAGGTAAAAGAAGAGTATCATTGGTGCGGGTTTCTTTCAGTTTGATAGTCGCCCCGAAGTCCCCGGCAGAAATTTTACTTACTTTTTCACGGTTTTTACCGGCAACAACAAGAAGCTGTGGGATACGTTCCTTGCCGTCATTTTTAGCATTCATAAGATCCATACCTTCTTCGATGGTACCACCCATAACCTTGAAATACACAACTTCACCAAGGTGTGGTTCAATAGCAGTTTTAAAAACAAATACAGATGTTGGATCATCAGCGTTACAATTCATTGTAACGTCTTTATTTGTTGTTTCTTCTTTACCTCTACCTGGTATTGGGCAAGTGTTGATGATAAAGTTCATCAGGCCTTCAACACCGATATCTTCTTTTGCGGCAGTACAAAGAACAGGGAAACAAGCACGTGAGAGGAGTCCGAGTTTCAGACCTTTAGCAATTTCTTCAGCTGTAAGTGTACCTTCTTCGAAGAATTTTTCCATTAGTTCGTCATCACCTTCAGCGGCAGCTTCGATAAGTGTCGCCTGTAGTTCTTCAGCTTTATCTGCTTCACCTGCAGGGATATCCTCAACAGATGGTTTTCCACCACCTTTAGGGTATTTGTACATCTTCATCTCCATAAGGTCGATGATAGAGTCAAAGTCAGTTCCTGCATTGACAGGATACTGAGCGATAGTAACTTTGTTTCCGAAGAAGTCCTGAAGTTCGGCAATTACCTCGTCAAATTTTGCTTTTTCATGATCCAGGCCATTGATAACAAAAGCTAAAGGCTGTTCAACGTTACTTGCAGCACGGAAATGCATTTCCGTACCTACCTCAACACCGTTGGAAGCACTTACAAGCATAAGACCTGTTTCACAAACTTTGAGTGAGGCATAAACATCTCCCACATAGTCGATAAAACCGGGGTTATCAATAATGTTAATTTTTTTATCGTTGTATTCAGTATAGATTAGAGTAGAGCTAACGGAATTCTGACGTGCGAGCTCAATGTCACGGTAGTCAGAGAGCGTAT
>CAZQNY010000128.1:0-7687 GCA_964594665.1 uncultured Bacteroidales bacterium
AAAGAGTTAGAACATTAGAACAATCATATCATGAAAAAGATAACATTAATCATACTTGCCATACTGCCTCTTATCACGTTGGGGCAGTACCCTGACGGAAAAGAGGTATTGGATCGTATTGATAAAAATATGACCGCAGAGAAGACCATCACAAAAGCTTCCATGGTGGTTCATGGTCGCCGCTCTGACCGCACCATGGAGATGATCACATACACTGAAGGCGAACGTTCCTATTCTGAGTACCTCGCCCCGGCACGTGAGAAAGGCACCAAGATGCTCAAGCTGGAGGACAAACTATACATCTACAGTCCTTCAACAGATAGAACCATCCAGATCTCAGGTCATATGCTTCGGCAATCGATGATGGGCTCTGACCTCAGCTACGAAGATATGATGGAAGAGAACAAGCTGGAAGACTCCTACGACGCAGTAGTAATTGCGGAGGAGGAGTTTGATGGCCGTCTTTGTTATGTCCTTGAGCTCATTGCAATCCAGAAAGATGTAAATTACTACAAGCGTAAAGTTTGGGTTGATAACGAGCGATACATCCCTTTAAAAGAGGAGCTTTATGCCAAAAGCGGTAAGAAGCTAAAGGAAACAGTCCTCTCTGACATCCGACAGGTTGATGGTCGTTGGTATCCCTACAAAATAGCTTTTAAGGATATGCTGAAGAGCGGCGATGGGACGGAATTTATTGTTGAGGAGATTAGTTTCAACAAGGAGATTCCGGAGCATCTGTTTACGAAAGCGGCGTTGCGGAAATAAAATTTTCATAGCCACATTGTCATGGATTCCCGGTAGAGTCATATGAAGAGATGCAGCAGATACCCACGGCGGTGGGTATTTACCGGGCGATGGTGTCCGTTATAATTAAAAAAAAGAGAGGCTGCCCATGTAAGGCAGCCTTCTATATTCTGATTTGTTGGTTAGGGAAACATTTTAAATACCTTAAAGAGCCCCCCATTGGTTATTTCTGAAGCATTAATTCTTCCAGTTTCTCAATTCGTTTCAGCATTTCATCATTTTGTGCTTTAAGGGTAGCGTTTTCTTGCTCTAATTTTTCGTTTAGCTCCTGAACAGCTTTAACGAGGGGCATTACAAACTGAGAATAGCGGATGCCATAATAATCATCTTCATTTTCAGGTGCATCCACACCATTAAACTCAACACCCAGTGATTGAATAAGCGCTTCAACTTCCTGTGCGATAAAGCCTACTTCGCGCTGTGTTGCTGATTTTTTGTTATCGATGTATTCGCTTCCAACGAATTCATTGAAAGCCGTTTTATTGACTTCATATGAGACTGGACGAAGATTAAGGACAAAATCGAGGCCGGCCACCTCTTCGGTAATGTTTTCTTTGAATCTTCCATCTGAGAGGGTCGTCCATGGTACTTGTCCGCCTATGCTGGTAACACTGGCGTTACCAATGCGTACCTGATCGGAAGCTGTAATAATGGCTTCATTACCGATTGCTGTTGAGTTAACTTTAATTGATGTATTATTTGCCTGTGTCCTGTATCCGATAAAAGTGTTATAACTTCCCGAAGAATTATTTACTCCTGAAGAATAGCCAATACTGGTATTTCTATCACCACTTGTATTTGCTCCAAGGCTGTGGCTACCTACGGCAGTATTTCTTTCACCTGTTGAAATGTCCAGAGAGAAATATCCAACAGCTGTATTAAAATCTGAAGTTGTATTTGCATTCAGGGCGTTTTTCCCAATGGCAACACCAGAGTTATTATCCGAGTTGCTATTACCGGCACTATTTCCCAAAAACAAATCGCTACCATTGTATGCTGCATCACTTAAATCATCTATGTCAGTAGCATAGGCAACAGGTGTTTGCCACGATGCCAACCCATCATTATCCGAAGTAAGCACCTTACCACTTCCCGGAGTGCCACCGGTAATTTTTATGGTTCCGTTTATGTCAACCTGGTCAGCATCAAAATCGCCACCAATAAGTGGTGTAGAAGTTGAGGAGTTATCAATATATAATTTGTTATCGGCAGTGTTATCTTTGCCGGCTCCATAACCAAGCATAACGCATCCTGTAAAACTATCACCTGACACTCCATAACCAGCGCGGTATCCAACTATAGTATTCTGGCTTCCTGTGGAGTTGTTAGCAAGGGAACCAGCTCCAATGGCAACATTGTATTCACCTGATATATTGCCAAGACCGGCATTAGCACCAAAAAATGAATTCCTGTATCCGGTTGTATTATTATAACCTGCAGAATAACCAAAATAAGCATTGTACATTCCGGTTGTAATGCTGGAGGCAGAATTATTTCCAACAGAGGTGTTTTCATTATTATTACCATCATCATTTGTTCCGGCATCAGTTCCCAAAAACAAACTACTACCATCATTTATACCATCGGTAAGGTCATTTATTTCAGTTGCAGCAGCATTATCCTCCCATGTCGCCAGCCCGTCAGCATCCGAAGTAAGCACTTTACCACTTCCAGGAAAGCCGCCTGTAATTTTTATTTTTCCGTTTATGTCAACCTGATCGATATCAAAATCTCCACCGATTAATGGAAGGTTGGAAGGAGTGTTTTCGATGAAAAGTTTATTGTTTTCGATGTTGTAGTAACCAGCTGCATAACCAATCATTACACAGCCATTTGTGGAATATCCGTAATCTCCATAACCTGCTAAACTTCCGATTGCAGTATTATAATTGCCTGTTGAATTAAACGATAATGCATCATTACCAATTGCTATATTTGAAATACCGGTTGTATTATAATAACCTGCACCATGACCAAAAAATGAGTTAAAATTACCAGTTGTGTTTAAGCCACCTGAATGCCGACCAAAAAATGAATTTGAAAAACCAGTTGTATTATTTTCAGCAGATCCATTACCAACCGCAGTATTGTTATTATCAGTTCCATCATTAACATAACCGGCATAAGTTCCCATAAATAAACTAGAACCATCATTTCTGCCATCACTTAGTTCATTTATTCCCAGTATCCCCGATGCTACCTCAACCCATTTAGCCTCCTCTCCATCATAAAACCAAAAACTCTTCTTCTCTGTATCGTAAACCATCAAACCATCTGCCGGTGTAGTTATTGCATTCCGTTGTGCTGTCGTAACACGTGGTACTAAAATACCCTTATCTGTGGATGAGATATCAAGCATTGCAGATGCATCAGGTTCCGCTCCGGTTGTATTCACTGCCACTTGTGCATATAATGAACCAAATACGAAAGAAATAAATACAAGGGTAGTCAAAAGTCGCTTCATAGGGCTATGGTTTTTTATTATTTCCAGGATCAGACATTAATCTCTTTTACAAGTTTATTATTGGAAGTGATGATCTGCAAATGGTGTTTCCCTTGTGGCAAATCAATTTTTATATTGAGAAAATCCGTGTTTACCATTGACTTGGAAAAAAGTATATGTTGTGAGTCATTACCATCAATAATGCTGATTTCTCCTTCAGATATTATACTTCCTGTTTGTATCACCAGATTATTGTTCTCATACATTACAATCAGGTTGTTGTCCATTTTATTTTAATTTTCTGCTGCAAAAATATATGCATCTACTTGAATCATCAATTTTTATAGGGCAGCAACAGGTAGGCAAGGTATTATCTGTAGGTAGATTTTAGGTAGACACAGTACTACCCGTTTAAATTTAACTAATTAATATACAGTTGATTATTGTTTTTAGCTTGAGTGTTCTCCGGTCATTTATAGGATTTGCGATAAAAAAATCGGGTAGACAGCAACATTTTGTTATTTTTGTTCTTTCACCAAACCTACTTCCTGATCATGATAAAAAAAATTCTTGTTGCTTTGATTCTCGTAGCTTGCAGTGCACCTGTCATCTGTAGTGAAGCAGATACTACCCTTACCTATATTGCGACACTACCTCTGCAACAACAGGATGACACCTTAAAAAAAATCATCAAAAACAACATCTTCAGAGATCCTAAAACAACCTTTGTATATGTAAACAAGTATAGCACATTGCCCGAAGTGTTAAAAGATTCATCAAAACTCTGTCTTTCTTATTACTGGACAGGGATGATTTATGAAATGTTTGGTGATTACGAAAAAGCCATTGAATATGATTTTAAATCGCTGGAAATTGCAGAAAAAATCAATAACCAAAAATTAACTGCCATAACGTTGAATAATATCGGGCTGGTTTATTCATACCAACAACCTTTTTATCATGAGGCGTTGAAGTATTTTAGAAGATATTTAGCTATAAGTACTGAGATTAAAGACGAAAGTGAGATTATGGGGGCCAACATGAATATTGGTATGGTTTACTTAAATATGAGTATTCCTGACTCAGCAGAATATTATTACAGGACGGCATATAGTATGGCAAGAAAACTCGGAAATCAATATAATATTGGTCTTTCGTATGCCAGTCTTGCAGGAATTGAAAAATTAAAACATAATATCGATCTCTATTATGATTATACACATAAAGCGATCGGGATTTATAGTAAGGAGGGTTACCTGGTTAGTCTGGCTGCAATCTATCATGACTTTTCTGAATGGTTTTTTACACAAAACATCCCGGACAGTGCACTCTACTATTCAAGTAAGATGCTGGACATCGCAGATACCTATAGTTTAGGCATCTATAAACAGAAAGGGTTATACCGGTTGTCAATGATTTATTACCTGACAAACGATTATCAAAAGGCTTTCGAAACGCTACATGAATATGACATACTAAAAGACAGCTTGTCATCAGAAGAGATAAAGGAGAAGCTTGCCCGCCTTCAAACCATATATAAAGTCAGTATTAAGGATAAGGAAATTGAAAATTATAAAATTTATCAAACCCTTCAGGACCAAAAAGAGCAACGCCTTTGGCTTGTTTTAATCATAATTATAATTGCTTCCTTTGCCATAATACTGCTTGTAATGGTGAAGCACCGAAAAGAAAAAATTGTAAACCGTCAGAAGGAGATTATTCTTAAAAAGGAAAAAGAATTATCTAAGATGGCACTGGAAAAAAGTAGAGCCAAGGAGAAAGAACTTGAAACCGAACTGGAATTTAAAGCCCGCCAGCTAACATCGCATGCAGTGAGCATGATGCAAAAAAACAAGCTCATGCAGGAGCTGTCTGCGAATATGCAAAAGGTTGTCAAAACAGTAAATAACGACCAGAAACATGAAATAGCCAAATTGCAACAACAGATAAAGCAAAGCTTAAACGTTGAAAAAGACTGGGAACTATTCAAAATCTATTTTGAGCAGGTAAACAAAGACTTTTTCACCAAATTACTTCAAATAGAGCCAAGCTTAAGTCCTAACGACCTGAGATTAAGCGCCCTGATACGTCTCAATATGAACATCAAAGAAGCGGCAACAGTATTTAACATTGAACCGGCAAGTATTAAGAGTGCACGATACCGTTTACGTAAAAAATTAAGCCTGAGCCAGGACGAAGATCTTTATGGATTCATGCGAAAGATATAGCTATAAGAAATATGTCCGTGAAACTTGACCGGTAAAGCCACACCGAAGTTTGGCTCTTGTACGATACAATGGCATTGTCCCGCATTTCAGATACCCATGGCTGTGGGTATTTACCTGAAAACGTTGCAAAAGATATCCTTTCTGTATTTTGACTATTATTTATGCAACCATGCAAGCTACAGGAATGGTAAGTGATCACACAACTTCATGCTTCAGGCATCCGGAAAATATTGACAGATAAAATACCCGGAAATAGAAACCTTTTTTGCCGCTTTACGTATATTTTATTTGATCAAACAGCAATTAAAGTAAATCATTATTGTGATTTACCAGGTAGCCCTTGACAAATAATTTTCAATGATGTATTTTTGTGGTAACCCACAATCAAACAACGAAACAGAACGTCATGAAAAAGATAATATATCTCACCATTTTGTGCTTAATGCTTTTCGGCTACAATTTCACTTTTGCACAAACATCTGTAAATCAGGAACAGGAAACAGTTGAAACACTCCAGGAAAACCTGAATTACCAATACATGAATATGCCGCTGAAAACCAAACGGTTTCTGATTCAATATCAAACAGATACCTTTAGAATTGAATCAACATACAGGATAAATTGCGGTAATTCCCAAAACGAGTCTGGTGCCACAAAGTGCCTTGAAGAAAAAGCCGAAGAGTACAACAAACTGGTAACGAAATATTATATGATGCTAAACCAGTTACTTAACGAAGATGAACGAAAGGCGTTGAAACATGCCCAACGAACCTGGCTAAGCTATAAAACAGGAGAACGGGATTTGCTTATCTCTTTAAATGAAACAGACACAACACAAAATGGAGCAAATCATCGCAGGGAAGCACTAATTTACCTAAACATTACAACTTCAAGGCTTGAATTATTAAAGGAATACATTCTCTTACAATATTAATCGGTAAATATTTTTAACACATTATCTTTATAACTTTTGCCGACGGGTAGCATTTTAGCTGCCACTTCAACCTGGTTTCCTTCGAGTGAATCAATCGCTGTAACGGAAGTGATATACGATTTATGTATTCGAATAAAAAGATCCTCCGGCAAAGACTCTTCCAGCGCTTTTAATGATGCCAGTGCGACAATTTTCTTTGATGTAGTATGGAATGTCACATATTCACGCATTCCTTCCACATAGATCAAATCCCTAAAGTTGATTTTGTATATTTTGTGATCTGCTTTTACGGTAAGGTAATCTTTCCTGATGCTTTGTACATCGCTTTGTTTCGGTTCAGAGATCTCAGTCTCTTCATTCTTCTTCATTATCTCCGCTGCTTTATTCACCGCTTGCATAAACCGTCCTAACTTTATGGGTTTCAGAAGATAATCTACAGCATCAAGTTCATAGCTTTCAACAGCATATTGAGAATAAGCTGTTGTGAAAATCACTAAAGGAGGATTTTGAATCGTTCTCAACATCTCTATTCCTGTAAACCCGGGCATATTAATATCAAGGAACATAATATCCACGTGTGAATTCTGCAGAAATGCCATTGCCTCCATGGCATTCTTGCAAGCACCGACTTTTTCAAGAAACGGCACTTTACTCACATAGTCATCCAGCAGTGTGCGTGCCAGGTGCTCATCATCCACGATTAAACATTTAAGCATTTTCATCAGGCAGGTCTATTGTTAGTGACACAAGATAACTATTTTCCTTCTTACCATACTCCAGAGTATATCTCCCCGGATAAGTCAGTTCAAGCCTTTTTTTCACATTCTCCATTCCTATACCGCTACGTTCATCATTGTCCTTTATGGTAACATTAGGTAGTGAATTTCCAAGATTCAATGTCAATTTATTCTTCTTCAAGCCAATTTCAATATTCACAAACCCGCCATAATCATTTATTCCACTATGCTTGAAGGCATTTTCAATAAAAGGAATAAATAAAAATGGAGAAATCTTACGTAACAAATCATCGCAATCGGTATTAAAAGTAATATTGAGATCTTCTTCTGTTTTAAGATTTTGAAATTCAATATAGTTCTTTAGATATTCAACCTCTTTTCCAATTTCAACATGGTCGTCTGAGCAGTCATAAATCTGATAACGAAGCATATCCGAAAGTTGAAGCACAACATCGGGAGCCTTTTCAGATTTTATATAACTAAGGGTATAGATATTATTAAGTGCATTAAACAGGAAGTGTGGATTGATTTGAGATTTGAG
>CAZQNY010000129.1:0-7657 GCA_964594665.1 uncultured Bacteroidales bacterium
GCCACATTTATCATCATGCGGGTGAAGAGCTCGTTGGTCTTGCCCTGGTACTTCATCAGGCTGCTGATCTTCTCATCGATATGGTTGTATTCCGCTTGTTGAATTGGTTTCAGCGCACGATCGTCATCCACCTCAACGAGTTCATACAGCGCGAAGAAGAATGAGAGTCTGGAGATCAGGATCAGGTCTTCTTCGTTAAGTTTTTCTTCTATGGAGAAAGAGAGGTACCTTATTCCTGCGAGGTTAATAATTTCCACATCCTTTGCGGGATGAGAAAGTTTAGTAACAGCAATTTTCAGTTCGGCCTGCGCCATTTCACCGGCGAGGTTGTAATAGACACGGTTATGCCCGGGGTTTTGGAGTATGGCGTAATGATAATTCATTATATTTTACTTTTATATTTCTGATGCTAAAAATGACCTTAGATGAACATGCTCAATTCCTTTATAATTTGAACCGATAAACTCATCCATTGAGATCACAATTTTACGGTGGTTATCCTGAATATCCAATAAGTTACCAAACTCACGTTCATATACCTTTTCATCAGGAAGGAGGTATGCAACCTGGAGATATATAGTAACATCTTGTTTCTCTGCCACAAAATCCACTTCCCGATTTCCAAGCTTCCCTACATAAACATCATAACCACTTGTAATCAGCTTGTTATAAACCAAATTTTCCATAATCTTACCAATATCTTTAAGGTTGTAAGGTATTATACAATTCCTTAACCCAATATCGGTGAAAAAAAATTTATCATTTAATTCAAACAGCTTCTTACCCTGAATATCAAACCTGCGAACCCGATGAATAAAAAAAGCTTCTTCCAGATATTTCAAATATTCCAGGACAACTTTTACGGAAATCTGAACTTGCTGGCTTTTGAGGTAGTCGCTGATTTTTTTTGCACTCAATAAACTACCCATTGAATCGGCAAGATATTTTATCAGATGCTCCAGAAAATCAATATTCCTGATACCGTGTCTGGCAATGACATCTCGCAATATTATTGTATTATAAATACTCTTTAAATATCCATAAACAGGCTCGTCATCAAGGTTCAGATTTTTCAGATAAGGCATTCCACCATATCTGATATATTTCATAAGTGATTCATTGCTGTTTTCCAGATTGTGAAAACGCAGGAATTCATCATAAGACAAACCATGAACATAAAACTGCACATACCGGCCTGAGAGGTATGTAGCAAGTTCACCTGATAACAAATGAGCATTACTGCCAGTAATATAAAGATCATAATGTCTTTCTGCTTTAAGGCTACGTAGCGCTTCCTCAAACCCGTGTACTTCCTGTATTTCGTCAATAAAAACGAAAGTATATGTATCAGAATCTGAATTATCTTTTATATACAGGTATAAATCATCAGCATTTCTGAGATGCCTGTATGCGTTTAGTTCAAGATTAATATCAATAATTTTCGAATCCGGATAATGGCTTTTAATATAATTTATCAGAAGGTCAAGCATGTAGCTTTTCCCCACTCTGCGTTGACCTACAAGAACTTTTATTATATCATTCTTAATAAACGGGATTATCTTTGATACATATTTATCTCTGCTTATGGGTTCCATCGCGCAATATTATTTTGATGTAATTTTACTTATACGTAAACCTTTCAGCAAAGATACATAAAGTTTTACTTATACGTAAACCTTTTAACGAAAACAGGAAAAGTTTTACGTATGGGTAAAACTTTAACACCCGCCGCAGCCGCACGAACAACTGCCACAAGAGCTGGCAGGAGCACCTGTAACCGGCATGCCGGCAGCCTTCCAGGCTTCCAGGCCGCCATCAAGGTTGGCAACATCAGCAAACTCCTGTATCTTCAACAAGTTGGCAATCTTTGTGCTTCGGATTCCTTCAGCGCAGCATACAACAATGGGCTGATCGCGGGGAATTTTCTCCAGCGTTGCCATAATACGGCTCATAGGATGGTATATTATGTTCTCATAATCACCAAACTTTCCCTGCTGCTTCTCATGTTCTTCACGGACATCCAGCATTAACACTTCGCCATCAATCATTGCTGCAAAAGCATCATAGGCACTAATATGCGCCACTCCCTCTATCTGAAAATCCTGTGCTTTAGGATCATTATATACATTATCCATAACTTCATATTTAATTATGTAGATAACTGCAAATGTATAAAAATGTTGCGGAGAGACACTCTATTTATAATTCAATCGCGTTAATACGCCCTGCTTATAATTCCGTCCTATAGGTATTTCCTGCTCACCAATAAAAACACGTGTGGGGGTAAGAGCCGATATTTTGGAAACAGAAACCATAAATGATTTATGGGTCCGCAGAAAATCACTGTCGGGGAGTTGTTTTTCCATGTTACACATGGTCATTTTTATCATAAAAGTCTCCTCATCGGTGTGAATACGGATATAATCTTTCAGGCTTTCAATAAAATTGATTTCATCAAGCGGTATTTTGGTGGCTTTTTTACCCTGTTTCACATATATATGCCCCGGATTATGTTCTTCTTTGGGCTGATACACAGCGTTATCGGTTCCTGCATACTGATAATATTTCTGTATACACTGAAAAAAACGCTCAAAGGAGATAGGTTTTAAGAGGTAATCCAAAACATCCAGGTCGAAGGCCTCCACTGCATAATTGCGGTAGGCTGTTGTAAACACCACTGCAGGGCGGTTACGAAGGTTTTTCAGGAAATCCAGGCCTGTAATGCCGGGCATCTGAATATCAAGAAACATAAGATCCACTTTTTTATCCTTGAGTACTTCAAATGCTTCCATGGCGTTACGGCATTTTGCCACCACCTCCAGGTCGCTCATTTTTTCAATATGCGACTCTACCACACGCAATGCAAGCGGCTCATCATCAACCAACAAACACTTTACCTTCATCTTCTTTACGTAATAAATCGAGCTCTAAGATAACAATATATTTTCCATCGCGGGTATCAATATTCAGGGAATACTGACCGGGGTAGAGAATTTCCAGCCTGCGTTTAACATTGCGCAGTCCGATTCCTTCCGATCCATTTCTGTCTGCTTGCTGTATATCCGGGTTTATTGAATTGGATATTTCAAAATAAAGCTGAAAATTTTTAATCGACAAACGGATAACAATTTCCGGCTCATTGGTATTGTTCCACACCCCGTGTTTAAAGCTGTTCTCAATAAAAGGGATAAATAATAACGGGACAACAGATATCATGGGCTGATCAATATCTTTTTGATAATCGATATTCAATTCTCCGCCCCGGCGCAGGTCTTCCAGCTCCAGGTAATTATCAATCATATCTATTTCCTTCTGAAGAGGAACCATACGCTCGTTGGCATCATAAAGCATATAGCTCAGCAATTCAGAAAGCCGCAACACTACTTCCGGGGCATGGTCGGATTTATCGAGTGTCAGGGCGTACAGATTATTTAAGGTGTTAAAAAGAAAGTGCGGATGCACCTGTGATTTCAGATATTTAAGCTCAGCTTCAACTTTTTGCTTTTCCAGCTCAAAAGCCCTGTTTTGGTTTACAAATGATATTTTAAACAAACGAGCCGAAGTAACGATAAATACCACAGCGTATATATTTACGATAGAATAGGCAGGGTTGAAATTAAAAAATGCAGGCATCTCCTCAATTCCGGGATAAAACAGTGGCGTGGAAACATATAGCACCACCATACGTTGCAGAATAACAAAGAAACCAACAGAAAAAAGCATCCAGAGAACAAAAGTCAGGTACTGTTTTTTTAACAGGTAACGCGGCAACAGGAAATAGGCTGTAAAATAGGTTGCAGCAATATCTATCCATAATGTAATGCTTAATTGTAAAAAAATCTCTGTAATGGAAGCTTTATCATAGAAAGTTGCGGACAATACAGTTATCACAAGCAGATACAGTGCCCAAAACAGTATATGTACAAGTATTTTATGCTTTCCATAGAGGGATAAAAAACGATCCGGGCTGTTTCCTGTTGTCATGGGGTGTTTTTATTTAATACTCTCAAAAGTAAGCCATTAGCCATCAAATTCAAAACCAGCCGGAAAATCACACACCTGCTGTCGACCAACGGTGCATTATTGTCGACCAACGGCATACATCGTCAGTTTATGTGCATTGTGCATCAGGTACAAACAGTTAGACGAATTAATTCGCTTTTTGAAAACTGTACATCTATCTTTATCCTGTAATCAAAAAATCCTGTCATTATGAGAAATATAAAAGCATTCCTTACCGCAACACTGATCATTGTAATGTTCATCATTTCAAACATTACCGTAGCTGCGAACACATCAGAGATAAACGATAAGCCGCAGAAGCCGGAAAAGATTCATTTAAAATTTTCGGAAAAAAACGACATGGGAATTTTAAATGTCACAACGCAGGAACCCATGGAAGAAGCGACAATACGTATTCTGAATTATAAAGGGAAAGAGATAAAAACAAATGTGGATTACATTGATACTAAAAATAATATTGTAACTTTAGAGCAATTTGACACAGGACTCTATTTCATTGATATCAAAGCTTTAAATGTAAATATCACCCTGCCGGTGATAATTAAATGAGACCTGTTTCTTTTCTTACAACTATAAGAGCACCGAAATTTCGGTGCTCTTTTTTTTCTTATCATCAAATTATTGCATCATCTCCACAAAAAAATGTATTTTTGATTATGGTTTTAAAATCAGGAATTGAAGATACTATCATAGAAGCCCTAATTCCCTTTAAAGTGGAAAAAATCATTCTTTTTGGTTCATACATTTATGGGGTTCCTGATAATGAAAGTGATATTGACATTCTGGTTATTAAAAGTGTAACAGAAGATGAAACCAGAAAAACCAGGCTAATGCTAAAAAAAGAACTTTGGGAAAAACTGGTTATGTATAATATTCCATTTGATCTCCTTGTGGATGACCCTGAACGAATAAATAAAAGGATCGAAATGGGTGATTATTTTTATAAAGAAATCTTAAATAAAGGAAAAACCATCTATGCTTAATATTGCTTTTTGTTTAGAATGGTTAAATATGGCATATAAAAATATTGAAACTGCCAGACTTCTTATTCGGGAAGATCATTTCACGGATATTATTGCAATTGAAATCCAACAAGCATTAGAAAAAACCCTAAAAAGCATATTTGCATTAAAAGGAATTTCCATTCCCAGAACACACAATATTGTTTTTCTGTATAATAATGCATCCTTACTCTATCAATTTCCCGAAATAGATATAGATCACCTTATTCTTATCAGTGACTATTACGAAACTGAGCGATATCCCGGCCCCAGATACTCCATACCTGGAAAAGAAGAAGTTATTCAAAATCTCAGGCTCACTGAAGATATTTATAATTATCTGATGCAAAATATTTCAGAGAAAAAGAAAAACTAAAACCACAATATAGAAGCTCTTTTTTCTTTTCCAACACCTTATTTTATTTAATGAAAAACCCTTCGTATTATCTTTGCCGCCAATTTCAAAACAAGGATATGAAAAAAATCGCAATCATCACTATACTCTTTTTAACATCCCTGTCGTATCCCATTGGGGCATATTGTTGTAATGCCTGCCCGGTAAAGCCGCACCGCCGTGCGGGTGTTTTGTCGTTATCAGATACGCACGGCAGTGCGTATTTACCGGGCAACGCCCCCGATACCATTAAAAATCTGGAGCCGGTGACTGTTACCGCCTCCCGCATTGAATCCCAGGCGCGTGAAAGCGGTCGCAGTGTGACGGTATTACAGGCAAAAGAGATTGAAGCGCTGCCGGTGGAGTCGGTAGATGAACTGTTGCGGTTGGTGGCCGGGGTAAATATCAATTCCCGCAATGCCTTTGGTGTGCAGAGTGATATTGGTATGCGCGGTAGTACCTTCAGCCAGGTGGTGATAATGCTCGATAATATGCGCATCAATAATCCGCTTACGGCACATTACAACTGTAACATTCCTGTTGCCTTGCATGAAATCGCTCAGATTGAAGTTATCAGAGGTGCTGCAGGAACATCTTTTGGCCCGGATGCCGTTGGGGGTATCATTCATATCAAAACCAAAACATACCTCGACAAAAACTCGCAGGGACTGTCTTCTTCAGGGTCGCTGGGTGCCGGACAATATGGCCTGCGCACCGCCGATGCAGGGGTGGCTTTCAGCAATGATCATATTACGGTTTCTCTAAGTGCAAAGGCATCCATTGCCGACGGTCCGGAGTATGATAACCCCAATGCACTGATCGTTGAAGGTGCTGATTCGGCATATAACAACTTCTTTAACCTGCAAAACTACACTGCTGCACTGTCGTGGAATATTAATAAACAATGGAGACTCTTTTTAAGAGGAGGTAACGACACCCGCAACTATGCGGCAAAATATTACTATACCACCAGTGCATACGATGAATCGGTGGAAGATATGTACAGCTATTGGTCGCAATTCAGTCTTTTCCACCAGCAGGGAAACAAAAAAACAGAGATTAACGGCAGCTGGACACAGGGAGGGGATACGTTTCTTTTTAATCCTCTTTTCGGGGCAAACGTACATAACACCAACGTAGGTTCGGTAAGTGCAAACCATACCATTGCTTTTGATGGCGGCCTTCAGATAGCTTTCGGTGCTCAGGGCGGGATTCGCAGCATTGAAAGTACCGACCGCGGAGATCATACCAACCATTCCGCAGGCTTATACGGAATCCTGTCAAAAAGTTTCCATAATAATCTCAGGGCCACTTTCAGCTCACGCTTGGACTATGATGATAATTTTGGCGTTGAGTACCTCCCCCATCTGTCATTAGCCTGGAACCCGGGAAATTTCACGGTTCGCGGATCGGCAGGCAAAGCAGTTCGCGGCGGTGACTTCACCGAGCGCTATGTATCGTATGCCATACCGCAGCTCTCGCCGGGAAGAAACCTTGGAAACCCCAATCTCGAAGCAGAAAAAGCATGGTCGTTTGAAGTAGGTACCGACTATAACACCGATAAAGGTATTGCAGGAGTAACGCTGTTTCACAGGGCATCCACCGACCTCATTGACTACACCTACACCCTGAGCAACAATATCACCACAGCAACCAACCTGATCGCAGGGGAATACTATTATTATGCCCGTAATGTGGCCAGTGCAGCGACCTCCGGAGTGGAAGTACAAACATCCCAGCAAGTCATCAGTCACGAAAACCACGCCCTGAAGGTTAACCTTTCCTATACTCTGATGCATACCACCACCGGCGACGACGAGCCATCAAAATACATCGCAAACCATCCGAAACATATCATTAACGCAGGAGTTGCCGGCCACATTGGTATTATAAAAGCCAATATTACCGGAACATTTATCAACAGGGATAAAGAGGCTGCAGAGGCTGTTAATGGCGAGATAAAGGCATCGTACTTTGTTCTGAATGCACAGCTGGAGGTTACACCCATAAAAGATAAGGTTGGTTTTTATATTCAGGCCTATAACATCTCCAACACAGAATACCAGGAAGTTCTGGGAGCAAGAATGCCGGGAAGATGGATCTCCGGCGGGGTAAAGTGGCGGTTGTAATTATAAGGATGGCTATCGGTGGAAGCAACCTCAACATCGCAACCATGACAACATCTGTCACGGTATCAATGATAATTCCGACAACTCCTTCCCTATCTGATGTATCCCTT
>CAZQNY010000130.1:0-7476 GCA_964594665.1 uncultured Bacteroidales bacterium
TCATTGTATTCCTTGTTTTAGTTTTTAACTGAGGCATTGAGCTCCAGCTATTATTTTTAGTTTCTGGCTGCAATTAATTAAATTTTCAAATGCAGCGCATCGGGGAAATCCCCTATATGTACCCCCGGGAATTTACCTGAATGTAGAATATGAATAAAGTACGAAGCCTGTAAAGCATTGAAAAAATGGCGTTTGTTATTTTCGGCACAGAAATGAATATTTCGGGATTTGAATAAAATTAATCATATTTAATATTTTGATATTCTGTACCAGCCTGATGCAATTTAGAAAAAGAAATTCTACTGTATGAGAATGTTTATATCCAAAAGGCCTGATTTTATTGCAAACAGAATTAGCTCCAGCGAATTTTTTGTCTTCGTTTTCTCCTGTAAATGAGCTTTATGTTTCTCCAGCGTGCGTACACTAATGTTTAATTTTGTGGCAATATCCTTCATCGTAAACTCCTGGAACATTGCATTTAACACCTCCATTTCCCTGTTGGTAAGGAATATGTTACTTTCAACCTGATTCTTGCCTGTGTTCCTGTCTCTTTTTATGATAGATAACACCTTGTTGTTAAAATAGAATCCTTTGTATAAAACATCACGAACAGCCTCTTTAAATGTTGCTTCATTGCAGTTTTTCAGCAGATATCCATTAACCCCTTCTTTAAACATCTCTGCAATCACCTGCTCCTGGTCAATCATGGAGAGGATGATGATTTTAATTTCAGGATACGTCTTACGAAGGTATCTGGTGACTTCCACTCCGGTCATCTCCGGCATCTTTAAATCAAGAATTACGAGATCAATGTTGCCGTTATTTGCCTTTACTAAACTGATAACTTCTTTCCCTGTCCCTGCTTCATGAATACAATTGATTTCTGAAATATCACTTAAAAGAGCCAGAATTCCTGATCGAAAAAGAGTATGATCATCAGCCAATATAATGTTATAGTTATGCATCTATGGTTATTTTGATTTCAAATCCACTTTCTGATTTTGGTACCTGCCATTCAGCTCCCATCGACTCAATACGACTGATTATATTTTTTAACCCCAATCCGCCTGTTTTCATCTTTTTGTAAAAATCAAAGGCAGCACCGTTATTTCCGATCCTGACATATTTTTTGTTATCCTCGGAATTAAAAATTACAAATATCTCTGTTCCTCCGGAATGCTTAATGCCATTATTTATTAGCTCAAGAATTATTCTGTATAACTGTAATGAAAGATCTTTGTCAAAATCATTGAACGAATTATCCGTATCAACTCTGATTGCAATGTCGGATTCAATATTGTCGGCAATTTCCTGTATGGCAGGTACTAATCCAAACATATCCAGTACGGGCGGGAGCAATGCATGAGAGATACGTCGTACGTCGGCAATGGACTTATTCAGTTGAGTTGCACAAATCCGGAATTTATCCTGAAGTTGTTGGTTCTCAGGTAGTGATGACCCTAATTGTGAGAGGATGAGATTAACATATGATAGATTAGCGCCAACTTCATCATGCAGATCTCTGGCAATACGTTTACGTTCTTTTTCTATTGTCTGTATCTCATTTCTGAGCAGCTCTTTTTGATAGGTAAGGCTGATTTGGTTTTTTTCAAGGTCAGCCATAACCATCCTGCGGCTGTAATAATAGTAGAGACCTATAATTACAACTGTAATAAGGAATACCAAAAGGCTTCCTGCAAGAACCAAATCAAAAGGAGTTAAACTTGAATCCATTCTTTTTCATGTAAAAAAACAAAAGTACTAAATGCATTTATAATATTTAACAAAGGATCACATTGGTTTTCTAAATGTAATAATATGTCTGGTATATTTAATCTATTCTTGTGTATGCGGCTTAACCTGTCTCCGGCGATTTTTCGCACAGATATGTATGGAATATGATATTAACAGACAATAACAAGTGTAAAATATTGATCGAATGAAAAACAGAATTGTAAACTGCCTTACAGAAAAGAGCCCCTCCTTACTTCCTATAAAATCAATTAAAAATGAAGAAGAGTAAAACATAAACAAGGCAATTGAAAATATTCTGAACGCATCTGTGTCATCTGAATTTTTATATGATTTCATGTTTAATATTAAAAACAGAACAGATAAAATGATTACCAGTGTGTTTGAAAAAACAATTAAATACCCACTAAATAGCGATTCTGCATTATTTAGAGGTAGTAGCAAAAAGTATAGCCCGATAAAAAAAATTGGTACAGATATCAGAAGACTTTTCTTTTTAGGCAATCTGAATTTGTAAAGAAAAATTGCAAATAGGAAAAATGCATCCATAATTGTTAGAATATGGCTATGAATCATATTATGAATGCCATTCATAGCCATATAATTCAGAATAGTAGATGCAGTGAAAACAAAAAGACAATAAACTACAATTGCCTTAAATATTGTTGTCAGGTTTTTCCAGTGAAAAATCCCGATGATTACAGGTATCAGCATAAGCTTTGCCACAATATCATTGATAGCAAGAAGTTGATCATTTGATAATTCTATCATAGTAATCGTTGTGTAGTCTGTTTATTTAAGATGGGTCGTTTCCTCCACAAACATCCGGACATTTAATTAAATTATCCCAATATTTTTCATTTGCGCTTTTTGCATTGCTCTTTGTATTGTCTTCATTACCCATTAGAAGTTCAATATCATTTCCATTTAAACCGAAAGATATATAAATTTTGTCATTCTGAACATATGGCTTCAGGCCGGAAAAGTTTTCATTTGGGATTACCATGGCGTAGGGGGTCACTTCGGTTGTTGATGGTAATGCATATTTAAAGCTATCCAACCACACCTCTAATGAGTCGTATACTGTTTGTGTCCATTCTGATCCATCAAAATACTCCAGTGTATTATAGTCATTGTTGAAATTACCTGATGTGAGTGTTCCCTGGCATACGGCAGATATCAAACGATAATCATCACCGCTTTTACCCAGGAACAGACGCATATACTGATTTGTTTGTCTGATCTTTTTCTCTACATCACTGAGAAAAAGATATTGCCCGTCAAAATTTTGATAAATAGTAAATTGAGAGTTACTAAGGCTATCCTGCCAGGCATGAGCAGTGGCTACAGGAACCTCATTTGAAGATGATTTTGAAGATGATTTTGGTTTTTGACGCTGGTTACACTGAATGAATAAAATAGCAATAATTGCGCTAATAATTGTAATCGTGTTTTTCATAACATAAAAAGGTTTTGTTATTCTCCACAAATGTCACGAATTGAATGTTCATATTTCTGGGGGAAATCCCCTAATTGAATATGGGGGAAATCCCTGATTTTTTTATCAAAAACTCTATTGACCTTTGTAACTGTAAAAAATCACAACGCAGAAAGGTGAAATATGAATAATGGTTTTAGTATGCGATTCAATGTAATTTCCAGTGTCATATTTGACAATACCTGCTGTTATGTATACGGTAATGACTTTAATTCCCGCTTTGAAGGCAGTACCCCTCCAAATCCCCATACTTATCTGGTTTATAATGACCTGTATCCTGACCAATTAACTACCACAGGAGTATTGGATCGCTTTGTTTCACTGGAAAAGTGATCCGTTGTGAGCGCCTGCCCGGGCAATCCATAAATGGATAAGTCGACTTATCTTTAACCACTGCATTTCCGTACACCGCCCGGTGTACGGTTTTTTTTATTTCTGCTGTAAAAAGGCGATTGCTTTGCTGTTGAAATCTTTAGGCTGATCGACATTACACACATGACCGGCGCCGGGAATAATCTGCAGCACCGAGTGGGGATGTTGTTTTACCAGTAACTGAATGGCAGGAAGGAACATATAATCCTCTGCACCCATTAGATATAACACAGGATGCTTTATCTCATTTTCATAGAAGTACTTTAACAAGGGAAGAATTTCCGATTTCATGGCAAACCATTTCAAAAACTCTCTCTTTCCCCATCGTGCACCTTCTTTAATAAAGTATGTCCTCGATTCTTTGTGGTTATTCTTTGGCATTAATATGAACGCCATTGTGGAGTATATCCAGTGATATGGGATGAACCGTTTTGTTATATTGGCAAGGCGCATAAGGAACCTCGACCTGCGGTTTAACCGCAGTACAGCGCCTCCCATGATGAGTTTACTGACCCTCTCAGGATAGATTTCTGCGATATACCGTGTTACAATTGTGCCCAGCGACATGCCAACAAAATGCGCCTTTTCTATGCCTGTTGCATCCAAAACGTCAATGACATCTTTACTGACCTCATCGAAAGAGTATTGATTGATAAGAATATCCCTGAACTGCTCTTTTGACCTGCCATGACCACGAAGATCAATAAGCAGAACATTGAAGGCATTGGCAAAAGGCCTTATCTGTCTGTACCATAAAGAACTGCTTCCGCCGGCACCATGCAGCAATACCACCCATTCCGTGGAGTTGCTGTTTTTATATGTTTTATAGAATAACGTGTTTTTCATAAAATACCCTGCAATATAACGCTATTTCGTTACTGCGGTTACAAAAAACAAAAAAAGCCGCACATTTGTTGCGCGGCTTAAACATGGAATACAATGTTCTACATGTCGCTATAGTCCCTTTCAACTGTTGGTATTGATGGAATAATTACACCATCAATTACATGTATTACACCGTTACTGCCCTGTACATCCGTTAATACAACGTTAATATCATCTTCAAGCATTACCCGTCCATCACTTACATTCACCATAATTCTTTTCGCCGGATTCAGGGTTTGAATGTATCCTGACTGTACCATATCGCTGGTAACATTACCTGATGCAACATGACTAAGAAGTACCAGATTGAGAGCTGCTCTTGGAACCTCAGCCAGTCCATCAACGCCCATTTGATCAAAGAGCTCATAAAATGCACTGTTTACAGGAGCAAATATTGTGAATGGACCGTCAGCGCTCAACGCTTCAACCAAACCTGCTTTAACTACTGCATCTACAAGTACTGTGAATGCTTTGTTATTAAGCGCATGGTTAACTACTGTCGGGGGCATAAGAACCTTGTCGATAAGGTGTACCACTCCGTTGTCGGCAGCAATATCCGTTTTAATAATGTTAATATTGCCGTTGAGTAAACCTTTCTCAGGAATTACATACAATGACATGGGATATCCTTCAGTGGAATTACTTAAGGTCGTGAGGTAACCCTCTGTCAGGTATCTGCTGAATACTTTTTCTCCAAGGGTGTGATATAACAGTACGCTTGTAAGCACATCCATTGGGATATCTTCGATTTCACGGAAATCATTTTCACGCATAAAAGCTCTGAATGCATCATCTGTTGGAGCGAAAACCGTGGCATTTTCAATGGTCGTAAGGGCTTCAGCAAGTCCGGCATAAATTACTGCTTCTTCAAGGAGCTGGAGTTCATCACTTTTAACAACAAGATCGACAATTGTTGTTCCATTATTGACATTATTGATGTCATACTCGCTGTCGGAGGTAACTGTTTTTTCTGCTGCAGGTACAGCCATCATATCTTCTTCTTTTTCACAAGCGGCAAGCGTTATTCCAAATATTGCAATTGCTGCCATAATCATTATTTGCTTTACATTTTTCATCTTCTTATTTTTTTTAGTTAATAATTTCAACTCTTACTCAACGCAGCAGAGGTTTAAAATGTTCATCAAAAAGTTTAAAAAAATATACAAAATAATATAAAAGACTGAATAACAGGCTAATAAAATTTAAAAATAAAATGTTAAGACTTATGGATTTACAGATGTCACTATTTTTTATATATTCGCATAAATGAAGAATTTTAAGTTCCTCAGAGTTGTTTACTGGATTTTGCTGATAGGTATACCTGCATGGTTATTTATCAGCTATTTGTATAAACATGAATCCTATCCTGCATTGGTTAATGAAGGAGTGGCATCATTGGATACCTACAATATTTTATCCGGTGAAGTGATACCGCTTGAGGGCGAATGGGAGTTTTATCCCGATGAAATTCTGGGGCCGGGGGATGATTTTTCTAAAAAAGAGAGAATATTTCTTAAGGTACCTCAATTCTGGGAGAAGACAGAAGAGTTACCCAGATACGGTTGTGGAACCTACCGCTGTGTCGTAAATACCCGGAATACACCCAATTATCTGGCTCTGTATTATAACGGGATCTTTACCTCATCGGCAATTTATATCAATGGTTTACTTTATGATGTTCAGGGGCAGGCAGGAGAAACAAAATCTTCCACATTCCCTGAGTTAAAGACTCAGGTAGTCCCTTTTCCTTCCTCAGGAAACCGCACAGAAATTATTATCCCGGTATCGAATTTTTATTTTCGTTCGGGTGGTATTCAGGGGGAAATACTCTTTGGTGAAGAACATGCTGTGTCCAATCTTATTGATCAGCGTTTATATATCAAGGCCTTCTTAATAGGCGGGCTCATAATAATTGCATTTTTTCAGCTTGGAATGGCAGTGCTTCCGAGGTTTAACCGAATGTATTATCTTTTTGCTGCCACGTGTGCATTGCTTGCTTTTCGCTTACTGGTTGTCAGGGAATCTCCGTTATATGCTATTCAGGATATTCCCTATGAAGTAAAGCTCCGGCTTGAGTATCTGACCCTTTTTATTGGTATCCCCATGATCTCGGCTATACTTAATGCCTTATTTCCCAAAGATTTCCACAGGGGTTTTGTGTTTGTTTTTGGAGGATTAGGTGTGCTTTTTAGCGTTGCTCAATATTTTGTAGATATTCTGACGGCCTCATGGATGGTTCCCATATATCAGGTCATAGTATTTATCCAGGGCCTTATCGTAACCGTAATCCTTGTTGTGGTTGTTTTAAGAAAGCGCCCTGATTCATACGTGTTTTTTATTGGCTGGATGATGGTTCTTGCCGGTCTTGTGCATGATATTATGGAAACTTCAGGATTTCTTCATCATGATATTCAGATTACACCATATTTGATGTTTTTATTTGTCTTCGCTCAGGCGAATGTAGTGGCTCTTCGTTCAGCAAAAGCTTTTATTCAGGTTGAAGACCTCTCAGACAGGTTGAATTTTGTCAATTTAAACCTGGAAAAACTGGTTTCCGAGCGCACCCGCCGGATCGAAAAGCAATCCATGGAGATGGAACGGCAGAGCCGGAAGATTGACCGTCAGAACAAGGAGCTCCATAAGACTGTTGAAATACGCAATCAGGTGCTCACCATTATTGGTCATGATTTGCGCGGCCCTATCGGAAACATCGGGGAAATGATTGACCTTCTTCTTTCAGCTGATATTGATGGTGAAACCCAGGAGCAGGTGCTTGTTGCTATGCGGCAGGCTGCGACAGGTAGTTTTACACTCCTCGAAAATCTTATGTATTGGGGGCGTGCCCAGTCAGGGAAAATAGCCTATAACCCTGAAAGACATTCTATCCGGAATATAGCCGGTGAAGCAATGAACCTTTTGGAGTCTATTGCCAAAGAAAAAAACATCAACCTTGAAAACTATATCCCTCC
>CAZQNY010000131.1:0-7449 GCA_964594665.1 uncultured Bacteroidales bacterium
TGGCAGGTAGCCCTGGAACGCTCCGTTCTTAAACCTGAAGACCTGAACCGCATCCCCTTTACGTTGCTTTGCGGTCCGGACCTTAAAGTCACTTTTATGGACCACAAGCGCTCTGTTGTACATATTGCACGCGATGCAGGGCAAAAAATCAACGATTTCTACCATGGTGAGCTTACCGTGAACATGGATGTGCTTATCGCTGGTGCTATACTTGCTGATGTAGGTAAACTCCTGGAATATGTTCTCGATGACAATGGAAAAGCCGTACAGGGAACATACGGAAAATACCTCCGCCATCCCTTCTCCGGGGTTTCCCTGGCGGAAGAGTGCGGCGTACCTGCAGAAGTATGTCATATCATTGCCACTCATGCCGGTGAAGGGAATATGGTGAAAAGAACCACAGAAGCTTATGTCGTTCACCATGCTGATTTTATGACATTCCTGCCTTTTAAAGAACGTTTAACAGTGTAAAACCCTGAAAATGAATCTTATTGAAAAAATTCTGGCTAACCATTCCAAAAAAAACGTGGTTAAGCCCGGTGAAATAATTGATATTGATATTGATGTGCGTGCTGCCCGCGACTTTGGTGGCGCCAATGTGGTAAAAAACCTTCGCGACAACAGCCTCACAGTGAAGGATCCTTCAAAAACCTTTTTTACCTTCGACTGCAACCCTACGGGATCAGATCAAAAATATGCCGTAAACCAGCAAATATGCCGCATCTATGCCCGTGAACAAGGTATTAAGGTTTATGATATCAACAATGGCATCGGTACGCATACACTTATCCATGAAGGCCTCTCCTACTCCGGAACTACTGCCGTTACTACCGACTCACACGCCAATATTCTGGGTGCAGTGGGCGCTTTTGGCCAGGGCATGGGCGACAAGGATATTGCCGCTGCATGGGCGAAAGGAAAGGTTTGGTTTAAAGTACCTAAATCTGTTAAAATAAACCTCAACGGAAAACGCCCCGAAGGAATATCCGCCAAGGATATCGTGCTAAACCTGCTCAGTATTTTTGGCGCCAATAAACTGCTGGGATATTCAGTAGAAATTTACGGCGAAGAGGTGGAGAAATTTACCCTCGACGAGCGGATTACGATTTCATCCATGGCTACTGAAATGGGATGTATTATTGTCCTCTTCACCCCAAATGAAGCCATCATGCAATACAGCAGTGAACGTGCCGGCCGTAAGCTTGAACTAATTTCTGCCGACGAAGATGCTCAGTACGACCAGGTGTTTGATATTGATTTCACCACCTTCACAAAACGCATCTCCCGCCCCGGAAAACCTCATGACACTGTTGAGCTCCCCCCACTCGCGGAGAAGAAAATAAAAATCGACTCCGGATTTATTGGCAGCTGCACCAACGGCCGTATTGAAGACATGGCTGCTGCTGCAGCAGTGCTCAAAGACCGCCATGTGGCTCCCGGCGTAATGCTGAAAATCGTTCCTGCTACCGAAGAGGTGTGGGCCGAATGCCTTGAAAATGGTTATATTGAAATCTTCAAACAATCCGGTGCACTTGTTTCCAACCCCGGTTGCGCAGGTTGTGCTGCCGGGCAGGTAGGACAAAACGGCCCCGGTGAGATTACCATCTCAACAGGAAACCGTAACTTCCCCGGAAAACAAGGTAAAGGTGAAGTGTATCTGGCTTCCCCGGAAGCAGTAGCAGCATCTGCAGTAGCAGGATTTATTACTACATCCGATAATATCCCAGAAGAACCTGCAAACTGGGACTTTGCATTCCACCCGGCAGAAGAAACAACACAGCGTGTTCAGAAACAGGTGCAGGAAGAAAAACCTGTGGAAGTAGAAGGTCGTGTTTGGTTTATTAAGGAAGATAATATCGACACCGATATGATTTTCCATAACCGCTACCTCACCATTACAAACATCGACGAGATGGGCCCTTATACCTTCGACAACCTGGAAGGTTATGAAGACTTCGCAAAAAAGGCCAAACCCGGTGATATTGTTGTGGTACAGAAAAACTTTGGTAGCGGATCATCGCGTCAGCAGGCAGTTGACTGCTTTAAGGCGCTTGGTGTTCAGGTAATTATCGCCGAATCGTTTGGCGCTATTTACGAACGAAATGCCATTAACGCAGCCATGCCCATTATGACCTACGATTCAATGGAAGACATCTATCTTCAGGATGGAGATATCATTGCTGTAAACTTTGAAACCGGTAAAATCATCAACCGCAGAAACGGTAAAGAGATGCAGGCAGAGAAGTTCTCTGAAGTACAGCTGGAGATTTATAAAAACGGCGGTTTATTTTAAAAACAATATATCCGGAACACCATAAAGCGGCTTGCTATTTAAGGCAAGCCGCTTTTCGCATAATAGGGGCTAAAATTATAACCTATAACCCGTAGGATCCCGCTTCTTAATACGAAAAAGGCGTTTTGTTACCCTATGGAAAAATATTTTTTTTCACCACGGAGAAACATAGGCGCAATGGGTACTCTGCGTCTTCCTGCCTTTGCGTTAAAAACTGATGATTCTGCGGTTGGGTTAATCGATTGTGGTATACATCACTGACAGACAATTTCAGGGATGCCCTATTTTTGAGCTGAAACAACTCTTTATATTATTTGTTGTAACTTTGAAAACAGAAACAAAGTAAAAGGCTTATATCCCTTATTAAAATATAATTTGATGAAGAACATGTTTTTCACGGTAGCTCTTCTATTTTTGGCCACCGTTTCATTTAGTCAGGTCTTTACCGGAAAATCCAATAAGGAGACAGTCCTTTTTGCCGACCAGAAGGCCGTACTGCAATATAACGCAGGAATTGAATATTATAACGACAACCAACCCGACAGTGCTGTATCATGTTTTACCAGAGCCCTTTCCTTTGACCCGGCTTCCTACGATGCGCGCTACAACAGGGCTGTAATATATTATGAAAAGGGTCAATATAAAAAGGCTATTGATGATTTGATTGTTCTAAAACAGACCTACACCAATGCTGAAGTATATCGATTGTTGGGTGACAATTTTCGAGAAATGAACCAGCTCACAACAGCTTTAACAAACTACAAAGAGGCATCTGTCAAAGAGTCGTCCAATGCCATTAATGCATTTAACATCGGGGCCATTTACCTGGCAAAGCAGCAATATGATGAAGCTATTGATGCCTTTACAACAGCCATCGGAATGGATTCAGACTTCGCCATTGCCTACAACGACAGAGGCATAGCCTATCGTGAAAAAGGCGATATTAATTCAGCACGTGATGATTTCCAAAAAGCAACACTTTTAGACCCTAAAATGGATTTTTCATTTAGTAATCTGGGAGATATACGAATGAAGATGAAACAATTCAAGGAGGCAGAAACAGACTTCACGGCTGCCTTAAAAATAAATCCTCAAAATCATATCGCGTTTAACAATCGTGGGCTGGCGCGTATCCAACTGGGTGAAACAGCCTATGCCCTGGAAGATTTCCATACTGCGCTTCTGTTAAAACCATCTTTTACTGAAGCAAAAAACAATAAAGCCTATGCGCTTTTCCTGCAACAGGACTATGAACAATCGCTGCAAATGTTTAACGATTTGATTAAAGAAAACCCCGAAGATGGCAGTTATTATTATAACAGAGCCATTGTGAGAGAAATGCTTCGTGATGAGATGGGTGCATGTGACGATTGGAACAAAGCCCTTTCCCTGGGTATTAAAGAAGCCCAAAACCATATTGAAAACTGTAAATAAGCTCTCCTGTCATGAAAAGAATATATCTAATTATAATAATGCTGATCCCATTATTTAGCATTGCTCAGAATGTGGAATTTGATAAAGATTTCTTCACTCCTGATCAGTATAATGATTTAAAAGAGGCAAAAAGAAATATTAAAGATGGTGATGATTATTTTTTTCGGGCGCTGCCCGGCTATCAACCAGCGCTGGAGTATTTTCTTAAAGCCTATGATTTTAATCCAAATAATGCTGAATTAAATTACAAAATCGGGAAATGCTATATTGAATCGGTGCAGAAAGTTAAAAGTATTTCTTTTCTTGAAAGTGCCTACAGCATAGATCCAAGAATCGGTGAAACAAAGAACAGCCCTTCTGACGTTCTGTATCTACTTGCCCGGGCCTATCACCTGAACTATGAATTTGAAAAGGCCATTAAAACATACAAAACCTTTATGAATAGCCTCTCCCCGGCACATCTTTCGGAGGTTCAGGCTGACATTCAACTCGCTATCCGGCAATGTAATACTGCTATAGAGATGGTACAAAACCCTGTCAGGGTATTTATCGACAACATTGGAGCCCCGATAAACACCATTTATCCGGAATACTCTCCCATTATCGACGCCGATGAACAGATGCTTATGTTTACCAGCTGCCGCCCCAGCACTACCGGTGGCGAGCGTGATCCGCTGGATAATCGGTATTATGAAGACATTCTAATTAGCTATAAACTCGAAGATGGTCGTTGGGGAAATCCTGAAAACCCCGGAAGGCCTTTCAACTCCTACTCGCATGATGCCGCTGTGGGTCATAGCCCCGATAACAAGTACGTTTTAATCTATAAAGGCGATGTAAATGGTGGTGATATATTTCTCTGCAGCGTGGATGAAAATGGTGAATGGAATGCACCAAAATCCATTTCCCGAAAAATAAATTCTAATGATCACGAATCATCAGCATCCTTTGCACCTGACATGAGCGCAATATATTTTATTTCTGACCGAAAAGGCGGTTATGGCGGAAAGGATATTTATAAATGTGATATTACTTTTTCAGGAAAAAATAATGATAAAATGGAATTTTCAGAACCCCGGAATCTGGGTGCTGTAATTAATTCCGCACACGATGAAACAGGACTGTTTTTACAGCGTAATGGCAGAGAATTGTATTTCAGCTCCCGCGGTCATAACTCTATGGGGGGGTTTGATATTTTTAAAAGTGAATTTGTGAACGGCCAATGGACAACTCCGGAAAACATAGGTTATCCGGTAAATACTCCCGGCGATGATGTTTTCTTTTCGATTAGTGCAAATGGAAAACATGGTTATTACTCTACCTGGAAACCTGATGGTATTGGAGACAGAGATATCTTTCAGATCACCTTCCTTGGTGACGAAAAGCCGATGATTACAGCTTCACAATATGAAGAGCCGGCATATATAAAGAGCAAATATGACTTACAGCCATCTTTGATGCCTGCCATTGAGATGAAAGGCAATGCCCTCGTGCTGCTTAAAGGTACAATCAGAGATAAAGCCACTTCCGATCCTTTGGGTGTGGTGGTGGATATAATTGATAACGAAACGCTGCAACCTATGGCGAGTTTTGAATCCAGTGCCAACTCAGGAGAATACATGGTATCTCTGCCTTCGGGAAAAAGTTATGGCTTCTCGATACAGGCGGAGGAATATCCGTTTTATTCTGAAATTCTTGATATCCCGCCAACCAGTGATTACCGGGAAATCAACAAGGATATCCTCCTTGAAAAGCTCGCAGTGGGAACAAAAATTGTACTTAATAACATCTTCTTTGATTTTAATAAAAGTAGCCTTCGGGAAGCTTCCATTGCTGAACTCAACCGTGTGGTGAAGATGATGAATGATGTACCTGCTTTGAAAATTCAAATTTCAGGCCACACCGATAATGTTGGTTCTGATGCCTATAACCAAAAATTATCTGAAGACAGGGCTCATTCTGTAGTAAACTTCCTTATTGCCAGTGGTATTGATGCATCAAGGCTCGCATATAAAGGATATGGAGAATCGCAGCCTGTAGCAGATAACAGTACCGATGAGGGACGTCAGCTTAACCGTCGTACTGAATTTGAAGTAATTGATTTGTAGTTTTTTCGTATCTTAGCATTTATTAACCACCCCGGATGATTACCGGGAGGAAGTTATTTATGCCAAAAGTCAACCCTTTACTGCTAATATATGTTGTCATAATTGTGGCAATGAATGGTTGTGCACATGATAATCAACAAAAGGAGCAGCAGCGTATTTTGCCTCCCGACCGCCTTGATATTATTCTGGAACGGGGAAAACTTATCGCCACAACAGATTACAATTCCACAAATTACTTTATTTATCGGGGCACACCAATGGGTTTTCAGTATGACTTACTGAAGGCCTTTGCCGACCACCTGAATGTTAAGCTGGAGATAAAAATATCCACAAGCCTGACTCAAGCATATGACTTGGTGCGCTCAGGAGAATGCGACATCATTGCCCTCGACATAGCTGTTACCGGACAGCGGCGCAAATTTCTCGATTTCACGAAACCAATAAGTAAAACCCGACAGGTACTTGTGCAGCGTAAACCCGATAAATGGCGCAAAATGAAAACGTGGGATGAAGTGGAAAAACAACTTATCCGTGACCCCATTGACCTTATCCGTGACACCGTTTATGTGCAAAAGAATACTTCTTTCAGCCTTCGGATGAAGAACCTTATGGAAGAGATTGGAGATACAATCTATGTAATTGAAGATCCTCACCGCGAAATGGAAGAATTAATTACCCAGGTTGCAAAAGGAAATGTGAAGTACACTATTGCTGATGAACATGTGGCATTGGTAAACAGCCGATATTATGCTGATATCGATGTAAAAACTCCGGTAAGCTTTAATCAAAATCTCGCCTGGGCTGTTAACAAAGGAAATAAAACATTGGTTAAAGAAATTAACAAGTGGCTTACAGATTTCAACGAGGAGCTGGCATATATTCATATTTATAATAAATACTTCCGAAATTCCCGATACAGTAATATTGCACGAAGCGAATTTTCATCCATCACGGGAAATCGTATATCACAATACGACGACATAGTTCAGAGGGAAGCTAAACAGATTGGCTGGGACTGGCGCCTATTGGCATCAATGATCTATCAGGAGTCGGGATTTCATCATAACAGTCGCTCATGGGTTGGGGCCTGGGGTATTATGCAGCTTATGCCTGAAACTATGACTAATCTTGGAATTGATACTACTGCCTCCGTTGAAGATCAAATTGTTGCAGGGGTGAAATTTATTCAGTGGCTCGATAGCCAGTTTTTTGACCTTGTCCCAGACAGTACAGAACGTAGAAAATTTGTTATGGCATCGTATAATGTGGGTATTGCACATGTGCTCGATGCAATAAGACTAACGGAAAAGTACGGTGGAGACCCCAAAAAATGGGATGGCAATGTAAATTATTACCTCCGAAAAAAATCAAATCCTGAATATTTTAATGATGAAGTGGTATATTATGGATACGCAAGAGGCGAAGAACCATACAATTATGTAAATGAAATTTATGATCGCTATAATCATTATCGAAATATTCTACAGTAAAAACAACTCAAATAGAGTTGCAGTTTTTATTTCTCTTATCATTAATTTCATGAAGATTTAAGCGCAACAATGGGATTTCATTCAAATAGATTATACCTTATTTCCACTCTTCACTTTTGAAAAA
>CAZQNY010000132.1:0-7423 GCA_964594665.1 uncultured Bacteroidales bacterium
AGCACCTGTAGCGTCATAAACAGCAACTTCGAAAGGCTGGAGGATATCTTCACCCATTGGGTAAGAGCCATCACCAACATAAAGGGAAGCGCTTAATACGTCGCAAGGATAACCGGCAGGAGTAAAACGCAGAGCGTTCATATTACCACCCTGTACCCATACGGCATAGTTTTCAGCTTCGCCATCGTCGTACACAATTTCGTAGGAAGCGCCTGGAGCACCCCATTCGATATCAACAACTTCAACGTCAGCATCGGTAATGTAAGCGTAAACACCTACAGGAGCATTAGCTTCCTCTTCCATTGCAAAATCAGCAACAGTTGTTTCGCCAATTAAAGCATTAACAGTCTGACTTTGAGTAGCATAACCAGGTTTTTCAGCAGTTATGGTGCGTGAACCAGGGTTTACAGTAAATGCGTAAGTACCATCTGCTCCAGTATAAAGGAAGTCATCACCAGCGGTTACTTTAGCACCGTTGATTGGGTTTCCTGTAACAGCGTCAGTAATAGTACCTTCAAGGAAAGCATCACCATTTACTTCGTAATATACACGAAGGTCTGCAATCTGATCTTCGTAAGAAGAGCAATAAGTACAGAGTGATGGAGGGTTAGTAGAGTCACTGTAACCCATCAGTACACGCTTAACTCCGCTATTGAGGTCAGTAAGCGACCACTTGTTAAGGGAACCGGCATAAGATGGTGAATTCAGCGGATCTTGAACTGAGATGATGAGGTTATCTGTACCATTGTACAAAAACGCCTCATCGAGTTCAAGTTCAACCCAACCTGTGCCTGTCCAAGACAAAGGTCCGTCGTACACCAGCTGAAGAGTTGATACATCAACCCAGTCACCTGTACCAGTGTACTGATCCATGGTGGTGTGACCCATCCAGATCTGGATCTGGCTGTAAGTGTAGGCATCCCCGTCGAAAGCGGCGAGGTTGTAGCCAATTTTCGTGAGATTAGACGGCATATCAATACCCAGATCAGACTGCAGATAAATACTCTGCGTTCTGGAGTACTGATAAAAGTTGTTAATCGGAGTTCTGTAACTCTCGATTGAACCATCACCGAATTCCACGAAGTCCTGTGCAAAAGCAAAAGTTGATGACATAAGTACTGCCATCAAAACGCTCAGCAAACGAGTAAAACTTCTCATAATTTAAGGTTTAGATTAATTAGTGAATAATTAAACAATTATTTGCACTTTTCCGATAAGGCGCAAATTTATAAAAAAAAAAGGACTATTGCCCGATAAGCGCCTGAAAAAAATAATTTCCACTAATTCAAACCATTCAAAGAACAAAAAGTTAACCCTAAAGAAACAGTTTTTAAGATTGCTTTAAATAAAAATAAGGACAAAAAGGTATTAGAAAAAGTATATAAAAGCGAGGCCCCGTGCAAAAGGGCCCCGCTCTGAGAAGTTATTCCATTAAAGGACTATTTGGTTACAACGAAACGCTTGTTGAAGGTCACACCATCGTTTGTTGTAAACTCAATAAGATAAGCACCAGCGTCATAGTTCTGAACATCAACCTGGAAGAAGGTCTCTGTGACAGTCTGTTCGTAAACAGTCTGGCCAACAGTATTCAGAATTCTAACAGCCTGTACCTGATCGGAGAGTTCGATATTTACATATTCTTTAGCCGGGTTCGGATAAAGATTTACAGAGATTCCTGTAAGTTCCTCAATGCCTCTGACAACATCCATAATTACATGAACAGTGACAGTTCCAACATCAGGAGTTGACATAAAGGTAACATTAGCTTCTTTATGATCACCCTCTACAAAACCAGTAGCATCGAAGTGGAAGTTGATTTCTTCGTTACTTACAGCAGCAACAGTACCGTTAGATGGTACAGTAAGCCATGTTTCACCACGACCCATGAATGCGAATACAGTAACTTCAGCACCACCGGCAAAACCACCGATCAGTGAAGTAGCACCTGTATATTTATCCAGCAGGCGAAGTTCACCACTTGCACCGTAAGCAGCGAGGAATATCTGATCTGTAGCAGGATCCCAGGCCATACCCTGTGCATAGTTTGCATCAAATCCTGTTGCACCAACATACTCGCTGGCAGCAGTCATCGGATCAAGGGTATAGATTGCATCATTCACAAGACAATGAGCATAGAGTGTACCGCTACCATCACAAGCAATATCAATAAGACCTTCAACGCCTGTAGCACCGATTACAGTAGCTTCACCAGTAGAAAGGTTTATTGTATAGAGGTATGATTCAGAGATATCAGTAGATACTGCATACATTACATTGGAAGCTTTGTTGCATGCCATACCAGTCCATGACTGACCGCCCATTGCAGAAGCATAGCCAACAACAGTACCTTCACCAGACATAACATCAACCATCATCAGGTTGCTGCCATCGGCATCAATGATGTATAAGTTACCTTCGGCGTCGAAATCACCAGCGTAAGAGTTCCAGTTAGGAACAGGATTAATTACCTGTGGGTTACCCGGATCATCAGTATCAATATTATGATAGCCATAAGTACCAGGATAAGCATCAAATGCATAAGCCAGTGAACCACGTGTCAGTTCGATTGGATCTTCAACATAACCGCTAAGGTTAACAGTTGCAGGAGCCACATCAATAGATGCCGGTACGTTCAGGCGTGGATAATCAGGATTAATTGGTTGTACCTGTACATTATCTTCCATCAGGAAGTCAACAGATGTATTCCAACCAAGCTGACCATCACCGTTATTGGTAACAGTAACAGGATAATCGAGTTGCATATTCTCTTCAACTTCTACACCAATTTCGAGAGGTGAAACCTCAAGAGTAGGCTGAGTGAGACACTGATTCCACTCAAAGTCTTCAAGAATTTCAACAGCAGTAGCAGTAACAACATTATAGCCGTCTGCTTCGAGAGCAACATCATATGTACCCTGTTCAACCTGTACACTGTAATAACCATCAGCATCCGTGTAAACTGCATCATAGTCACCAACAGTAATCATTGCACCTTCAACAGGGTTACCTGTAGCACATACAGTTATCTGACCATAGAAGTTAGCAAGCAGACGCTCATAGATATGTACATTATCCACATTCCAATAGTTAATATCAAATGAATTCATACCATAGGCTACAAAACGTACCTGGAAGAGTTCATTCAATGCATATTCAGTGATATCGAAGAGATAATTTTCCCAGTCAATATTGCCTGTATTAGCAAAATCTACAATCTGCATCCATTCAGTACCATTGTATACTTCCACAGCGAGGTGTTCAAGGCCATTGCTGCTGTAATCAGAGAGGTAGAGATCGAATGAGAGAGCGATATTTGCAACACCTTCACCGTCGAACTGCGGGCTCACGAGAGCATAGCTGTATTCTTCAACAGATGGGCTCCAGTTGAACATTGCAGAAGGTGCCGGCATACCGTTAGAGGCATCAATTTCCCAGTTACCTTCTTCAGGATCGAATGACCAGTTATGTTCCTCGAAACCACCATCCCATGGCTCCATGAATGGTAATGTAAATACAACACCTTCAGGATAGAGATTGAAGTCAACAGTTGTAGTTTGATCGTAATATACAGTAGCAGTTTTAACCTTAGTAGCATAACCTGCTATTTCAGCCATTACATCAACAGTACCTGAAGGTACCTGCATTTCATAATAGCCATCATATCCTGTTGTTGTCGTCATTTCACCAACAGTAACAGTAACACCGTTGAGAACTGTACCTGTAGTACCATCATAGATATGACCGTCGATCATACCTTTTGCCATAACCGTAACAGGTTCAGCGCAAATAGGAGTAGATTCACCTTCGTCGTAGATAGCAGTTACACAATAAGTATATGCGTCCGGAGCAAGGTTCATATCATTGTAGAAAGTATCAGGAGCAGGAACGTAAGCGATTACATCACCATTTCTCCAAACGTTATAACCAAGCAGGATAGCACGGTTCAGATCGCGTACTTCAACAGGCTCGTCAATAGTAGCCATATTAACATCAGCAACATCTACAGCATGACCGCTGTTATTAGGCTGAAGCATAACATCAGTTGCAGCAGTACGGATTTTCACACGTGATGCCCATTCAAGGTCGTAAGCTTCCCAGGCACCAGCAGCACCAACATAACCGTGGCTGTTTGTCAGATCTTCAACAGCAGCAGAAGAAGGCATACCCGTTACCTCATTTGCAGCGATAGCCATATAGAAGTCACCATCAGCAACAACAGCTTCGTCAAGTACGATGATTGTTTCATCAGGATACTGAAGAGCTGCGATATCAGCCGATTCATAGAGCACTGTTGTACCATCAGCAGCATAAAGCTTAAACTTAAATGTTACATCAGCTCCCCAAGGGTAAGATGGGTGCTCATAGAAAGTATGTGCAAGTTGCGTAATTTCAACCGGATATTCAGCACCAAAGTCAGCGACATTGTATAATGTTGCACGCTCAGGAGCAGCCCAGCTAAGGTGTGTAAGATCAGTAAAGTAGCTAATCCAGTATTCAGGAGTTATAGCACCTGGAGTACACCATGCAACGAGAACATCGATATCTGTTTCCTGTACTTCAGCGAGGATACACTGAGGAGCATCGAGGTCACAGCCTACACAGAGGGTTACCTCAGCATCTTCAGGACAAGATTCGAAGTTTGGTTCATAAACAGCTGTTACATTGTAAGTATATTCTCCACCAGGAGTGATATTTTCGTTGTAACCGAGAGCTGAGATAGGAGCGGGAGTCAGCTTCAGGCCATCACGATAAACGTTAAAGCCTAAGAAACCAGTACCACCACCGGTACCACCGGCACCATAGAGTTCATAACCAAAGATAATATCGTTCTGCATTAAACCACCAAGAGTAACTGTTCCAATAACAATATCTTCAGTAGTAAAGAGACCACCAGCACTACCACCGGAAATACCGAGAGCACCGCCAACATCCCACATCATACCAGTCCATGCACCGGTTTCAGCGTTATTTTGAACAACAACACCACCGGAACCATCCTGGCTAAAGCACCATACAGAGGGTTCTGATTCTTCGTCGAAGTTATCATAGGCCATACCGTAATAAGCACCATATGAACCTACTGGCCATGTAGTTATCACTGCACCTGAGCGGTCAACGAGTGTAACATCAGTATCAAAATCATTTACATAGAATGCATCCTGATCATCGTCATAAGCGATTGCACGCACTGTAGCAGGGCTGGAAAGTGTACTTACCAGGGTCTGACCGTCGAAGTCCATCTGCCAGATCTTGGCAGTAGCATCAGCACCATACATATAAGTACCATCATATGCAAGGTCACGAACATTACCACAACCTGAAATTTCGAAGGATCCATTAAAAGAACCGTCCATTTCATAGCTGAAGAAAGTACCCAGAGAAGCTGAGCCATTCCACTTGGTAGTATAGATTTTAGCACCATCGGTTTCTGCACCTGCTTCACCGGAAGCATCAGCACATGGGAAGCTAAACTGGAGATCAAACATATCTCTGTTACCACCGGTAACTTCGATATTGCGAACCATCTCTGATGCGTCAGCATTTGGATCAGTAACCTTACGAATTTCTTCTCCAACAACAGTAGCTTCGCGTTCACCAACACCAACAGGAAGATCCCATGTCAGAGCAACAGCATTACCAGGATTAGCAACACCATTAAAGTTTGTTGGAGGCTCGAAGAGGTAACAAGGCATATAAGTAAATGCGTAGTTAACCATTACAGAAGTACAGGAAGTATATTCGGCGGTAATACCAGCGATATAAGTCTGTTCTATTTCAAGATCGGTGTATGTATAACTATATTCAGTAGTATAATCAACATACTGTCCGTCAAGATACAGGTTAAATCCGAGGAGTGCACGGCTATCGGCATTAGGCACAACACCCTGCATCACCTGAATATCATCAAGAGCGATACCCATACCTGCTGGTTCCGGAGCCTGAGCTTCGAAAGCAATGTAATAAGTACCTGATGGGTTAGGCAGAGAAACAGATTCGTTCTGCCATACTTCGATATTGGAGATATAGCTTGCAAGAGCAACCCAACCGCCTGTAGCAGAAGTACGGTAGTATACACGTAACTCATCCTGACCGGCACCGGCTTTCTGAGTATGCCAGAAGCTCAGCTTGGGCACGAGAGCACCAGCAAGGTCAATCGGAGGAGTAATAAGCTTGGTAGTGGCAGAGCTACCCATGAATGTAGCATTATATTCACCACTGTGAGCAGCATTAGGAGTACCTGTTGGTCCACCTGAGCCGATATTCCAGCTTACGTTTTGTACAAGATACTGCTGAGTCCAGCCCGGAGGAATTACACCACCTTCAAAACCTTCTTCAAAGACTACCTCATAGTCTACTACAGGAGGTAACCATGTAGCAACACCAGTCTGGGCGTTAACTTCGAAGTTCTGTGGAGGCAGGCATAGCCCCTGAAGGATAACATTAAGAGTTGTATTATCAGCAATATAAATATTATCAAGGAAATAGTCAGAATAACCTTCGCGTGTAACGGCCAGTTTATATGAACCATTCCATACCTCATGGAAGTATACAGAACCATCTGCAGGAGTAGTAGCAGAATAGGTATACATATCCGGGTTGCTCATACTTGTAAGTACCACGAGCGCATTTTCAACACCGTCACCGTCTTCGTTACGAACGTTAATGGTAACTTCGGAATCAAAGCCATTAGGAACAACGTTAGAGAATACGGGTTCTGATACATTATAAGTATAAACAGCTTTTACAGCATAACGATACCATCCCTGGTCAAGCATATCCCAGTCATAGTCGTTATATTCTGTAACAGTAAGGTCGTTTGCAAGGAGCGTCCAGGTTTCAGGAAGTTCTTCCATACCCTGGAGCAGGCGGTAAACCTCATATTTTTCCAGGTCACGAACTTCGCCTTCATTGTATACATAAGCACGGATCATGAAATTCTGGAAATCAGCAGGACGCCAGGGTTCGTTATTGGTAACATAGCGTGAATAGCTTACAGCATCAGGATAGCTGTTATCGATTGCTATAGGAGCACAATCGGGATAATCACCACCCTGAACCATAGCAACGTAGAAGTCACCATCAGTAATAACGACAGGTTCGTCAAGGATAGCATCTACCCATCCGCTTGTACCTGGCATAACATCAACAGTAGCAAGTACTTCACCAGGCATACCATCAACACCATTATCATCATAGATAGTTACCTGGAAAGGAGCGAGTGTATTTCCTGCAGGCCATGAGCCGTCATAGATATTCACAGCACCACCCATTACTTCACAAGGATATGCGTCGGGAGTAAATTTAACTGCGTTAATATTACCTGCAGCATCCCATGCAGTAACGTCGTCAGCCATGCCATCATCGTAAGCGATAGTTTCGAAGAACATAGGAGCATACCAGTCGACGAAGCATTCAGTGTGTT
>CAZQNY010000133.1:0-7378 GCA_964594665.1 uncultured Bacteroidales bacterium
GGTACAAGATAGCGTTTTGTAAGGCCTTCCAGACGGCTTGCGGTATTCACTGCATCAGAAATCACGGTTCCGCTGATTCTTCCTGCACCACCAACAATTCCGAGCATGAGTTTACCTGTATTCAATCCAATACCAATTTTGATCGGATCTTTCTTGTCTCTTTTGCGCTCAGTATTAAAAAGTTCCAGTGTTTTTTGCATCTCTTCGGCAGCATTACAGGCATCCCGGGGTTCTTCGAAGAGCGCCATAATGGCATCCCCAATATATTTATCAATAAAGCCATGGTTATTTCTTATTACCGGCTCCATAATACCCAGATAATCATTGATGAAATCAAAAGTTTCCTTGGGTGTCATTTTTTCCGATAATGAGGTGAAACTTCTGATATCACTAAAGAGAATGGTCATCTCTTTTTGAATCTGGTCGCCTAACTTTACATCAGTAATTTTATCTTTTCCCAATGCTTTTATCAGTGGATCAGGAACGAACCGGCTGTTTGCATTACTTAAATCTTTCAGGTTGTTGATGTAATGTGTTAACTTCCCGGACATTTCATTATAGCCCTGCGTCAGCTCTCCAATTTCATCATTGGTTTTTACATGGCAGTATGAGTCCAGCTCTCCTCGCCCGGTTAGTCGCATTTTTTCTACAAGGTCGTTGATTGGCATTACAACATATTGGGCATTCCATTTTACTATAAAGAATAAAAAGAGGATCGCTACAACCATGCCTGTAAATATTCCGAAATACATGACTATCTGATCCGGTGTGCTGATATAATATAACCCTGACAATGTTTGCTGGTTTCCCATGGTCGACATTATTCCCGGCATCTGCGAGTATGGACCCATGAGCACCTTAATCATATCCTGCGATAAGGTTCCCAGACTGTCAACTTTTGTAAGGCTCAGGTATAAATACAAAGACATAATTGCAAGGGGAATGATCACGGTAACAAGACTAACAACAGTTAGCCTGCGACTGATGCTGCCACCTCCGTTTCTGCGAAATACACTAACTCTCAACTCTTCATTTGAGAATATACAATCAAGGTACAGCAGATGCACACGGTGCCGCTCCCATAAATAGATGAAAAAGCATGATAACACACTTGCAGCCAGACTTATATAAAAATACTGGGTGTATAGATTTTTTGCAACCTCATCAGTAAAATTATACTGTTTTATCTGGATAACCATGTAGATGTGCAGAATGCTAAAAATAATTAAAAAAAGTACTGCACTATAGGATGGTACATGAATGATAAATTTTTTTACAAAATGCGTCAGCTTTTCCTGTATCTGCTTCCCTTTTCTTTTTTTATTTAAATAGAACCGGAATGGCAGGTTCATAATTAAAAAGATCAATCCTCCAAGCAACAAAAGCCTGAAGGATAGTCCCATCGTTTCTGTAAGAAGACTTTGGTTTTCTGCATTGATTGTTAGTTGTGTATCTGCTTTTGCATGTGTGGATTGCGCATTATTATGAAAAACGACAATTGAATCATTTTGAGATACACCTTCAGGATTTTTATTGGAATTTAACTCTGCTCCAAGGAGGGTGATCGCATCTTTGTTTTGTGTGAATTGTTCCGGTGTCTGCTTAAACCAAATGGAACCTATCAACGGCATAGTGAGATAATAATAAAACATCATCGCTACCATGAAGATGCGAAGAATATAATACCGTTGAATTTTTTTCTTTGTCATTGGATTAATGATTCAGTGGATGAGCATATTTTTTTACATCATCGCTGGTTATTTCTTTATCACAGAGGATTGCAAGTCGCTCAACCACATTGTGTAATTCGCGTACATTGCCGGTCCAATGAAGGTTTTTCAGCTCTTCAAAGGCTTCATCATTAAAAACAACAGGTTGCTGACCCATTTTTGATGTTATGGTATCAAGGAAATGTTGTGCTAATAAAGGGATGTCATCTTTTCTGTCACGCAGAGGAGGTACTTCAATAATGATAACGCTAAGCCTGTGGTAGAGGTCTTCGCGGAAGTTACCTTTTTTAATCTCTTCGCTAAGGTTTTTATTGGTAGCGGCGAGAATACGCACATTCACTTCAATGTCTTTTTCACCACCAACGCGTGTAATCTTGTTTTCCTGGAGTGCTCTCAGCACTTTTGCCTGTGCTTTAAGGCTCATGTCGCCAATTTCATCCAGAAACAGGGTTCCGTTATTGGCAAGTTCAAAGTCTCCTTTCCGTTGTTTATGCGCGGAAGTAAAAGAGCCTTTCTCGTGTCCAAATAATTGACTTTCAATTAGTTCGGAGGGTATAGCAGCACAATTTACTTCGATAAACGGTGCTTTTGCCCTGTTGCTGTTTTCATGGATGGCATTGGCAACCAATTCTTTACCTGTTCCGTTTTCACCTGTAATAAGAACACGTGCATCTGTCGGTGCCACCCTTTCAATCATTTGGCGAATGGCAGTCAGAGGCTCTGATTCTCCGATCATTTTGCCGGTATCCATAATTTTTTTTCTGAGCCTTTTGGTTTCTGTAAGAAGGTTTCCCTTGTCAAGGGCGTTTCTGACAGTTACGAGCAATCTGTTGAGATCCAGAGGTTTTGCGATATAATCATAAGCGCCTTTTTTCAATGAATCAACAGCAGTTTCAATATTTCCATGCCCTGAGATCATGACTATTGGGGCATCGGTAATCTCCAGTGCTTTTTCAAGTACTTCCATGCCATCCATTTTTGGCATTTTGATATCGCATAATATCAGATTGTATTCTTCTGACTCTATTTTTTCTAATCCCTGGAGTCCGTCTTCAGCATCATCAACTTCATATTTTTCATATTCCAGAATGTCGCGAAGTGTTCTTCGGATACTTCTTTCATCGTCGATAATTAAAATTTTATGTTGACTCATTGTTACGATATTTTTAGCGCGCCGATAATTTCATTTACTGATTTACATCCATTAGCATCCAGATATTCATTGATACCCTGAATTATTTTGATGGTTATTTGCGGGTCGATAAAATTGGCCGTTCCAACCTCAATGGCAGAAGCTCCCGCGAGGAGGAATTCAATGGCGTCTCCCGGAGAAGCTATTCCTCCCATACCGACGACCGGAATGTGAAGTTGTTGCGCCACCTGCCATACCATTCGCAGTGCCACCGGTTTTACTGCCGGGCCCGAAAGACCGCCGGTTATTGTTGAAAGCACAGGTTTTTGTGTATTTATATCAATTGCCATTCCCAGCAACGTATTGATCAATGAAACAGCATCAGCACCTGCTTCTTCAACAGCAAGGGCAATATCAACAATACTTGTTACATTGGGTGAAAGCTTGACAATAAGGGTTTTGTCGTAAACCTCTCTTACCGCTTTGGTTACTTCCATTGCCGATGCGCAGCTGGTGCCAAAGGCCATGCCTCCTTCCTTTACGTTGGGGCAGGAGATATTCAGCTCAATAGCAGGAATGTGATCCAGTTTATTCATTTCACGTGCAACGGCGACGTAACTTTCAACTGTTGATCCGGAGACATTGGCAATAACATTGGTGGAGTACTTTTTCAGCTGAGGATAAATTTCCCTGGTAAAGTAATTTACTCCTTTATTTTGAAGCCCGACGGCGTTAAGCATTCCATGGGGTGTTTCTGCCATCCGAGGGTAGGCATTTCCTTCGCGATGCTCTTCGGTAGTTGCTTTTACTACAATACCTCCCAGGGCATTTACGTCGATAAAATCGTCGTATTCAAAGCCATAGCCAAAAGTCCCGGAAGCCGTCATTACGGGGTTTGCGAGTTTGAGGTTATGGATATTTATATCTAATTGTGCCATTTGAGTTCTTTTGAGTTAAAAACAGGACCATCAGTACAGACGCATTTGTGACCTTCTGTGGTATCGGTAACGCAGCACAGGCAAGCGCCGATGCCGCAGGCCATAGTATTTTCCAGTGATACTTCACAATCAACATTTTTGGCTTCAGCCATTTGTGCGACAGCCTTCATCATGGGGTCAGGGCCGCAGGAGTATACCCTGCTGTAATTTTCAAGCTCCTGCATTACCGGGTGATCGGTGATAAAACCTTTAACGCCCTCGCTGCCGTCTTCGGTGGCAGTGTAGAGGGTTCCCAGTTCCGAAAGCTCCTCTGTTTCCATGAGGTTGTCTTCGTCACGGGCACCGATAAGTATGTCACAGGATGCTCCGGCTGCACGAATTGATTTTGCCAGCAGCAGGAGAGGGGCCACACCGCAACCACCACCGGTAAGGAGCACTTTTTCGCCTTTTCCAGGCATCGAAAAGCTGTTTCCCAGCGGCAGAATAACGTCCAGGTATTCACCCGGAGCAGTAGATGCAATGTTTGCACTGCCATTGCCTTTTACCTGTATCAAAAAAGCTACGGTATTTTCTTGTCCATTATAATCATGAATTGAAAATGGTCTTCTTAAAAAAGTCCCGGCAGTATCTCCGGCACTGATTTCAGCAAATTGCCCCGCGAGCATGCCGGGAAGCTGTTGATCTGATGTACAGGTTATAACCACATGATAAGCATTCAGACTGGTGTGTTTAATAACCTGCAAGTCAAGTTTCTGTTTTTTTTCGTGCATAGAATATTCTGTGTTCTACGTTTTTTAGGGGATAAAAAAAAAGCCCTTTCGGGCTTTAAAGATAATTATTTTTCTGATGCCTCCGTAGGGCTATCTGTTTCTTTCTCTTCGGAAGCAGGCTCATCTTCAAAAATTAAAAGATCATTTTCCTTTAATAACTTATACCAGGCAAAGATTTTTTTGATATGCGAAGTATAAACCTGTTCTTCATCATAATCAGGGATCACTGCTTTAAAAAGAGTTTTCATGGTATCCGCAGATTTTAAATGCGGCTCAAGGGCTTCATCATTAAGATGATTAAAGATTTTTTCAAAGACCTCTTTCAAAGGCATGTCTTCACTGGTGGTAAAGATACTTATCTCTTCCAGTGAACTAATTCTTTCGTGGGCAAACACAGGGAATCGTTTTTTATCAATCAATGATTCAACGATAAGGCCGTTTTTAACATTGGCCACCATTTTATAAAGTCCCGGTTTTCCTGTGATGGATAAAATTTCTGTAAGATCCATAATCAAATTTCTGTTTAGCGCGCAAATTTAGTTTTTTTTTGGTTTATAACTAATTTGATTTTAAATGTTGAGGTGGGGTGGGGTGTCGGAGGACCCGACAGGTATTTTTCTCCTGTCGGGTCTGGAGGTGAATTGTTATCAGTTATCAGTTATCAGTTGTCAGTTGTCAGTTGTCAGTTGTCAGTTATCAGTTATCCGTTTTTAGCGCACTGCGTTGCGAATGAGGGTGATGCCGGTAACTTTCATTCGCGGAGTTTATATCCCGGTATAATTTTGAGGTGTAATTCTTTTTAGTTCCTCTTTTATTGCATCAGCGATATCAAGGGTGTCGATAAAGGCATGCATGGTCTCTTTCGTGACGGTTGTATTGGTCCGGGTAAGTCCTTTGAGTGCCTCATAAGGCTTTGGGTATCCCTCGCGGCGAAGGATGGTTTGTACCGCTTCAGCAACAACAGCCCAGTGGTTTTCCAGGTCGTTATCCAGGACGGCTTCGTTAAGGATGACCTTGTTAAGGCCTTTAAGTGTTGAGCGAACTGCAATTATGGAATGAGCAAATGGCACGCCGATATTACGCGTTACAGTGCTGTCGGTAAGATCACGCTGCATACGCGATACAGGGAGTTTTGCTGCCAGGTGCGAGAAAAGAGCGTTTGCAACACCGATGTTGCCTTCTGAGTTCTCAAAATCAATGGGATTTACTTTGTGCGGCATGGCAGAGGATCCCACTTCTCCTTTTTTGATCTTTTGTTTGAAGTAGTCCATGGAGATATACATCCACATATCGCGGTCGAGATCCATGAGGATATTGTTGATACGGGCAATGCTGTCGAACAGCGCTGCCATGAAGTCGTAATGTTCAATCTGGGTGGTGGTTTGCTGGCGGTCGATGCCAAGGTACTCCTGAAGGAAGGTGTTGCCAAAATTCACCCAGTCGATATCAGGAAAGGCCACATGATGTGCATTGAAATTTCCTGTTGCTCCGCCGAACTTACCCGAAAATGGGATGGTGTCGGTGTGGACGAGCTGGTTCTCAAGGCGTTCGCGGAAGACGGCGATTTCTTTTCCCAGTCGGGTAGGGGACGCCGGCTGGCCGTGAGTTCGTGCCAGCATGGGTATCTCTGCCCATTCTTCTTCCAGCGTACGGAGCTTTTCAACCACCTCAAGGTACATGGGGCGCAGTATCTCATGCCATGCATCGCGCAACGACATGGGTACCGCCGTGTTATTGATATCCTGCGAGGTCAGACCAAAGTGAACAAACTCCTCGTAGTCGCTCAAACCCATATTTCGCAGCTGCTCTTTAAGGAAATATTCAACAGCTTTCACGTCGTGGTTGGTGACTGCCTCTGTATCTTTGATCTCCTGAGCATTCTCCGGCTTGAAATAGCGGTAAATATCACGCAGGTCTTCAAAGATTTTTGGATTCACATCCTTTAACTGTGGCAGGGGGATTTCACACAGGGCTATAAAATACTCCACTTCCGTCATGATCCGGTAGCGGATAAGTGCATATTCAGAGAAATAGTTTGCAAGGGGAGCGGTTACCTTATGGTATCTTCCATCAACCGGAGATACAGCAGTTAGAGCAGGCATAAATATTTAATTATTAATTATTACTTATTTGATATTAATTATTAAAAGTCCTGCTGCAAAAGTAATAAAAAAGCGCAGGCTGCCGGCAAAAGGCAATCTGCGCATAAAGAAATAAGAAACGTAAACATTAAAGTTATTACAGGTATTTACATGTTGATAGATTGAAACACATCAACGATAACGTCGCGGTAAATATGGCCAAAGGTAATCAGACACCATGATTGCAGCATAAGCAGTTCTTCCCTTTGTAGCCACCGCGGTGATTTGCTGAGCTCTTTATGAAAAAGCTCTCTGCTGAAGCTTACTTTTTGAAGAATTGTTTTTGTGTATTCGAGCATGATATCGGGGGTTTTAAATTTGATAATAAAACGGCACCCCGCGTTGAATATTATCCGGGAAAAGGGATTTTAACATTTTTAACATTTTGGCCACAAGACCCGTCAGGTATTTCTCCTGACGGGTCTGGGATATCCATAACTTGCTTAGCTTTTTATTATTTTTCTTGATAAGGAACACTGAGTTCCGCAGAGGAATCACAGAGTTTCGCTGAGGGATTGTTGCGTTGCAACAATTAGAGTTGTCGGGTTGTTGCTAAGCATCTTGTAAAGTCATGTAAACATGCATAATCTTTATGTGAGACATTATGCATAGAGCGCTTCTGAGGTTATTTGAGATCTGAAAAATGGTTTTATATATTTCTCGCGGC
>CAZQNY010000134.1:0-5425 GCA_964594665.1 uncultured Bacteroidales bacterium
TGAAGTACCAGGGCAAGACCAACGAGCTCTTCACCCGCATGATGATAAATGTGGCGATGCTCAGCAGCGACTTTGAAAATGAAGCAATGGACCTGTTGGATCCGGTGTCAGGAAAAGGAACCACACTCTTCGAAGCACTGGTGTACGGAATGAATGCCTATGGTGTGGAGCTGGATCCCAATGCAGTGCACGAGGCTTCTACCTTCTTCAAAAAATACATCCAGACCGAACGTTACAAATATTCGCTGGATGAACGACGCGTTGCCGGGGCCAATAAAACGGAGGCTGTTTTCATGAAGGAATTCTCTTTTGCCAGAAGCAAGGAGGAGTATAGGAATCCCGCCCTTCAACGCAGGTTGGGGATGATTTGCGGTACCACCACGCAGCTCTCAAAGTACTTTAAAAAGAAGTCCTTCCATCTTATTGTCGGCGATCTTCCCTATGGTATCTCACATGGACATACAGTTGGAAAGACACTCTCCGGAGGCACCCGCAATCCTGCAGGATTACTGGAAGCATCCCTGCCACACTGGAAACAGGTTCTTAAACCCGGCGGCGTCGTTGTAGTCGCCTGGAACTCCTTCACCAAATCAAGGAAGGCACTGACAGAGATTTTTGCCTCAAACGGCTTTGAGGTTTTTTCCGACGAACCTTACACCTCGTTCGAACATATGGTCGACAAATCCATAAAACGCGATATCCTGGTGGCGAAGAAGGTGTAGTCAACAATTTTCCCTTCCCGCTGTTTTTTCGGTATGGATGAACGATTGATACCGATAACAAACATAGAAGATATTCCTTCGAAATTTCTTGGCACTCCCGTAGAAACGCTGTTTCGTTCCCATAATCTGGGTGAGAAATTTGCCGCTCCGGAAAGTCCGCAGATGTTGATTTCCCTATGCATGGACCACCGCAAAAAACTCAATATCCCCGATGAGTTTGCCTATATTCTGCGCAATGCCGGAGCATATACCGGCGATGCCGGGTTTATGATTTCCTATGCCATGACTGTCGGCGGGGTGAAAGCCATTGCCATTATCGGTCATAACCATTGCGGAATGGGCCTTGTGAAGTCGCAGGGACGGGAATTTATACAGCGCCTCGAAAAAGAGCACGGCTGGAAACACAGCGACGCCCTTCTTCATTACAAAAAGGGCGTCGATAAATATGCCATAATGGATGAGGTCGATTCCGTCCTTACCATGGCTCAAAGCCTGGAATCGCAATATGATAACCTGCTGGTCGTGCCCATGATATATATCCTTGAGGACAACCTTCTGTATTTGATTAATCCACCTTTATAATTGCACCACTGCCATAAACATGCTGCGAAACCTGAGGGTCGCCTTCATACCGCACGTTCCCGGAAAATTGATCCAGATTATCCCATCTTCTGATACCGTTTTCACCTGTTCCGACTACCGGCTCCACAGGAGGTGTTACGGTAATATCATTCTGAACAGGATCAGTCACTTCGTCTTTTGTACACGCGCTGAAAAGCACTGTCACAACAGCCATAGCTACAATTACAACACTTTTAATTTTTTGCATTTGCATCATTATTTTAAAGTTTTTTAGTCCAATATTTATAACAGATACTACATGACACTTGCGTTTTTCAAAAGGTCGCCTGATGGATAAGAATTTTGTGTAAAAAAAATATGAAAACGTTTTCGAAACAGACAAAATGGTTATGATATTTTTTTACCTTTGAGCTGACCATTACCATACATGTATTATGAAGAAGACTCTATTGTGTTTTATTATCCTTGTGAATTGTTTCTCTTTTTCGTCTAATGCTCAGATAAAGAGCGAGATTCGGAATTATTCAGACAGCACTGCTTATTGGATTGAAAATGGCAAAAAGATACTTTTGAATTCCTTGTACAATGGAGATTTTGACAAAGTAGGTGAGTTGTATGACTATCTTGAAAAAAGCTACGGAAACGGTCCATATGAAGTGTTCTCTTTTCAGGATGCACTAATCCTTAACATGTTTATGGGTCGTTGGGATACGGTACAATTTTTTTTATTACAGTTTGATGAATATAATAAGGTTGATTTATTTTACAATTCCAATTATTATTATAGTCTACAGCATCTTGATTATGATAATGATTTTACAACAAGTGGGATGAAACTTATTCCTGTTGCAATCGGTGAGGTTGATTTTCTTCGAACGAGCTGCATTCAGTCTGATATTGACCAGGAAGCCAAACATGCCCTTGAACTTTTTTTTACATATCTGAAATATAGACAATTGACGATGCTCTATTATACAAAGCTGGATGAGTTTTATAGGTATTATCCTGATACACCCTATAGAGATTTCCTGAATGGCTTTTTGGCTCGTCCACAGATCGACCTTGACGGGAACTGGGGTTTTGGCGGAACTACAATGTTTCCAAAGGGTGATATGTCCAATTGGATTGATAATCCCGGCATCTACCCCACATTGTATATTTCAATAACCCTTCATCGATTGTATGTGGGTGGGTATTTTGGTGGTGGAGCCATGGCTCTCCAAAAGCAGCTTGCGATTTCCTGCCCGTTCCAAATGACCTTTGATCCGGGATATGAATTTTCGTTTACTTCTGCCGCCCTTAATTTGGGTTATATGATGGTAAAAAAACACCGTATGCAGCTAACACCCTATGCAAGTATCGGACAGCTGTTTCTGCGCAGCGATGAATTTGATCCTCCGGATGAGGATTTTGAATATAAGCTGATCGACTCCAAAACTGTTGGCGCCGGATTACACCTTGATGTAAGAGTGGTTACATTTAATAAATACAATACCAAACGCAGAGAGGATTCACTGGTGCCATTCTCCTTGAGTCTCTATGCGGATGCAGGCTGTGACTGGTTGACGCATACCGGCATGGTGATTTCTGATGGATATTACTATCATTCGAACCTTGGATTGTTGTTTAGAATAGGCAAATATTAATCTCATATCATGAAACGATACCATTATATAATATTCCTTTTGGCGACACTTGTCCCGTTTTTTGGCAATGCTCAGATAGATGCTGAGATTCGTAATTTCGCTAACAAAGAAGCTGGTGATGTTACGGATACCATGCGAGTGTACTACGATAACGGCAGGCTGATGCTGGTGAATTGTTTGTATAAAGATAATTTTGAGAAGGCGATGGAGATAAAGTATTTCCTTGAGGAACTATCGCAGGATTCTGTGTATACGCCTTTTAGTTACTCTGAAGAGCTCGTTTTTTTTCTCCTTACAAAACAGTGGGATTCCCTTAACAGGCATATATTAAATATTCGTCAGTATCATGAAAATTTTAAACCTGTGAAATATTCCGGTGTCTTTATGCTCAATGTGTTATCTGATAAAATAAGAAGCGAAGCAGACGATCTTGTTCCTGCCATAGTACATTCAGGACTGGATCCGGATGCGGTTGAGGTACTCATGATAGTGATGAGCTACATGGATGGCGGACCTGATTCCGATGCCTGGCGTGAACGCAGAAAGACTTTTGTGGATAATAATCCCTCCTCTCCGTATTTACCCTTTCTTGAGCGGTTTTTCCCGGACGATTTGCCTTACGCAAGCATGGGGTATACTGTTGGTGGTGGCGTTACAGTGCCAAACGGCGGGTTAAGACAGCACTACCTCTCCGATGCCACCTTTAACGTTGCCATTGATTTTGATATTAATGATTTTTATGGGTCGTTTGGGTTTCGGATGGGTGCTCTTAAACTGAAAGAATCCTTTACCATATATAAGCCTTTTGAGTTTTCCTTTGAAGAGGATTATAACTTTGAGTTTGGTATGATTGCCGGAAAGTTTGGATATAACTTTATTCGCAACAGAAACCTGCATGTAGCACCTTACGCTTATATGTCCTATGCCATGCTCAATAGTCAGGAATTTAGCAGTAATACCGATGGTACGGAGTATTTTGATATGAAAGCATTCTCTTTTGGCCCCGGAATCCACACAGAGATAAAACTTTTTGAATTTGAGTATGTTGGACTTTACGGTAGTAACTCAAATCCCATGGATAATGTTATCACCCTTCAAATCAACACCGGCTATAATTTCAACCTTGGTTTCAATCGTCCTGAGGTTAAAGGCAACCTGATGTATTTCGATATTGGCCTGACCTACCGCATGGGAACATTGTAAAATGAATCTTCAATATAAATCGTTATGAAAAAAATAATAATCCTGTCACTACTTTTTCTTCCCTTTCTGTCCGGTGCACAGGTTGGTGAAGAGATACGAACCTTTACCGACAGTACAGAATTTTATTTGGACAACGGTCGTCGCTTGTTAATGCAAACCCTTCAGGATGATGATATTAATAAAGTGCTGGAGATACAGGCTTTCCTTGAGAAGATGGCCGGACGGACTTCCTGTAATGCTTTTAGTTATGGCGAAGAACTGTGTCTGGCAATGCTCACAAACCAATGGGAAGCCGCTGAAAAAATTGTGTCTGCATATGAAGATATCCGGTATCCGGATTACCCTGTGCAGTATAGAATTCTTACCTCTCTATATACCATGGTAAAGGAGAATCATGAAACCCTGTCAAAACAGTGTGATAATTCCACTATTGATAATGAGGTAAAAGCAATTCTGAAATTATTGATCTATTATGTAGATGAAAACAAGGTGAGCGAGGAATACTATAAACGATTAGATGATATCTATTCATCCTTTGAACCATTGGCACATGAAGCCTTTTTGGAAGGTTTTCTGCCGAAAAGAAAAATTTATGGCTCTATGGGAATAGCTTTTGGAGGAGGTACAACAATTCCCAATGGCGGATTTGCAAACCATTACAAACACGGAGGTGATTTTTCATTCTCCTGGGATGGAAAAGTCAAAAAAACCTATTTTGCATTTACCCTTCATTCGGGGAAAATGGAGCTTTTGGAATCTTTTGAAATTATTGCACCTTTCGAAGCTACCTTTGATGAAGGATACAAATTTTCATATCTGAATGTTGGTGGACGGTTTGGCTATCTTATGATCAGAAATAAATATTTCCATCTTGCTCCCTATGCGCAGATATCTTATTCCGGTTTGTACAGCGACGAATTTGATGGTGAATCGGAAGAGGAAGAATATTATGATATGAATGCTTTCTCTGTAGGCCCGGGAATACATACAGAAATAATTCTTTTTGATTTCAAGGATAACACCTATGGTTATTACGGGAATCCGACCATGCACGCTGTCAGCCTGATGTTTAATGGAGGGTATAATTTTAATTTTGGTTTCACGGATCCTGAAGTGAAAGGTAATAGCATATATTTTGATGCCGGGCTTGTTATCCGGTTTGGAGGAATGTAATATTATGAATATGGATTTTTTGATGGCAGAGACAAGGCATGCCATAACGGTTTTGTTATTATTGATAATGACGTCGGGTTACGCCCAGGATTCCTGGCA
>CAZQNY010000134.1:5525-7319 GCA_964594665.1 uncultured Bacteroidales bacterium
TTATTATTGATAATGACGTCGGGTTACGCCCAGGATTCCTGGCAGCGTATTTCGCCGTTGCCGCAGGAGCAGACGCTGAAAGCCGTTACCACAATCCCCGGAACAAATTCCATTGTGGCAGTGGGTGAGGGATCCACTGTTATGATTTCGAATGATAATGCTGAGACATGGGATATTATGCTTAATCCGGCTGGAATGAGTAATGGGTACACGATCTATGGTATTCATTTCATAAATTCTTCTATCGGATTTCTATCTGGGAGTGATGAATCAATTCTAAAAACTGAGAATGGCGGATATACCTGGAACGAAGTGAAGAGTGGTGCTGTTAGCAACAGTTACATCCGTGATATAACTTTTGTGAGTGATACAAAAGCATTTGGCACTGCCAGTGAAGGTCATATTTATGAAACAAATGATGCTGGTGATACATGGTCACTTTCTGATATGAGTTTTACCACAGAACATCTGGGAAAGTTCCTTGTGCTGGGTGATCAAAACTATGTTGTTTCTTCGAAAAACCAGACCGTATATGTTTCAGAAAATGAAGGAGAAGATTGGGTCGCTGTTGAAGTATGTCCTGAGTTGGAAAATCTGGAGTTTTTAGATCTGGAGAAAATCAATGATTCAACAGTCATAATGTCTACAGTTTACGGGAATGTTATGAATCATTGCATGGCGATATTGAGGAGTAGTGATTATGGGCATACCTGGGAGCAGGTTGTATCAAACTGGAGATCCGGATTTAGCTCAGATATACTTTTATTTGATAATCAGCATAGTATTATCCTGACAAATACTTGGGGCGGTTATGTGACTTATGGAATGGAAACATTCGATGGAGGCCTGACCTGGGAAGAGATACAGGGAGAATTATATTACAGAAATTATAGTGATGGTGCTGTATTAAGTGATTCTTCCATCATTGCTGTTGGGGTGAATGGCGCAATTCATTTTTCTGGTGATCTTGCACGTAGCTGGGTTTCGAAATACGAATCTTTTTTACCTGGCGATGTTGTTACTGCTCAATTTATAAATGATTCTATAGGATATTGTATTGCGCAATATCCCGGTGGAAGTAATATCTCTGTCCCATTGTTTAGAACAACCGATGGAGGATTATCATGGACATATACAGGAATGACAGGAAAAACGGATGACACAAGGATGTACTTCTGTTCCTCTGATACCGGGTATATCGTTAGTGATGACTTTAAAATTGAAGTTTCCAGAACCTATAATGGAGGGCAGGATTATGAAACCTTCGATTTTTATCTGGATATGGTAGAGATCAGGTCGGTGTTCTTTCTAAATGCAAAAACAGGATACATCGCCAGCTATTATGGCCTATATAAAACGAATGATTTTGGAGAATCATGGAATCTCGTGGATGAATGTTACTACTCTTTTTATGATGCGATATTGCTTCCAAACAATGAGATTTATGGCTTGGCAACCTTAACCGAAGTCGACCAGTTTCTGGTTCATTCTTGCGATGGAGGCGTTACCTGGGAGACTACACCAATCAGTGTTCCTGTCGGTGGGAAAATTGGAGTTTTAGATAGTGGTCGATTGGTGATTATGCATTATTCTGATTTTTATTACTCTGATGATGATGGAGCGACATGGATTCAGGCCACTATCAATAACAATGATTTGATTTTGAATAATGATTTTTGCTTCCCCTCTGAAACAACGGGATATATAGTTACCTCAGGCAAGAATGACAACTTTTTTAAAACCACAGATGGAGGAAAAACCTGGAATTCCATTCCCACTGGTGTGACATCCGGT
>CAZQNY010000135.1:0-6749 GCA_964594665.1 uncultured Bacteroidales bacterium
TTTCCGGTGCTGTAGGCTTTAGCCAGAGAATCAATACACTATCAATCTTTTCAGCAATAACATATCATTGGGCAAAAGTACCATCATACAGAATGAATGGAATTTCTTTAATGGTTGGGGTTAGTTTATAAAAAAGGAAGGGCTACTTAGTGTGTTTCCATTACCATAAAACAATTACCCCGGAGGCCTGCAACGCTGCGATCTGACTTTCTTCAACCGGGTTTCCGAGAAGATTTACGAAAGAAAGGGCCTCAAGTTCAAAAAGAGGGCTGACATCTTCAATATTATTACCGGCAAGATCGAGAATCCTCAAGTGGTGCAGATTCCCCAGTACATCAATATTTTCAATATCATTTTCCGACAAATAGAGTTCCTCAATCATTGTCAGGTTCCACAAAAGATCAAGATCATAAACTGCATTATGAGAAAGATCAAGAGCCTTAAGGTTAACACAAAACTCAATACCATTGAGCACTTCCAGACCCTGAAATGCCAGCTCAAGTTCATCCAGGTCCTCAAGATAATAAGAAGGCAATTCGATTGTCAGGTCGCCATATTCACGAAGTTTAATTGCGTTATATACATCAGGCTCAGCATCAGTAAAGGATCCATAATCCACATAGTTATCGTCTTCATGGTCGTAAACCCCGGTTGAACGCGGGCTGTAATCCCAGGTATAAACCGGGTTGTAATCGATATCCGGGTCAATAGAAATATTCTGATGCAGATCAAGGTTATCAAGTAAAAGGATATGTGACCAGGCTCTGAGCTTCTCAGAATCATTGGATTGGTAAGCTTTATGAATTTCTTTACGACAGGAGTCTCCTCTGTCGGGATGATACAGCATAATAAGACGGGAAAAACAGCGGGAATCTTTTTCTTCATCAATTGCGATATGTTCGGCGATACGGTTAACAATTCCCCGGATACTTTGGTACTGCTTGTTTTTATATAAACGGATAAGCAATGCCGAAATCCTATTCAAATTTTCATCCGACCAGGCATCCATAAGCTGTTTATATAATACTTTGCTATCCATAACATTAACACATTTATCATCGCCAAAAATGGGGCAAAAAAAAATCTTTTCATAATGCCAAAATGGGTTTGATACTAAAAAAAACGTCTTATCTTTATCCATGAAACAGGAAAAATCTCACCATAAGGATTAAAAAAAACGTTCAAATGGGTAAAAATGTAGCATTAGTACTTTCCGGTGGAGGCGCCCGCGGTATTGCGCACATTGGAGTTATTGAAGAGTTGCTGGAGCAGGGATATACTATTACCTCCATTGCCGGAACATCCATGGGTTCGATGGTTGGCGCGATGTACGCTTTGGGTAAAATGGAGGATTTCAAACAGTGGATTTGTGCGCTGGACAGACAACAGGTTTTTCGTTTGGTGGATTTTTCATTTAGTAATAAAGGACTAATAAAAGGCGAAAGGGTGTTAAATGCCATTAAAGAGTTCATCCCGGATAAGAATATTGAAGAGCTGGAGATGCCCTATGCAGCTGTTGCTGTGGATATTCTGAATCGCGAAGAGATTGTTTTTACCTCCGGAAGTATTTTTGAAGCCATTCGCGCCTCCATTTCCATTCCAACCGTATTCAAACCGGTTCCTTCTGGAGACAGACTGCTTGTGGATGGCGGTGTGCTAAATAATATTCCGCTTAACAGGGTTGTCCGACATGAAGGGGACCTGCTGTTTGGCTCCTATGTAAATGCCGCAATTCCCAAGAGAAAGATTGTAGGCACACAGGTGGAACAAGAAAAACGGGAACGAGTATATCAGCAAAAGTTGAAACAGTTTCAGGAGCACTTGCCAAAAATAAATCCAAGACAAAACAAGGAAGACAACTTTGGATTCTTTGATGTGATTAGCAAAACACTCAACACAGCGATGTTCAATATGGCCAATGATGCCATTGAACGTACGCCAAATGATATGGTAGTAATGATTTCCCGAGATTCGTCCGGCACCTATGACTTCTACAAGGCAGAGGAGCTCGTTGAAATTGGAAGATTACAGACCAGGGATTATTTGAAGGAGTTTCATAAGCAGGAACAAAAAGGAACACATTAAAATACTTATTCTTCAAAATAAAAAAACAGAGAAATTGTGTTTTAACAGAAACGTCATGGAATAGTTTTTGCTAAAAGCAGTTAGCATTTAAACCCAATTCCATGAAAAAAATATTATACCCTGCTATTTTTCTATTTATTGCGCTGACATCCTGTACACCCAGGATAACAAAAGAAATCAACGCACTTCAACATGAGTGTTTTGACCCTTTGATATTAGAACCTTCCTGCGAGGTCCACGGGATGCGCATTGATATTATCCGCAACACCGAAGAAGTAAAAGTTAATGACTCAACCACAAAAACAGAAGATGTTGACTATCATCCCATGGGCTTCGACCTTGGCAACGGTATTTTCTACGACCGGAACCACAACCTCACACTAAGGATTGATTATCTGACCAACACAGACCCACAAAAGGACTTCACTATTATTCGCTCCGGTTATCCCCATAAAAAACGTCATAAGAAGGCCTTTCATTTCCATAATGATACCATGAGTTACCAGTATAAAACATCAAAAGCAGAAAAGAATCAATATGTAATCAATAATTACCCTGACAGTTTGGTAAAATCCTCAAAAAACCTGTTGTCGGAATATGTGTTCAGGTATGCCATAACACAAGATAACGGGAGCTGGAATTACCGTGGAAAAAGAAGGATCTATGATCGCATTATTCAGGATGGTGACGGAGACTACCATGTGAATCGTTTTATAAAAAAGGGGAGATATACCCTACAAGGAGATACAATAATTCTGGCAAGAAATTATGTGGTAGCCTTATCAAACGACAAGAAGCGTATAACCATTTTCAGCCACCGAAGAAACGGGAATCATCATCTTTTATATACGATTGAAAAGAGCAATGATAAGGTAATTATATATAACAAAAGGCAATACGGGAAAACGGTTCAAATGAACAACAACCGTGTATCGTTGATAAGTAACAAAAGGGAAGTACGACGGTGGGAGACAAGGTAAATTCACACCCTGCCACCACCATCGTACAGATGAATCACATCGTATTCTCAATATTTTACCGCATGCGTTTTGCCTGGCCGGGAGTTACGATATTGTCGCATCCTCCGATGCACCCTTCCTGGCATGCCATCACCTCCATGAAAGTCATTTTTGCGGAATCTTTTTTTGCAGCGGCAGCAGCGGCTTTAATGGTTCTCACAGACTTTTTATCAATTCCATCAATCAGGACTTTTTCATACTCTCCTTTGCAGGCGCTATCCACATATTTTGACACACCTCCTGACAAAGAAAAATCATGACCCAAATCGCTGCCGGTCAATACGGGTTCTGCGGGAGTACAATCCTCTGGCTGAATATCCCTTGCGGCAAACAGGGCTCCGAGCTCCTCAACAGAGAGCACATAATCGACATTCGGATCATGATGAGCCTCATATTTTTTTGCCACACAAGGGCTGATAAAAACGGTTTTCATATGCGGCCACAACTCCTTCACGCGTCGGGCTGTATATGCCATGGGTGTTAGGGTTTCAGATACAAAAGGTTTAATATCAGGAGTAATATTATTTGCCAAACGTTTATAGGAGGGGCAACAGCTGGAAGTAAGGAGCTTCCGGTCCTGCAGCAGTGCATCTTTAAGTTCATCAGCCTCATGCATAGCAGTTAGATCAGCACCCCAGGCCACTTCGGCAACAGAATGGAATCCTGATTTAATGATAGCACCATAAATATGTTGAATATCCTGCCTGAACTGACCATCCAAAGCTGGCGCAACCAAAGCTATTAAACCCTGATTATTCGTCCACTCACGATAAATGTCCGGTATAAACGACTTCTCTATAATAGCACCAAAAGGGCAACTGGAAATACATTTCCCGCAAAGGATACATTTATCCATATCAATGGTTTCAATACCCTCTTCATTTTTACTAATTGCTCCCACGGGGCACACCTCCTCACAGGGAACAGGTAAAAATGTAATGGCATGATAAGGGCAGTGTTTCTGGCACAAACCACAATTCACGCATTTATCGTAATCAATCTCCGCATGATTATTTTCAACGGTAATGGCACCTTTGGGGCAGTTCATCATACAAGGTCGTGCTTCACAACCGCGGCACATATTGGTAACCACATATTGTTTGGTATGACAGGCAGAGCAGGCCTCATCAGCGACGGTCAGGAAAACCTCCGAACGGTTTTTTAATTTCAGACGATCCATAAAATAATCCGACAGGCGATCAAGTTCATCCTTTTCATCAGCGGAATTAAAGCCCAGCATGGCCATGATTTTATATTTCAGTACGGCACGATCCTTATAAACACAACAACGGATTGGGGAGCCTTTTTTTGTACGCATTTGTAAAGGGATACGGTCGATATCTTCCAAAGCAGCAGGCTTTTCCGGATCAAGAATCTGCCACAATCTGATAAACACCTCTCTTCTTGTTAGTGTAGCATTATTCTTACCTGTCATGATCAAAGATTTCGTTTAAGGTTTCAATAATTGTTTCTTTGGAGACATTTTCCAGCCGTTTTCCATTGATTTCCACAAAAGGAGGCGAGAGGTTTTTATCTTTACAATAGCCCATACAGGAAGAGCCGGATATCACAAGGCGTCCGGAATATTTTTGTTGCAGTTCATGAGCTAATTCAGGCAATTCATTTCCACCCATAATATGGCACATGGTGCCGGTACAGATTTTAATTTCCACTTTTTCCATCACACATAGGTAATATTAACCATTTTAAGAAACTTATTTTCAAGTGTTTGAGCAATTCTTTTAATCACATTTCTACGGATATCAAGTTCTGAAGGCAAATTTGGATCCTGGTGAGCTTCGTTAACTTTGGTACCCACCAGAAAGGTAATTTTATCGTTACCAAGCAGCAAGTTCACCAGCATACGCGCGGGATTTTTATCGGCCAGATCCTGCCATGTATCGTTACGCAATGATTCAGCAACTTTCCCCAGCGTCAGGATACCTTCGGTTATAAGGTCAGCTCCATCAAGATGAGAAATTGGCGGAATACCATCACAACCAGAGAAGAGGTCAATATCAAGGTGGAGATCCAGTTCGCGGGAGATAATTTGCGCCGTAGTACCACCACAGACGGCCTTTTTACCTTCAAATTGTTCAAAAAATTTAGCTACCCAGGGGTCTTTATCCTGGTTATAGGGAGGACCGGAGCTCACGAGCAGGGCTCTTGGGTCGCGGTAGTATAACACTGCACAGGTAACATCATCCTTAGGCACATAGCGATCGTTTTGATTCGCTTTGGCGACAATCTTCCGACACAGATCATGAGCTGAGATTTTGGGGTTTCTTCCGATATGCCAGCTCACGAAATCGCTCAGGGCATCCATATCCCAGCCAAAAGGCATATCATCGCGTCCCATACCAGATTGCGAAACGCCATCGGAAAAAAGGATAACCCTGTCGCCTTTTTGCATCTGAAGACGGTTTACGGCCAAAGCTCCGGGTTGATTGTTAAGGGTATTTTCCAGCGGCACAGGAATAATCCCTCTGAAAACAAGGCTTTGAGGGTTCCCATACTCCATAATTTGTGTAGAACCATCAAATGCAGTATCAATAATTGTAAATGAGGCAAAGCTGATTTTGCGCACCTCATCACGGGGCAGGGTATTTTGAATAGCTCTTGCGCTGCGTTCCACCGCCTGATCAGCGAGGGTGAAATTCAAGGCCATGGAAGCAGTCATGGTAGCCATAACATTGGCTTTAATGCCACTACCCAGGCCATCGGAGAGTACAGAGATCATGCGTCCTTCCTGTTGTACTTTTCGCGACAGAAAAACATCGCCACATACCATCTGCCCTCCTTTATTAAGGCTTGCATGATCAATCTCTATGAAAAAATCATTACTGCTCATCACTGTCCGAATCAAAAAGTGCAATCACACTATTAAGCATTGTTTCAGTTTGGGAAACATTTTCACCCAGAAGAAAAGCGGCCTTCTGAGCTGTAGCCATATTATCGAGCATTACTTTTCGCAGGCGTGAAACCACGGCATCCATCTGTGACAGCGATCGGCTCATATCATGAATTATTCCACAGACAATTTTGTGTTTCTGAATAGTGAAAACCGAAAGCTGCAGTTGTCGGTTATTAAAGGTAATATCCTTATCAATGCTGTCGGCGCCTGTTTTGATGACGGTGTCAAAATAGCGGGCAAAGGGCACAAGTTTACCAAGTGCAGCACCTTCCAGGCGTGGGCGGTTGGAGAAGAGTTCTCTGGCTTCGTCGCCCAGCAGATCGGCAAAAGCGCTGTTGGATTCGATGATTTTTCCCTTTTCATCCATCATAACCACACCATAGGGAATTTTCTGAAGCAATACAGTCGCTTTGTTCTGTGCCACACGACGCATATAGGATACGCACATCTGGCGTTCGGCCTTACCGTCAAGCATTGCTTTGGCAAACTCACGGCAGCTGTCGTAACCACAACCGCCACAATTCAATTCATCGGCTGCCGATGTTTTACCAACGGTATTGAGTGCTCCGAGAATTTCCTGTTCAGAAAAGACCTTCACCGATTGAAAGGGTACCGGAGAAACGGCATAAGAAGCGGTAGGGCATTTCCCGCTTTGATTTTCTGCATTATTATAGGAAACCGTTAAAACATTCATGCGTTTTTTTACGGGCGAATTTTTGGTATTTGTTGCC
>CAZQNY010000136.1:0-6690 GCA_964594665.1 uncultured Bacteroidales bacterium
AAATGAAGGTTTTGATAATTGTGTATCTAAAGTGAAATAGCTTTTACACCAACTCCTCCAATGCATCCTTCAAAATCGGATACTTAAAATTAAACCCGCAGTCCAGCAACCTCTTCGGTACCACAGACTGCCCGTGCGTGATCAATTCAGCACTTTTCCCCAAAGCCAGACGTAATGCCCAACCCGGTGCCGGAACAAGATGTGGCCGATGTAATTTCTTCGCCAACATCCGAGTGTACTCCGCACTCTGCAACACGCCCGGGCTCACAATATTGAAAGGTCCATGCACCCGGGGGTTCTTAATCGCATACTCATACGCCCGCAGCACATCTTCAATATGTACCCACGGCACTGCTTGCTTCCCGGAGGCAATTCTACCGCCAAAACCAGATTTGAAGAGCTTCACCATCTTTGGAAACGCACCTTGTTTTTTATCCAGAATAACTCCAAAACGAAAAATCGCCACCCGCGATCGTATCACCGCCCTCATAGCCTCTGCTTCCCAATCCTTACACAACTTCGCCAGAAAGCCCATGTCATATACAAACTCATCTTCGCTGTGCACCCCTTTGGAGTGGTATATGCCCACTGCAGAAGTGCTGATAAAAAGCGACGGTGGCTTTTCCACCATCTGAATGGCTGTTGAAAGATTTCTGGTAGTTTCAATACGACTTTGACGGATAAGTCTTTTGTTTTTTCTGGTAAACCTACGCATGAGCGATGCTCCGGAAAGGTGTATCACCACATCCGCATCATTAACTTTTTGACGTAAAACACCCGAATGCTGCAGCAAATCTTCACGCCGTATAACAATCACATCATAACCCTTTTCCTGCAGGAAAGATTTCAATCTTCCGCCTACAAACCCCGAGGTTCCGCTAATGGCTATTCTCATGATCATAAACTTCTTGTAAACAAAATTATGGTCTATAATAACGCAAACGATTTCAACAACAAAACAGACAACAGGGGATTATTGTTCAAACATACTGTTTCACAGAGGATAACAGTTTATCTCACAGGGTAAATATTTGATTTCTTTATAATGGTGTGACTGATAAAAAGTTGTAAGTTTGCAGTCCGAAAACTTGCAAAACTGTTTGATAACAAAATTTAAAAAACATGAATGCCAATAAGAAAGGTCCCGAAATTCTGAAGCATTTCCCTGCCGTTACCACCGAGCAGTGGGAAGCAAAGATTGAGAAAGACCTGAAAGGGGCTGATTACGAGAAAAAACTCGTTTGGAAGACAATGGAAGGCTTCAAGGTGCGTCCGTATTATCGTGCTGAAGACCTTCAGAACCTGGAGTACCTCAACAGTGCCCCCGGGGAGTTTCCATTTACCCGGGGTGGAAAAGCCGACAACAGCTGGCTTGTACGTCAGGATATCATCGTTAAAAATCCTTCCGAAGCAAATAAAACAGCATTGGATGTGCTGATGCGCGGTGTGGAGTCGCTGGGCTTTGTTCCCGATTCAACTGATTTTGATAATGCATTCTTCAATGTATTATTAAATGATATCGATCTGAATGCCGCCGAGGTGAACTTCACCGGAAAACATGCAGCCGACGTAATTGAGCCCTTTATGACATGGGCCAAAGAAAATAACACAGATACCTCCCGCGTATCCTTCGACGTGGATCCGCTGGGTTGTCTTAACCTTACCGGTGCTTTCGATGTAAATACAAAAGCGTATCTCGCATCTCTCATTGAAAAAGCCAACGGTACTGCACAGTGTATCGCTGTTCATGGTGATAAAATCCATAATGCCGGAAGCAGCATCATCCAGGAGCTCGGTATGACCATGGCCATGGCTGTTGAATACCTCGAATGGCTCACAGACAATGGTGTTGAGGTAAAAGAGGCTGCTGCCAATATGCGTTTCGTATTTGCTGTAGGTTCCAACTATTTCATGGAGCTGGCGAAGATGCGTGCTGCCAGAACACTCTGGGCACAGATTCTCAAAGCTTATGGTATTGCTGAAGAGGAACAATCTCCAATGGTGATTCACGGCGTTACTTCCGACTGGAACAAGACGGTTTACGATCCTTACGTAAACATGCTTCGTACAACAACAGAGGCCATGTCTGGAATCCTTGGTGGTGTAGACTCGTTTACCGTGCGTCCCTTTGATGCCTCCTTCCGCGAGCCCAATGAATTCTCGAACCGCATAGCACGTAACCAGCAGCTCCTCCTCAAGGAAGAAAGCTACTTTGATAAGGTTGCGGATCCTGGTGCAGGTTCTTATTATATCGAAAATCTCACCAATTCCATTATGGAAAATGCCTGGAAAATTTTCCTCGGCATCCAGGAAAAGGACGGGTATCTAAAAGCTTTCCTTGGCGGAGATATTCAGGCAATGATTGCTGAAACATCACAAAAACGTGATATGAATATCGCTACCCGTCGTGAGAACTTCCTTGGAACAAACCAGTTCCCTAACTTCGGTGAGCTTATCGACGAGAAATTACCTGAAGAGGTTCTTGCTCCCGTAAATATGAAAGCTGAAAATGCTGTTGCTGAGCCATTGACACAGTACCGTGGTGCTATGGCATTTGAATTAATGCGTAGCAAAGCCGACCGTTACACCCGTGAAAATGGACGCCGTCAGAAAGCTTATATGCTTACCATCGGTAACCTCGGAATGCGCAAGGCAAGAGCGCAGTTTGCATGCAACTTCTTCGCATGTGCCGGTTACGATGTGGTTGACAACAACGGATTCGCCACTGTGGAAGAGGGCGTAAACGCTGCTCTCGAAGCAAAAGCTGACATCGTGGTGATCTGTAGCTCCGATGATGATTATGCAACCTATGCTCCGCAGGCCGCTGAGCTGCTTAAGGGAAAAGCTGTTTTTGTTGTTGCCGGATATCCCAAAGCTTTACTCGAAGAGTTTGAAGCCAAAGGGATCACGAATATGATCCATGTACGTACCAACGTGCTTGAAGCGCTTGAGGGATACCAAAAACTAACAGGAATAGCATAAAAATACATATATGACTGAATATCAGGAAATAGGTGTTTTTTCAGAAATTGACAAGCTGGAGGCCGTATTGGTGCATTCACCAGGCCCGGAGGTAGCGAATGTTACGCCGCTGATCGCTCAAAAAGCGCTCTACAGTGACATTCTCAATTATCAAATTGCCTTCGAGCAGCACGACAGCCTGCGTAAGGTTTTGGAAAAATTTACCAAAGTATATCAGATTAAAGATCTGCTCATCGACATACTAAAAGATGATCAGGTAAAATATAAGCTTGTTTATAAAGTCTGTGAAAACGAAAATGTTTTTCACCTGAAAGATTATCTGCTGGGTATGGATCCACAGATGCTTGCCACAGAACTAATCGAAGGTGTGATTATTAAACGTGATTCACTGACCAACTACCTCTCCAAAGAGAAGTATACCCTGGCACCATTGCACAATTTCTTCTATACACGTGACGCTTCTGTTACCGTAGGAAACAGTGTGCTACCCTGCCATATGGCCAACAAAATCCGCGATCGCGAGGCATTAATCATGTCGGCAATTTTCCGGTTCCATCCACATCTGGATACAGAGCTGTTTGCCGGTAATGCCACGGCAGAGATGAAAGAAGGTCTCTACTTCGAAGGTGGTGATATTCTGATCGCGCGAAACGACATCCTGCTTATCGGACTGGGACCAAGAACTACCAGCCATGGTATCGACTCCATCGTCAATGCTATAAGAATGCGCAAAAACAAACCTTTCCACATTCTTGTACAAGAGCTACCGGAAAAACCGGAATCATTCATCCACCTCGACATGGCATTCACATTCCTGGATCATAACAAGTGTATGACTTTCGATCCCGTGATCAAAGAGTCAAGCCGTTACGGTACCTATCATATCCATATTGAAAATGGAGAGGTACAACGTATCCATGAAGTTCGCGGGTTGGTATCCGGCCTTAAAGATCTTGGTATGGACGTGGAACCGCTCAAATGTGGTGGCGACAACGACATCTCAATCATGGAACGGGAACAGTGGCACAGCGGTACCAATTTCTTCGCAGTAGGACCCGGACAGGTTATCGGATACGGTCGTAACCAATATACCATTGAAGAGATGAGTAAACATGGCTTTGACATTATTGCTGCCAGAGATCTCATTGATGGAAAACAAGAGGCACCAAAAGACGGAAAATTCGTTATTACCATCGAAGGTTCCGAGCTCGCCCGTGGTGGCGGTGGCGCACGTTGTATGACTATGCCAATTAAAAGATCTTAATTTGTAATCAGTAAACACTAAATATCATGAAACCAGATTTCCAAAAGGTTAATATTCATTCCAAAGGAGAAACAAAAAAAAGCTCCGTGGAAAATACTTTACCTGAATGGATGACCCCGGAGCATATCCCGGTTAAGTCAGTATATACAAAAGACGACCTGGAGGGTATGGAGCATCTCAACTATGCTGCCGGACTTCCACCGTATCTGCGCGGACCATACTCTGCAATGTATGTGATGCGCCCATGGACAATCCGTCAGTATGCCGGATTCTCCACCGCAGAAGAGTCGAATGCATTCTACCGCCGTAACCTGGCAGCAGGTCAGAAAGGTCTCTCTATCGCCTTCGACCTCGCCACACACCGCGGCTACGACTCCGATCACCCCCGTGTTGTCGGTGACGTAGGTAAAGCCGGTGTGGCAGTGGATTCAATCCTCGACATGAAGATTCTCTTCGACCAGATCCCTCTCGATAAAATGTCCGTTTCCATGACTATGAACGGTGCGGTACTGCCTATTATGGCGTTCTACATCGTATCAGGACTGGAGCAGGGCGTGAAGCTCGAAGATATGGCCGGAACAATCCAGAACGATATCCTCAAGGAGTTTATGGTGAGAAATACCTACGTATATCCGCCATTGCCATCCATGAAGATTATCGGAGATATCTTTGAATACACTTCGAAGAACATGCCTAAGTTCAACAGCATCAGTATCTCGGGATACCACATGCAGGAAGCCGGTGCTACGGCTGACATCGAGCTGGCATACACCCTCGCCGACGGTCTTGAGTACCTTCGTACCGGTATCAAGGCAGGACTGGCAATCGACGACTTCGCACCACGTCTCTCTTTCTTCTGGGCTATCGGCATGAACCACTTCATGGAGATCGCCAAGATGAGAGCAGCACGTATGCTGTGGGCGCGTATCGTTGGTCAGTTCAATCCTAAGAATCCTAAGTCGCTGGCACTGCGTACACACTCCCAGACTTCCGGATGGTCGCTCACAGAGCAGGATCCATTCAACAACGTGGGACGTACCGCCATTGAGGCAATGGGTGCTGCACTGGGTCATACGCAGTCGCTCCACACCAACGCACTTGATGAGGCCATCGCACTGCCAACAGACTTCTCGGCACGTATCGCACGTAACACGCAGATCTACATCCAGCAGGAGACTGAGATCTGTCGCAGCGCCGATCCATGGGCAGGTTCTTACTACGTTGAGAAACTGACTCAGGAGATCGCCGACAAGGCATGGGCTCTCATCCAGGAAGTGGAAGAGCTTGGTGGTATGGCAAAAGCCATTGAAACAGGTGTGCCTAAGATGCGTATTGAAGAGGCCGCTGCAAGAAAGCAGGCCCGTATCGATGCAGGTATCGACACCATCGTAGGTACCAACAAATACCGCCTTGAGAAAGAGGATCCGCTGGAGACTCTCGAGGTGGATAACACTGCTGTTCGTGAGGCACAGCTGCGCCGTCTGGCGGATCTGCGTGCCAACCGCAACGAAGAAGAGGTGCAGGCTGCTCTTAAAGCCATCACCAAAGCAGCAGAGACAGGAGAAGGTAACCTGCTGGAGCTCGCAGTAGATGCTGCACAGAAGCGCGCCAGCCTCGGTGAAATCTCCGATGCTTGTGAAGATGTTTATGGAAGATATAAAGCTGTGATACGTTCTATTTCCGGAGTTTACTCCGCAGAATCAGCAGATAATGAGTCCTTCAAAAAGGCATGCCGGATGGCAGATGAGTTTGCTGAAAAAGAGGGCCGTCGCCCAAGGATTATGATCGCGAAAATGGGTCAGGATGGCCACGACCGCGGTGCCAAAGTGGTATCTACCGGTTATGCCGACATCGGATTTGATGTTGATATCGGACCACTGTTCCAGACTCCTGAAGAGGCAGCCAAACAGGCTGTTGAGAACGACGTGCATGTACTTGGTGTATCCAGTCTCGCAGCAGGTCACAAGACACTTGTACCTCAGGTGATTGCAGAGCTCAAGAAGCTTGGTCGCGAGGACATCATGGTGATCTGTGGTGGTGTAATTCCAGCCCAGGACTACCAATTCCTGTACGACGCAGGTGTTGTAGCGGTATTCGGCCCCGGAACCAAGATTCCTGATGCCGGTATCAAGATGCTGGAAGTGCTGCTTGCGGCGTTTGAATAAGAGAGGATTTCCTTTAGATATGATGAAAGGCTGCTCCGTGATGGGGTGGCCTTTTGTTTTTGTTGTCGGGTTGTCGGGTTGTCGGGTTGTCGGGTTGTCGGGTTGTCGGGTTGTCGGGTTGTTGCTTAGCGTCTTCATGACGCTTAGCAACTTTAATATCAGCGTGTTTTTGCCTTTGACTTTCCCCCTAAATCCCCCCAAAGGGGGGACTTTCCTCTTTGTTGTAAATAGATTTTATTACTTTAATATTTCGTAGAATATTGCCTTCTACAACAATGG
>CAZQNY010000137.1:0-6673 GCA_964594665.1 uncultured Bacteroidales bacterium
ATATTCTATGGAGTAAATGTTATGGTGGCACTAGGTTTGAAAGCCCTAGGAAGATTTTTTATAACTCTGATAATGAACTATATGTGGTTGGGCAAACAGGCTCAAACAATTTTGATGTTTCAGGAAATCATCAGGAAAGTCAATATAGTGATGCAGAGGATATATGGGTTTTTAAAATCGGACAAGATCATGAGATCATTTATCAAAAATGTTTTGGGAGTTATTTTGATGAAGATATTTATGATGGTGCAGCCGCCTTTGACGGTATTAATAAGATAACAATTGCAGCAAAATTCTATTATAATAATGGAGATATAGACTGTGACCATCAGCCAATTATTGGAGGAGAGCTTAATTATGGTATCTGGGCGATTTCAGTTTTAGATACGACGGTAAACAATACAGCCATTGAAGAATTTGAATATGGGTTTGAAATTTATCCCAATCCCTCAAATCACCAGCTTACCATCAAACTACCTGAAAACACCAATTTTCAATCTGTTTCCAACACCTCGGAAAATAATATTCTGCTTTTTAACAGTCTGGGAGAGCAGGTAGGAGAATTCCCAATCAAAGAGCAAATTACTATTAACACCACAGGATATCCTTCGGGCCTATATTTCCTGCAATGTGCTATTGGGGATGCTTTGATTACGGATAAGGTGATGATTTTGCATGAGTGATATGATTGGCCTGGGAACGAGCAATGGAAAACATTCCGATATTCTAATCTTTTTCCGAACGCCGCATGATTATTCCTACTTTATAAATGCCATCAATGGTGTATTTTGGATAAAAGCACTCTATATCAATGGTGGCAGTCCCTGCTTCACGAAAGGCGTATTTTCGCCGAAGTAAAACCTCCTGGGTCGCCCTGTTCTCATTTATTTCACCGTAAATAATCCCTTTATGACTGCGTAACCGGGGATGATACTCCTTGATGCGCTCCTCTCCTCCGGGCATCTCCATAATAATGTGCAATGGCAGTTTCTCGTCGGGGAAATTTACATCATACTCCAAAACCAGATAAATGTCGTACTCCCTGCCTGTTTTTTCTATGGGAATATCAAAATCGAGCTTCTCAAAACGCTCCCACTTGCCATCAGGAAATTCAACATACTGTTCGTAAATATTGCCTCCACCAGAGCAGCCTGCTAATAAGGCTATAAAAAATGAAAATATTATTACCCGCTTCATAATCAAAATGTTAATCCTTTGGTATTTCTCCCTGCAAAAATACAAATCAAATTCCGTTTCAGCAATACTCTTAACGTTCGTTATGATTTCTCCTGTTCTTCTATTTATGGTTTATGCCTGGCTTTCATGCTATTCTGTCAGTTTTGTATGACAGAATGTAAAGTTATATTTAAATATATAGATAATTAGATATTTGGCATGGCTATTGAACAAACCCCACCAAAATTGTTTATTGTATAGAAAAAAATGCATAATTAAAACTTAGAACGATGGCATTAGAACATTTAACAAAAGAGACCTTTAAATCAAAAGTATTTAACTATGAGGTCAACAAGGAGTGGAAATTCGAAGGTGACAAACCTGCTATTATAGATTTTTACGCCGACTGGTGTCAGCCATGTAAAATGGTTGCTCCGATTCTTGAGGAGTTACAGGCGGAATACGATGATAAGCTCGTGATATATAAAGTTGATACAGAAGCACAGCAGGAATTAGCTTCCGTATTCGGTGTGCGTTCCATACCATCATTACTTTTTATTCCCGCCGACGGGCAGCCACAAATGGCGGCAGGAGCCTTGCCAAAAGATACTTTCAAGCAGGTTATTGGTGATGTCCTGAAAGTTAATTAACGGATGACAAACTGGTTCCGGAAACATATTATCAGTTTAATTCTCATGCTTCTGGGTGCTGCGGGAGGATATGCCTACTGGCATTTTATCGGTTGCAGCTCGGGATCATGCCCTATCAAATCGGTGTGGTATCTTTCTACCCTTTTTGGTGCTGTAATGGGTTATCTCTTTGGTGGCATTATTGAAGATTATGTGAATAAACAAAAGAAAGACAGTAAGACTTAATAATGCGGGAAGTGCGGGTTAACAAACAACGATGCCCTGCCGACCATTGGTGTGTGGGTATTCGGATCTGCCCGGAAAAGGCTATTTCACAGGAAAACAAACACAGGCATCCTGTGGTGGATTCGTTCCGGTGCATAAAATGCAACCTCTGTATTGATTGTTGCCCGCATAATGCAATTGAAAAGATAAAGGTGTTTTAACGTATTTCATGATTAAAGAGTAATGAGGTGTTCTCCATTAGGGTTGAGCACCTCTTTTTTTGTATTTTTACCCTTTAATTTATATCCATGAAAGACCAATATTTTTCTGATCAATTATATCACGAGAGACCCGCTGAATCATTGATTTGTGTTTTTGGCTCTTTGGCCAAGAAATACGGAGGGGTGAATTTTGCCCAGGGAATTCCCGGGTTTCAACCTCCCAAAGAACTTCTCGATATCCTGTCGTCGCTTGTATACAAAGATTTTCATCAGTATGCCCCGGGCCATGGAAACGCCAAACTGTTAAAGCAAATCGTTTCACATCATCATGATGACCTTCCCAATATCACTGAGGATAATGTGCTTATTGTGCAGGGCGCAACAGAGGCCGGCAGCCTGATTTATAACTACCTCTCCGCAGAAATTAACGAACCTTTTTCGGCAATGGCTTTTGATCCGGTGTACGAAACATTCAGCCATCTCCCGAAAATCTTTGGCTCAGACTTTGTCCCGTTCTATCCCGGTAACCATGGCATTGATTATACCAAACTCGAGCAATCTGTTCGCCGGCATAATGTTCGTGTACTCTTTCTTAATTCTCCCGGGAACCCTCTGGGAACACTTCTCTCAAAGGATGATTACCTGAAAATTATAGCCTTGAGCAGAAAATACAATATCTATATCCTGATGGATGCTGTTTATAAAGATTTGTATTTTCACGACCCACCGTATATCCCTGTTGAGCATACCGGTGAAAACCTGTTTTATATCAACAGCTTCTCGAAAATGTTAAGCATCACAGGATGGCGAATCGGCTATTTTATTACTTCTTCAAAGCATATGAATAAGATAAAGCAGATTCATGATTATACCGGATTGTGTGCTCCATCAATTTTTCAGGAAGCTATCGCACAATATCTCCACAAGTTCAACTATGGTGTTGATTACCTGAATAAAACCCGGGATATTTTGTACAAAAATTATCTGCTTTTGAAGGAATACCTTGTTCAAAAGAGGTTTGCAATACCGGATATTCAGGGTGGATATTTTATCTGGGCGAAAATCCCTGATGGATTACCGGATGGTTATAAACTTGCGCTGGATCTGTATCGTGAACAGCAGGTGGCTGTTGTTCCCGGAGAACATTTTTCTGATCAGGGAGAGCGTTATTTACGGTTTAATATTGCACGAAACACCGAAGAGATAGAATCTGCATTACCAAAGCTGGATCTGTTTTTTCAAAAATATGGACTATGAAAAACATTTTTATACTACTTGCCTGCATAATATTCACAGCACCTGTTGTTGCTCAGTCGGAATATCATGCCTCTGATTATGCGGTTCCCGGATCCGAACACCGGTATTCTGCTGCGGGAGCCGTGCAGCTTGCCGGCGTAAACTTTGGCGAAACCGGTGCAGGATATGACTGGGATTTCAGTGTTCTGGATCCTGAATCGCAGGAGATACGCTCTTTCGATAATCCGGATGCCAATGGCTTTAAGGAGAGCTATATCCTGATGTGTATCATTGGTGGAGGAAACCCTGTTTCGTGCCTGAACAGCTGGAACGAGCTGGCGTATATGTCACAAACATCCCCTGATACGCTCAACCTTGGGGGCGTCTCTTTGGCTGCCCTGACATCCGTATACGATAAAACAGACCAGGTATTTATACATACCATGATGGCCGGGCTTGCCGGTACCGATGCCGGTTTCCTTCCTGTGGTTGTTGAATTGGACGACCACGATACGGTTCTGGATTTCCCTCTTGCCATGGATAAAAGTTATACTTCGCATGGTCGCTATACCATTGACCTGACCGCTGCCGGGGAGGATTTTATCTATACTTACGATCGTTTTTCTGAAGTCACAGTTGATGGCTATGGCTCACTGGATATGCCCTGGAAAAGTTACGACAATGTACTCAGGTTAAAGCGCGAAATCACCATTTCCGACACGCTGGTTGTTAATGGTACGTTATTGGAAAATCCGTTCAGCAACCAGGTGGTATACGAGTGGTATTCACCGGATGAGGATATGGTGTTGCTGGATGTTGAAGGATATCGTATCTGGGGTGGTTTTGAAGTATATACCGGTGCTTCATGGATGGACACCGTCCGTTGCCTGGAACCTTCGGCGCTTTTTGCAACATCGCCGTTTTTCCCTGCCCTGGATCCTGAAACCGGAACCTCTCAGGTGAGCTTTATCGATTTGTCGTCCAATGCCGACCAGTGGGAATGGGATTTTGGCGACCCGGAAAGCGGAGCGCTGAACTTCTCCACGGAACGAAATCCGGAGCATGTTTTTGCCGGCGCCGGAACCTATAATGTTTCTTTAACCGTTTTTAACAATACCTGCTCCCCGGTACAAAGCGACAATATCATTTTGCCCGTTTCTATTACCGATACAACCACCACCGGAAACAATATCTATCATGCTTCTGAAATTCATGTGTATCCCAATCCTTGTTCTTCACGACTGAATATTACTTCCACGACAGAAAAGGCAGTGCGATACGCGATATATGATTTACAGGGAATAGCGGTTTTATCAGGAAATGCCGCTCCGGGGGAAGAGGCCTTTGTTGATGTTAGTGATTTGAATGAGGGATCGTACATAATATGTACCTTTGACCAGCATGGAGGAATTGTGTACAGGGAAGTTATTGTTAAATCAAATGCTGCTGAATGAAAGCTATATTGAGGATAGTTGCGATATTTTTTTTATTGTTTTCAGCTTTTAGTCTGAAGGCAACGGATTATCCTTTGCGGCATTTTACGGTTGCCGACGGGCTTCCCAGCAATGAGGTATACCATGTGTTACAAGACAGCAAAGGGTTTATTTGGTTTTCTACCGATAATGGTGTGGCCAGATATGACGGGATTGATTTTGAGGTTTTCACCGTCAATGATGGACTAACGGACAACACGGTATTTGAGGCCTTTGAGGATGCACGTGGCAGGATTTGGTTTGTAGGAATGTCGGGGATGTTATCATATTTCTATGAAAATACAATTTTTCAGTATGAGTATAATAATTTGTTGAAAGACCTGCCAACAAATGAGATGATCATAGAGAAAAGTACTTTTTATGTTGATAGCCTGGGCACTGTATCCTTTTTATCTCGTTCCAGGGGCTTGAAAGTAATCTCCCCGGATGGGCAGTTTAATCTTATTGACTCCTGTGATTTTCCTTCACGTCCAGCATGGTATTTCGTTGATTTCTCCTGGCGGCCTGTTGTGCCAGTGTATAGTAATCATCATGTAGATAATATTGATTTTTATTCAGATGATTCGTTAAGATCTTATTTTACTATTCCTACAAATATTCTTTTATCTCCTCCATCCTCACGCCAATGGAATGATAAGTACATATTACATGGAGGGAAATGTTTATGCATTACGAGATCTGATCATCTGATATCTAAACGTTTATTTGATGAACCGATTGTATACTTTTCTGAGCCCATATCCAATATGGTGTGGATTGGTTTACAGAATCATGGAGCACAATTATTAGAGCTCCCGTCACTGGAAATAATTGATGAAGTAAATGCGTTAGAAAACGAAACAGTGACCTCAGTAATGACGGATCGGGATGGGGGGGTGTGGTTTTCAACTCTTCTCTCAGGCGTATACTATTTGAATCCGCCTAATTCCCGAATTTCTCTTTTCACTGATGATGTTTTACATCAAAGTATAAAAACATTAGATTATGGCTTTGATTCAAGTATATTTATTGGTTATTGGAAACCTGATTTTTCAATTATTAACAATAATGGAATTGAGCATTTTACCCCACGAATAGGAACTATTGATAACCTTTTACGTTTTTTTTGGTATCCCGGCTCTCCTTGGACTTATGTTTCCGGGACAACAAAAACCTATAAAATATCTAACGACGGGAATGTTTTTTCTAAACACATCAATTACGAGCATTTAAGACAATACCTTTATTTGCCGGGGGATAATTATTTTTATGCAGCATCTGTTTTGGGTGTCGTTAGACTTGATGATAATGAAAGTATTAGGTATGCCTTAAAAAGTGACGCAGCAAGAATAAGATTTGAATCGCTTGCCTACGACAGCATAAACAATACCATATGGCTGGGTGCTCTGAAAGGGCTTTATTCCTTTCCCTTAGATACTAAAATCTATGAAGAGTTTTATTCACCTGAGACAAACTATCGCATAAGTGACCTGGCATATTTTAATAATCAACTCTGGATCGGTACCAATGGAAATGGTTTGGTGGTGAAGAAAGATTCCCTTGTGGAGCGTTTTGATTTATGCTCCCGCGATAATGATAACAGTATCTCTTCAATGCGCATTATTGATGATGATCTCTGGGTGAACGGAGGTCAGGATCTGTTTCGGATATCTGTTGATTCGTCTTCAGAGTATCATATAAACAGATACTCTTT
>CAZQNY010000138.1:0-6527 GCA_964594665.1 uncultured Bacteroidales bacterium
ACTGTGATTCCTCTGAGGAACTCAGTGTTCCTTATCTAAAAAAAAGCCTTACCTTTATATGCAGTTAAACAGCATAATTGCAACATGCTGTGCTGTTTTGCGTCATTTATACGTTATAACTGGTAAAGACTACAACCATGAAGAAGTTTGCCCTCATTCTTATTGCTGTAATGGCATTTATCGTTCCATCTTTTGCCCAGCTGGATGTCAGCTTTATGGCAGGGATTAATTCCACCAACTTTCGTGCCGACCCCGACGAGTATATTATCCTGAATGATTATGGCTATCAGGGCGGAGTACACGTGCGTATTGGTAAAAAAACTTTTGTTGAAACTGGCGTTCAGTGGCTGCAGTCGCGTACGGAATTCCGAAGCAATATTAACGGTGTCCTGCATTCTGATGATATTAAGGTGTCGCAGATTCGTATTCCTTTATACCTGGGCAGAAGAATTGTAAAACTTGGAATCGTTGACCTTCGTATAAATACCGGCCCCACCATGCGCATTGTTAGTGATGTGTTGAATAATGACCACCAGATAGAAAAAAGCTACTTCACCGATGCCGCATATTCATGGGATGTTGGCGCCGGGCTCGATGTGCTCTCCTTTAGCCTGGATGTTAACTATGAAATCGGCCTGACCAATTTTATTGAGGGTGTAAACGGAACCCAAAGCGATATACTTAATGTCACCCTGGGGCTGACTTTTTAAACTTACCGGTGAGTTCCCCTGAAGGAATAATTTATTCTGCTGTTTTTTTCATCCCTTGTATAATAAGCTCTGCTGATGCAGGGTTTGTAGCCAACGGAATATTCAATACATCGCAAACACGCATTAGCATCTGAATATCGGGCTCATGAGGATGCTTGTCCATTGGATCGCGAAAGAAAAATACCATCTGTACCTTTCCTGTAACAACCTCCGCGGCAATCTGTGCATCACCACCCCGTGGCCCTGATTCATAACGCTGTACTTCAAGGCCTGCCTCAATGGCATGTTTCCCTGTTGTACCTGTCGCGATTATTTTAATATCCTTTTGATGTAAAAAATCAATGTGTTTGTTTAAAAAGGCGACCATCTCCGCCTTTTTGCCGTCATGGGCAATAACTGCTAATCTCATTTTATTCTGTTTTAATTATTCAAAAATACGATATATTACAGAATAGAAAGATAAACAGGAATCCTGAACTCGCATTTATTAACATAATATTAGCATTGGAATAAATTATTGTAAAGCACATGCCAGTGTGGCCACGCTTACCCTGATACCCGGAATCTGCAGCAATGTCAGGGCACACGCTTCCAGTGTGCTCCCGGTCGTTATAACATCATCTACCAGTACCACATGCTTGTTTTCCAGCTTCCAGCCGTCACGAAGACCAAAAATGCCATCCATGTTCTTAAACCGCTCATACCGCCCTTTTTTTGTTTGTGTGCTGCTGTTGATCTTTCGGTACAGCGTTGTACTGTCAAGGCTTGCCTTCATATGTTCCGACATGCCGCGGGCAATCTGAACGCTCTGGTTATAACCTCTCTTTTGCTGCTTCCGGGGATGTAAGGGCACCGGAATAATGTAGTCAAGATCGCTGAAATACGACGACTTCATAAGCTCCATCCCTAATAACCCGCCACAGAACACCCCCACCTCCGGATGACCGTTGTATTTTAGCTGGTGCAATAAATGCTGCACCTTGCTGCTCTTCCGAAAGAAAAAATACGACGTTCCGTAATCTATTGGTGCCCGGCCCCAAAACAACTGCGTTACCGGGTTTTCGGCATGTTGGTGAAACCCTGTGCGGGGTAACTTGAGTAAACATTTGGTGCAAAGCACTTTTTCTCCCTGATACAAACTGTTGCCACAGGCCATACATACTTCAGGAAAAAACAGATTCAAAAAGTCACTGATAATCTGTTTCATTGGCTTACTCCTATTAATGCCCGTTTTACTTCTGCTCTGCCTTTCTCATTCCGAAAGGAAACCAGTGCTATATAAAAACCGGCGGTTACAATACTCCCGCTATCTGTTGTCCCGTCCCACAGCAAATTGTTGTTTTCCGCAAGGTGGAGATTGTCGTGCAGGGTGCGGATGTGGTATCCTTTTTTGTCAAAAATCTGAACCGTGGCCACGTCATATTCCGCTGGAGCTTCGATATGAATGGTGGCAATATCATCTATCCCGTCGCAATCGGGCGTGATTACCTGAGGCATAACTGTAAGGGATCCACCGGATTGGGGGAACTGCTGGATATGGCTGTTTTCGTAACCCGGCGTACCAAAATTATTCAGCTCGCCGGAAGAGTGCCAGCTGCCGTCGGCAAGACGCTCCAAAGCAACACCTTCGGTACTGTATAACAATCCCGAATGCATGGCGCTGTTATAACAAACCGCATCGATTATCGCTGATCCGGCAAATGTTGCCACCGCTAATGTTCCCTCCTCATTGGGCAGGGTGGGCAGAAAGCTGCCCGTAACAGCCTTTATCTTTCCACAACCGGGGTAGCGACGATAAAACCCCGCAGTATCTTTGGTGATAAGTAAATACTCGTTTGGAAATAATAGCATTGATGGCCAAAGTTTATCCTGCTTATCATATATCGCATCTGTGAGGCTGTCGTAATGTGCAAATGCCAGGCTGGAAATGGAAACAGCCTTCTCCGAGGTATTATACAGCTCCGCATAATCATACATCTCTTCAGCGGGGTTAAAGAGAATTTCATTGATGCGCAAGTCCCCCTTTTCGGGTTGCTGCGGCAACGCTGCAAACAGGGTTTGGGCGGGCATGGCATTGCCGGAAAAGTCTGTTAACCCGCCGGAATAAGTAACTTCGGCAATAACGCCCGAAGCAAGGGGTGGAGCTATCGACAAGGTGATTTTTTTTCTCCCGGGGCTTTCTATGGTCGCGCCAGTGACAATGATGCTGTTCGTCAGGGAAAAGCTCCGGACAAGTGGATCGCTTTGCGTAAAAACAGCTTCAGAGGTATATAAAACAATGCTGTCGGAGACCGGAACCTCGCAGCAGGTGATATAAGGAGGTGTGATATCGGAGGTGATATGAAGGATCGAGCTTTGCTCTCCGGGTGTGCCTCCGCGGGGATCTGCAGAGCTGGCCATATTATCGTTTGACACGGGATTTTCCGGGTTTATGATCTCCAGCGACCATCCGCCGTCTCTCTTTTCTGTATCCTGCATGTCGTCACTGTAAGAAAGCCATGCCACAGCCTGATCTTCAGTATTACCAATTACAATATCGGCATAGCTGTTGGGGAGCGTAAAGTTTTCAAAACGTATCGCTTCGGGGTATTCCAATGTATTGGCATCGGTGATGAGCAGGAATCCGCCGGGATCCACTGCCGCAGAGCCATCAAAGCGGTACTCCCGGTTATTAATCCATAATGTGTATCCTTCCAGGGAGAGGGGATAATCAACCCTGCTGTAAAGCTCCAGAAACTCTGCCGGCGGAAGCCCGGGAGGAACAGGGTTTATATCGGCCATGATTTCTGAAATTACAAGTTCTCCAATAACACTTTTATGGTATTTGAAACTTAGAAAGGCGGTCTCAGAAAGATTTCCCGCAGGGTCTTTTATTCCGCTGACTTCCAGAATATACGCTTCACCGTTTATAAATGATGATTCAAAAAGCAATTGTATAACCGATTGATCAGCAATGGAAGTTCCGGCTCCCACAGGTGTTTGCCCGCCGGGTGATAACCTGTAGTTTGTTACTTCCTGAGCTGTTTCAGTATCTATGGGCTCAGAGAAAAAGATTTGAATTTTATCCGCTCCACAGGGTTTGGCATCCCAGGCTTCGGGGGGCTCGGTGTCGTAATAGGTGTTGCGAATCAGGATATTATCAAAATAAAAATTGTCGGCATTGCTGCTGGTACAATTGCATTCTATTCCAAACCATGCCGTTTCCGAAAACAGATCATTAAACCCGGCGCCACACTCCTCATAAACACTGTTTTCGTTTATAATGCCAACATTCCAGAAACCATATTTTGTGCGGATAATTCGATAAGTATACAATGATGAGGATGAAATATCAGGACCACTGCAACGGCATACAGAGGTGTTATTTCCGTTTTCACAGCAGAATAGCTCCGGAACATCCTCTCCACCTGACTCACCAAGCTGCAGGAAGTATCCGTTTGCCGTTTCAGGGTTCTTGCTGTCGGTCATTAACCAGATGCGTGCATTGTTATTGGACGATGGCGAAAACTTTAATCTTGCTGTGATAATCCATTCCGTACTGTCGCACAGGCTGTTTGATGTATACAGGCAATAGGTGCCTGCGCCCCCGGCACTCAGCTGCAGGGTCGTATCATCATTAACAATAAAACTTTGCGTGTCGCCCGACCATTCCGGATTTTCAGTAAAATTACCATCAGAGAAATCTTCAGTAACCTGACTTCTTAAAGAAATCATTAACAGGCAAAATAGAGGTATTAAGCAACATTCTTTCATAAAAAAGCTATTTTTGTTGTTTAATACGGAAAAGGTAAAAACGTTACCCATGAAAATCGCAATAGTTGGAGCAACCGGTCTTGTCGGGCGTCAGATGACCGCTCTTTTGGAAAAAACCAACATTAAGGATATCGACCTTCTTCCGGTAGCTTCAGCAGGCAGCTCCGGAAAGATAATTCCCTTCAGAGGACAAAAAAAAGTTGTAATGACGGTTGAAGAGGCCATTGACCGGAGCCCGGAGGTGGCATTGTTTAGTGCAGGAGGCACGGTGTCGCGTGAATATGCTCCCCTGTTTGCTCAAAATGGCACCTATGTGATCGATAACTCCTCTGCCTGGCGCCGTGATGAAACGGTTCCTCTGGTGGTACCGGAAATTAATGGTGATGTGATTAAAAAGAAGGACTTTATTATCGCCAATCCCAACTGTTCCACTATTCAGCTGGTAATGGCACTGGCACCGTTGAAAGATGTCTTCGGTATCCGGCGGGTAACCGTATCAACCTACCAGAGCGTCAGCGGTTCGGGAATGAAAGCCATTGAACAAATGGAAGGTGAAAGAAATAATACTCCTGTGGAAAAAGTTTATCCATGGCCCATCGACAGAAATGTTATCCCCCAGGGAGGCGCTTTTCTGGAAAACGGATTTACCGAAGAAGAACAAAAACTGGTTTTCGAAACCTGTAAAATTCTTCGCGATAAGGATATTCAAGTCGCTGCAACAGTGGTCAGAGTGCCTGTAACCGGTGGGCATAGTATCAGCGCTTCAGTGGAATGTAATATGCCCTGCCCGGCCGAAAAAGTAACGAATCTGTTATCCGCAATGCCCGGTGTTACCGTAATTGATAACCCCGCAACAAATACTTATCCCATGCCTTTATATGCTGAAGGTAAAGACGAAGTATTTGTTGGTCGTATACGTAACGACCTCTTTACACCTGAAATAGTTCATCTTTGGGTTGTCGCCGATAACCTGCGTAAAGGAGCTGCAACCAATGCAGTGCAGATTCTGGAACATCTTATTAAAGAAAATATAATCGCTTAAATTTATTCCCTGTGAAATTTTACCGCCATATAGACAGTTTTCCCCGCCTGCAAAATGCCGTTGTTACCATCGGAATCTTTGATGGTGTACATTATGGGCATCGTACCATCATTAACAGAATGAAAGATATTGCAGAAGAAACCGGTGGTGATACCGTGCTTGTAACGTTTAACCCGCATCCAAGAACGGTGCTATATGAGGATCAGAAATTTCTGAAGTTTATTCACAGCAGAACACGAAAAGCCGATCTTCTGGCCCGCACAGGAATCGATTATCTTATTGAAATTCCTTTTACCAAAGAATTTGCACAAATCTCGGCAAGGGATTTTATCCGTGATATTATTATCGGAAAAATCGGAGCTACTCATCTTGTCGTAGGATATGATTATCATTTCGGGAAAGGAAAAGAGGGCTCCTATATCGGATTACAGGAGATGGGAAAAGAGTTTGGCTTTGCCGTGGAACAGATTGCTCCGGTACAGATCAATGGCCTTACCGTTAGCTCAACTGAAATTCGAAATGCCCTTCATGATGGAGAAGTAAGCAAGGCCAATACACTTTTAGGCTATGAATATTCCATTTTTGGAGAAGTAATATACGGGCATCAGATTGGGAGGACTATAGGTTTTCCGACAGCGAATATTGAGGTGCCCAACAAGTTGAAATTAATTGCCGCCAACGGAGTTTATGCCTGCCGCATCATGTGGAAAAACAAGAAGCTTATCGGAATGGGAAATATTGGTTTCCGCCCCACTGTGAACGGTAATTACCTTACTGTTGAGGTGAATATTTTTGATTTTGATAAAGAGATATACGGTGACTACCTCACGGTGTATTTTGTGGAGCGTATCCGCGATGAGAAGAAGTTTGAAAACCTTGATGCTCTCAAGGAACAGTTAAAACAGGATGAAATTACTGTGAGAGAGATCCTTCAGAAGAAATCCGCCAACGGCTTTAACGCCGGATAGAAACCAGTTAATAACAATCTTTATTTATTTATTGTAAATGTGCATACATTTTTT
>CAZQNY010000139.1:0-6451 GCA_964594665.1 uncultured Bacteroidales bacterium
CCAGTGTGAATCCATTCTGGTTCTTGAAGAGGGAATGCCGTTTGTTGAGGAACAGCTCAAGGGATACCTCAGCAAAGGCCTTACCATTAAAGGTCGTTTGGACGGCACAGTACCCAGAACCGGGGAATTGAATCCGAACATTGTTGCGGTAGCTCTTGGCCTTCAGGACACCATTGGAAATCCTGTTCCCGAGCTGGTTAAAGCACGCCCGCCAAAACTTTGCGACGGATGTCCGCATATTGACTCTTACAAAGCATTAAATGAAGCTATTGCATCCTATGGCACGGGTCGTGTATTTGCTGATATCGGATGTTACACACTGGCAGCGCTGCCACCACTGGAAGCCATTAACAGCTGTGTTGATATGGGTGCTTCCATTACCATGGCGAAAGGTGCTGCAGATGCCGGCATCGTTCCTGCTGTAGCAGTTATTGGTGACTCCACCTTCACTCACAGTGGAATGACAGCCCTTCTGGATGCTGTTATAGACAAAGCACCTATTACCGTTCTTATTCTCGATAACTCCACCACAGGAATGACCGGGGGCCAGGCATCACATGCACTGGGTCGTCTGGAGCAGATTGTTCTTGGGCTTGGCGTGGAAGAGGAACACCTCCATGTTGTTAAACCACTGCGTAAGAACCATGATGAAATGGTAGAAGTATACAAAAAAGAGCTTGAATACCAGGGCGTTTCTGTTATCATTCCCCGAAGAGAATGTATTCAGACGCTTAACAAGCGTATGCGGGCAAAATTCGCAAAAAAGAAGTAATCCAATTCATCAATCAGAAAAAACAATAGCATGAAAAAAGATATCATATTAGCCGGTGTTGGCGGGCAAGGGATCCTCTCTATTGCCGCAACAATTGGAACTGCAGCTGTAAACCTGGACCTACATATCAAACAGGCGGAAACCCACGGCATGTCACAGCGTGGAGGTGATGTACAATCACACTTCAGGCTCGCCGACAGCCCTATCGCTTCAGACCTTATCCCATTGGGAAAAGCAGATATTATCCTTTCTGTTGAACCCATGGAATCACTACGTTACCTCCCCTATCTCTCTCCCGAAGGTTGGTTGATCACCAATACCAAACCCATGATCAATATTCCGAACTATCCGGAAGAGGAAGAGGTTCTGGCAGCAGTGAAGAATATCAAAAACCATATTGCCATCGACGCCGAACAAATGGCTAAGGATTTGGGAAACCCCAAAGCAGCAAACATTGTAATGCTGGGTGCTGCATCTGAATTTATCGGTATTGCTTTTGAAGAGCTTGAAAATGCCCTCAGAACGATCTTTGGCCGTAAAGGTGAAGAAGTGGTACAGGCCAATATCAATGCCCTAAAAGCAGGTCGCGAATTTGCAGATAACTACCAAAAATAAGGTGAAAATCTGTATTCACCGCAGCTGCCTCCTTCGTCGGAGGCAGCTTTTTTTTTGTTTCATAACAATATTTTCACGTTCATTGCATTTTATTTTTTAAAACACCATCCATGAAGATAAAATCTGTAAGTTTTTCACTGGCAATAATCATTTTGCTTCTGGTTTCATGCAACAGAAAAAGTACCGTGCAGGAACAATCCGTAGAACAAAACGACACCATTGCATATGAGCCGGTTCTGGCATGGGGAATAAATATTGATTCTCTTGAAGTGTTTCAAAGTGTTGTAAAACGAAATCAGAACCTTGCAGATATATTGCTTCCCTATAACATCAGCTACCCGCATATCGATTATATTGCAAGGCACTCAAAAGATACTTTTGATGTAAGAAAAATAAGAGCAGGAGCAGATTATGCTGTTGTTTACCACATGGACTCACTCCCACGGGCCGATTATTTCATCTATGAAAACAATGCTATCGAATACACTGTTTTCGACATCCGCGATTCGTTGGTTGCATATCGTGGCACACACCCTACTGACACTGTTATTTCCTATTGTGAGGGCACCATCGAGAGTTCATTATGGAATGCCATGGTCACAGCGCAAGCCGATCCCATGCTTGCAGTGTATCTGTCAGAGGTTTATGCCTGGACAATAGACTTTTTTGGCATTCAGAAAGGAGATGGATTTAAAGTTGTTTATGAAAAAGTATATAAAGATGAGGAATATATTGGTTTGGGAGATGTATTAACCGCTGAATTCACACATATGGATAACCCCTTTTCATGTTATCAGTTTACATGGGATAATGAGACAGATTATTACGATGAAGTGGGAGGCAGTATGCGGAGAACCTTTCTGAAAGCACCATTACGTTACAGCAGAGTAAGTTCCGGTTTTAGTTATGCCCGGAAGCATCCGATCCTGAAAATCACACGGCCACACCTGGGCATCGACTATGCAGCACCGGAAGGCACACCGGTATATTCCATTGGCGACGGGATTATCATTGCCAAAGGATACCAGAAACGCGGAGGCGGCAACTATTTAAAGATAAAACATAACGGAACCTACACAACAGAATACATGCACCTGAAAGGCTATGCCAAAGGCATTAAGAATGGCGTACGGGTAAAACAAGGCCAGCTGATAGGTTATGTAGGAAAAACAGGCCTCGCCACAGGCCCACACCTGGATTTCCGCGTATTCCGCAACGGCCACGCCATGAACCCCAACAACCTTAAAGCCCCGCCTGCCAAGCCCGTGGATTCAGCCAATATGAATCGTTTTATCATGGAAAAATCACACCTCGACAGCCTTATGAACATTTATCGCACCGAATACAGGATATTGAACGATACAATAGAATTAAAACAGGACACCCTAACCCTATAATAGGTAGAGACACCCTAATAGTAGAGACACCCTATTAGGGTGTCTCTACGGGCCCAAATCAAAAAAGCTGCCCGGAAACCGGACAGCTTTTTTTGTATTTAATGTAATTGCGTTCTATTTAAAGAGCCACAGTTTTGTAGTAAAGTTATCAGAACCACCAAGGAGACCAAGACCTTGTTCATATCCTTTTGGATTGAGCAATTGATCTTCCTGAGAGAAGTTCATTCTGTCGATAATGTCAGTTACACCAGAAGCCAGGGGCTCGAAGTAAACAACCTCGCCGGTTTCAGGATCAGTAGCACCTGTATCATCACCCGGAAGCGTGAAAGTAGTGGGGAATCCAGTACGACGATATTCAGACCATGCATTGTAAGGCTGCATATAAAGGTCGATATACTTTTGAGTCATAACAGCTTCAGCACTTGCAGCAGGTAAGGCAGCGATATAAGCGTCAATATCAGCAGCATCACAGCCATTATACTCCATAGAAGCACGAACACCGGTTTCATACCATGTCTGATCCCAGCCATTATACTCGGAAAGGATAAAACAAACCTCAGCATAAGTCATGAAAGGTTCAGCATATTGCATTTCCAGCGGGCTGTTTGGTAAAGAAACATCAGCAGTGAGAATAGAAGCAGCAACGTGGTTTGGTACACCGTAAGGCTGGCCAACGAATTCGCCATTCTGGTTTGGAGAACCATAAACAGCAAGACGTGGGTCGAGCTGACCTGCGAATGGACCAATGTCACCTTTAAGAAGATCAACAAATGGCTTAGCAAGTGCAAAGTCAGTACGATTATCCACATAATAGGCATTATACATTGGAGAAGCTGTTTCAGCAGTCGAACCATACATAAAATCAGCTACATCGTCGTTGGAAGACATCATATTGCCATCAGCAACAACTTCAGCGATATGTGCAGCAGATACATCAGGAGCAGCTTTTGAAAGGCGCATAGCAACACGCAGGCGGAGAGAGTTGGCAAACTTTTTCCACTTCATAGCATCACCAAAGAAGATATTGTCACCTTGAGTCCATGCAGCTTCATTAACATTGATCATAGCAGCAGCTTCCTTAAGTTCATTCAGAAGATCCATATAGATATCTTCCTGAGAAACATAATTGGGATAGTACACATCGTCCGCAGCACCAAGTGCATTGAAGTCAGCATTATCAGAGCCATAGCTATGATAAGGCACAGGGCCATAAGTATCTGTAAGAAGCTGGAAGGCCCAGACCTTCAGTATACGCGCTGAAGCGATCTGATTTTGGACATTACCATATGCACTCATAAGATCAGCAAAATCAGGATCTTCACAAATATCAATGATTCGCTGCAGGTCCATGATATCCAGATAGATATCAGTAAACATGGTATTATTTACGTTCTGACGTGGTTGATAGCGATCTTCTTCCGTATAGTTTACCTGAGCCCAGTACTGAACCCAAAGCAGAGCCATACGACCTGAAGCCCACTCGTCGCGGAGGTCATCCATCAAACGCTTTTGCGCATTGATCATCAGGGTAGAGGTAGGAACATCCAGCGGCTCGTTGGGGTTGGTGTTCAAATCCTCAAAGTTCTTGGTACACCCGGAAAAGATGAATAATGATGCTGCCAAGAACAGAACTATATTTCGAAATGTTTTCATATGTTCCTGTTTTTTTCGTTAAACAATGATTAGAAATTAAAGCTTAGGTTAATACCAAAGTTACGCATTGAAGGTAAAGCAGCACCTTCGATACCCTGAATGTTACCTGAAGAGGTAATTGCTGATTCAGGATCGAAATGACGGTTGTCAAGGCCCCAGATCATCAGGTTACGGCCATAGGCAGCAATTCTCAGATTGTTGATAGGACCAGTGATTTTCTTAGGCAGGGTATAACCAAGGGTTAATTCACGAAGCTTAATATAAGAAGCATCAAATACTTCCTGAGCATCAGGCTTGGAGTAGAAGTCAGCACACCAACGAGCTGCAGAGATAGATGTTTCGTTTGCAACAGGTGAGTCAACAACATTTCCGTCAGCATCGGTATAAACTACTGATTCAGTTGCATCATCCCAGTAACCATATACACCATTGAGGATTACGCCGTCTACACGGATATCCTGAGCATCAGGATCAGCAGGTGCTACGTCCATACTTTCGTAATCGTCGTACCATACACTTTCTTCAAGCATACCTGAGTACATTCCCCACATATATGAGGTAGAGAAGTAGCTACCACCATCCTGAATATCAATAACAATACCAAGGTCAGCACCAAAAATTTTGAAATTATTGATGATACCCATATTGTAATTTGGCATTACACTACCAAGAACTTCATTGGTTGAAGCAGTCTTCTGCCAACGACCGTTGGTACCAACAACTTTATTTCCAGCAGCATCATATACATAATCAGATCCCATAAGAACACCGTAAGGCTGGTTTACAGAAGCATTAACCGTTACTTTAAAAGGACCATTGATCAGACGATAGTTTTCAATATCTTCATACAGGCTCAGGAGTTCGTTACGGTTTCTTGAATAGTTAAGAGCGATATTCCACTCAAAATTCTTATTCCGTACCGGAGTACCACTAAGCATCAATTCAATACCTTTATTTGACATTTCACCGGCATTAATCCACTTGGAAGTATAACCCGTGGCTGCAGTAATATCAAGCTCGGTAATCAAATCATAAGTAAGCATGTTATAATAGGTGAAGTCGATTCCCAGACGGTTATCAAGGAAGCTCATTTCTGTACCAATTTCCCAGTTTTGAGTTGTTTCAGACTTCAGGTTAGCATTAGGAAGCTGGTTAGGAACACTATAACGCGGTACACCATTAAAGTTAGGTGAATAGTTTGTGTAAGTTTCATACAGGTTATAAGGATCAGTATCATTACCTGCTTCAGCATAACCGGCACGGATTTTACCAAATGAGAGCCATTCAGCATCCTCAAGAGCAGCTAATTCAGAGAATACAAATGTACCTGTTACAGAAGGATAGAAATATCTCCACTCTGTTGAAGGAAGTGTACTTGACCAGTCGGTACGTGCTGTAAGATCTAAATAAAGCATATATTTCCAACCCAGTGATGCACTACCAAAGAGAGAGTGTACTTCTTTTGAATCATTATAGTCATCAACAACGACAGGGTCAACAGAGTTACCCAGTGTATACTGATTAGGAAGTACAAGACCACCGGAAGTATTACCAATGTTACGGAAGTAATTTGTTTTACGAATGTTACCACCGGCATTAATTTTCAGAGAGAAGTCTTCGTTAAGCTGCTTGTCGAACATCAATAAAGCTTCATAGTTGTTTTCCTGGAACTGACGCAGGCCCTCTTCGTAGTAAGGAGTTTCCTGAGAACCGATAGAACGGCGCACCTGGTTACGGAAAGTATAGAAGTCAGTGTAAACAGTACCTTTAACTTTAAGGAAGTCAGTGATATCATATACAGCGCTCATATTACCAAATACACGGTCGCGTGAGTCAGTAGTATAGTTACGGTTTGTTGTCCAGTATGGGTTATTGGAATATTCCGGTCTTGGATCATCCCATGATTTACGGTTCCATACACGCTGCGTACCATCAGGAGAAACGTAGTTGGAGAGGCGCTCCATATCGAGCTGACGCTGACCCCACTGAGTAAACTTCTGCATTACGTTGTTAT
>CAZQNY010000140.1:0-6429 GCA_964594665.1 uncultured Bacteroidales bacterium
TCCGGTCAGGACCATAAAGCCCTGGCCGGAACGATTACTGGGTTGAAAAAGCATTATTTAACTCAAGCTACAATGTTCATCACGGAGTTTGTGGAACAAAAGAAGCTGGGTTAACAGGAGTAATAGTAGGACGAGCTGAAATAGTTTGTTGCTCGGCATCAGCGAATGCGGTTTCAGGAGTACAAGCACCATTAACATCACTTAAGTCCTCGAAGGTCGTTGCACCAGAAGTATAAGAACCGTCAATTGCAATGTCAACTATCTGATCAGCAAGACCTTCAAACTGACCATTGGCAATAGTAATGGTAATAGTAATCTCTTCATTAACGAGAGTCGGAGCGACACCAGTGGTAGAACTAGGTAAAACAGCAGTCCAAACACCATTATTTCCTGAACCTGGATCAGCAAATGAGCCATTGGTTCCGGCTACTGCAGCAACCCAATCAACTGTCAAAGTCTGACCTGCATCAAAACCAGCCAATTGTAACTGAGCATCCCAATTACCGGTGTAACCACCTGCAGTTACTGTGATTTCCATAGTATTCTCACCATAGGTATAAGTTACCTCTCCCGGGTTGTTTACATCTACAATCGTTGCACCAGTAATTTCTGCTGCACACTGTACTGTTGTAATATTATCAACCGCAAGCCAGAAGGTGTTTTGAGGTTCAATTCTATAAACCTTCATGTTGTTTGTTGCACATACTGCAGCCTCTTCATATACGACTACCAGAAAGTATGGTTCACCGGTTGCAAGAGCCTCAGAAGACCATGTGATATCAATGGTATTTTGACTTGCTGTTGGAGTGTCATAGTGACCGGAGGCGACAAATTCACCAGAGTTATTTGCGATATGACCACCTGTTAGAAGATCTAAATCTCCTTGTGTCATCACATACCAATCAAAGGTACCGTTCCCGGTATAGGTTGGCCCGGGGATTGACACCTCATAGGTGTACAGAATACCAGCAGCTGGAGAAGCAGCATCACCGTTACATGTTGGTGGATCATCTGGAGTTTGCCCGAAAGCAGTTGTAGAGAATCCAATGGCGAGTAACGCCATTACGAAAATTAAAATTTGCTTTTTCATTTTTGTAATTTTTAAGGTTTGTAATAAAATTTTAAAATAACTCAATAAATAATAATTTTAGTTAATAATTTTCTTTAGTAACCGTTATACATTTTATTAAAATAACGGCTTCTTTTACGCCTCAGCAACAAGTACTGAGGCTTGATACGATTTGATTTTTTTTCTCATAGGCAACATTTTTAGTTATACATATATTTACAATAGAATTAAAAATTATATTTTTCACATCATGTCCAAAAAGCAGTCATGACGGTATATAAGTGAGACTGGCAAGCATTTCACCTGCTTTCTATGCATTCGACTATTCTGTTCATTTCCATTCATTGAATTCAGTTCTATTAATATTTAATTACATCAGGGCGTGGTCGGATCAGAATTTCCACAGAAACAGGATCAGCAGAAATACCATTACAATCGGTCACAGTATAAGTTATGATATGGGTAACATCAATATTTGTGGCAGTCCCCCACAGTTGTATGGGTGCGCTTAATGAAGGTTGTCCGGTACCGGAAAGCGAACCACCAATTAAAGGATCAAAAGTTATAACCCAATCAATTTGGATATCCCCCAAATCACAGCAGTTGTCTGCAACACCAGGAAGATCCAATTCAGTATTACCGCTGTCGAGCAGGTACCAATCAGGGCGTCGGGGATTCCCATGCGATGGATCAAGTGGAATAATATCGGCAGCAGGCTCAGGTTGCCCGTCATACTGGGCCGAGATAATATTCATTACACAGTGGTCTATTGGGTCGGGGGTGGTGAATGTCGGAGGTGTGATATCCTCACTGGTAACCGTCCAGCTACCGGTAGTGGTACAGCCATTGACATCGGTTACGATCACCGTATAAGTGCCGGAAGCGAGGCCTGTAAGGCCTTCAAGTGTACTTGTGAAGCCATCAGAACCAGTCCATGAATAGAAATAACCAGAAGTTCCGCCTGTAACAGTAATATCAATTTCCCCGTCATCGGGGCATTCGGAGTCAACAACAATACCTGAAACGGTTAATGGATTAATTACTGCCGTAGAAACAGCCGATGTATTGTTCGCCGGATTTGGATCTACAAATGGCGCCGCAACTGCTACAGAGGCTGTATTGCTAAAATCAACAGCATCACAGGCAACATCACCCCTGATAAACAGTTCCTGAGGATTATTTACCGCAAGGTTTGCAAATGAATGGGTTCCTGTCCATCCTGCCCAGCTGCTTCCATTATCAATTGAATATTCCGGATTCGCTATATCACCAGGAACATTATCGGTAAGAATAACCTCCGGAGCTGTGGCAGGACCCAGATTCGTTACAGTAACGGTCCATGTGATTATTTGTCCGGCAGTAATGGTAGCCGGACCTGTTTTAATTACTTCAATGTCGGCAGTGCCATCAACCTGAACATTGAAAGAGCAGGAAGCAATGTTACCGCAAGCATCTGTTGCGTTCCAGGTAACGGTAGTGAGACCCTGGTTGAAGGTTACGCCATTCAGGGTGGTATGCGGCCCGGAAGTGGTTACGCCGCTGAGCATAGCACTTAAGGAAACAGAAGCAGGACAGTTATCAGTAACAGCAGCATCCCAGGAGGCTTCAGGAGGAGAATGATGTATATAAGTATCTCCGTTATTGACCGTAACAGTGAAAGGCGCTCCTGCCGGGCAAATAATTACAGGCGGTTGTATATCCTGTATAAAAACAGACTGCACACACGAGGTCGTATTACCACAGATGTCGGTTGCTGTCCATGTTCGTTGGATTTCATAATTGCAGGTACACGATCCTTCAATAATCACATCATCCCATTCAACCAATGGATCATCATCACAAAAATCGAGTACAGTAGGGTATCCTAATGCATCCGGGTGATCATCTTCGCCATATGCAATTGCTGCATCAGGAGGGCAAGTAATTACCGGAGCATCGATATCGTATACATGGATGGTTTGTGTCTGGTCGGCGGCGGCATTCCCACAATCGTCGATCAGGCTCCAGGTACGGGTAATGATAATATCACAAGGATCGGAATCGTCCGTTACATCCGAATATGTAGCCTGAAGATCAGCAGAACAGTTATCATATTCATCATACACATCACCAGTAAAGGCAGGATCAGAATCATATTCGCAAGACATATCAAAATATATCTCCGTATCAATAGGGCCGGTAAATATGGGCGCTGTAGTGTCAAGAACAGTAATCATCTGAATCTGATCACCGGCATCATTCCCACAATCATCTTCGAGACTCCATGTTCGGGTAATGATAACCTCGCAAGGATTCGTATTGTCGATTACATCACTGAAGGTTGCCTGTAATTCTGTATCGCAGTTATCCGCTTCATCCAAAACATCTCCGGTAACATCCACACCGGAATCGTACAGACAATTATCTCCGGCATAAATGGTGATATCGATTGGCGCGGTATAGGTTGGTGCGATGTTATCCCCGATCGTAATGATTTGCTGATCTGTTGTTTCATTGTTGCATTTATCAGTAACAGTCCAGGTACGTGTAATTATCCATTCACCGCTGCAGACGCCTTCCACCGGTGCACTATCAGTATAATTCACTGATGGACTGGCATCGCAATTATCAGCAACGGCAGTAGGTTCTCCGGTTATGGTTTCACTCACATCATAGTTACAGTTGGCATCGGTATAAACAGTAATATCTCCGGGAACGGTAAAAGTCGGCGCCGTTTGATCGTTAATGGTAATAATCTGCTCACAAGGTGTTGTATTAGTTAATCCACTGGCATCTTCAACAGTAAAAGTCCGTATTACTATTATTGGACAATCGTCAGGATCGGAACTAAGCAAATCGATATAGCTCCATTTTACAACTTCACAGTTATCGGCAGCAACACCTCCTGCAGCGGTAAATTGAGCTTCAGTAATATCAACACTAATTTCAGAATAAGGCAATCCGGTTTCAGCGTTGATATCTCCTGTTTCACATCCTTCAAATTCAAAAGATACCGGGCACTGGGTAATTTCCGGAGCAGAATTATTCGCGACAACAGCTTCCACCGAAACATCTACACTACACCCGTTGGAATCAGTGATTGTGTATACCGTAGTGCCTTCAGGTTGCTCAATTACAGCCTGACCTCCGTCGTTGGCAATGGTTGTTGTTTCAGTGCCCCCATTCCACGACACAGTGTAGGGAGCAGTTCCTCCATTCACGGTTATGGTTACGGTAGAATTCAACCCTGCACAGAGAATCTCAGTATGTTCTTCAGAAACCAGGAGTTCATCCGGTTCGGTAATGATAATTTCTGCTGAAGCACCGCAGCTGCTATCATCAGTAACAGACACAGAATAGGTTCCTGCCACAAGATTCGTGAGGTCTTCATTATTTTCCTGACCAACAGGAATAACACCACCGTTACTTGCTGTCCAGATAAATGTAAAAGGCCCGGTGCCACCATTTACGGTAAGATCAATGGCTCCGGAGTTGCCCTGATAACAAAGGACATGCGTTGGAGACAGCACTAATTCAGGATTTTGATTGATCGTGATAACAACATCGTCAGTAGCAGCAGAACATGGTCCGGCGCCATCCGGATCATCTGTTGTAAGAGACAGGGTTACAGTTCCGGCATCAATTTCATCCTGATGCGGGGTATACAATGCATCAAGTGTATTTGCATCCGGGTTGAAGGTTCCGAGCCCTCCGGTCCAGATGGCAAAAGTGGCCGCTCCTCCAATAGTGCCATTTAAAGTAGCTTCAGGGGTTTCAGAACAAACGGAAATATCATCACCTGCATCAACAATAGCTATTGGATTAATTGTAACAACAATCTCAAACGGATCCCCGATACAATGAACGGTAGCCGGTGTAACAGTATATGTTGCAGTTACCGGTGCATTGGTAGTGTTCGTTAACGTCTGACTTATGCTGACCTGGGGTGTATTCTGTGCCGAGCCACCCGTAAAGCCCGAACCTGTGGGAGCAGTCCAGGTATAGGTTGTTCCGGCAGGCACAATCGTATTTTCATCAGGAACGCCATTAACAGGGGTGACTGTAAATGTTTCGCCGCTACAAATAAGGGCTTCCTGATCCGGAATAACAGGTGTTGGATGGACGTTAACTTCCACACTGTCGGAAATGGGATCACAGCCGTAATAATCAACAACATAAACCGTATAGGTACCAGAATTTTCCGTTGTTACATTTGAAATTACCGGATTGGCATCGGTTGAAACAACAACACCGTTTGGATCTGTCCATTCGTATTGAACTGGTGGTTTTCCTCCCGTAAGCGATGAATACAACTCAAGGGTTTCTCCTGTGCAGAGCTCCTGAGAATTACTGGACACATTCACTGTAAACTCAACATTGGCAAGCGTACCAAATGAGATATCATCGAGACCAAAATCGTTACCATTTAGATTTGGCTCCAGATTGATAATCCTAATCGTTGCAGTGGTAGCTGAGCCGGAATTCCACATTCCATAAAAACGATCTTCCGGTTTCCATGGATTTGAGGGGCTATTGGTACCTGCACTAAGTTCAGCAATTGTTCCAACCTGTACTCCGTTAACTTCAAAACGTAATCTGGCATAAGGCGCAACATTATTCACACTAATAGCCCAGGCTGCAAAATAATAATCCGTGTTTGGCGTAACCGATACATTATTCATTTCCCATACCACAAGCGTACTTCCCCATCCATTAACAATCATAAAATTATCGGGAGAAGTACCAGAACCTGTTGTATGGTCGTACCCCCAAAAATTATCATGTGTAGAACGAGCATTCGGACCAACATAATATTTTCCTTCTCCCCATAGATTACTATCGTATACGTATTCGGATGTAAAACCCGTATTACCTTGAGAGAAATTCCCATTCACCACAAGCTCATCAGCCACCTGTATGGATGCAGAACCGGAACACCCAAAGGAATCAGTGACAGTAACAGTATAGGTCCCTGCGATATCCACTTCAATGGTCTGGGTCGTTTCACCGGTATTCCACAAATACGACGAAAACCCGTTTCCTGCATACAGAAAAACTTTCGGTCGGGCTGAACAATAATCAGCTTCGAGGGCGGGTACAGGTGCATCACGCACAGTAACGGTTACAGTATCACTACCACTACAATCCGTATCAGGGTCAGTATAAGTAACAGTAAAAATAGTTGTTTCAGGAACAGGTACATCTGTTGGATTAGCGAGGTTCGATGTCCAACCTGACGTGTTTGAAGTCCATAAAACTGAAGCAGCTGCCTGAGCAGTTCCTGTAACTTTCACATTGTCAACAAGCCAATAATAACCCCAGGGTGCATAATATCTAAAACGAATGTATAAAACTGGCTGATTAATAAATTCCGTTAAATC
>CAZQNY010000141.1:0-6374 GCA_964594665.1 uncultured Bacteroidales bacterium
ATAACCGTATGTATAAGAAAAAACGAGTATGATAATTAACACCTCTAAACCTGGCAGTAATGCTTAGCAACTATTTTATCGGAGGATCCTGATTTGAAGTTGCTAAGCATCCTGAAGATGCTAAGCAACAATGCGTTGTGATTTCAAAAGTACCGCGATTTGTAACCGCAGCCCCTTAATGTTCCATTTCGCGAATCCCTCTGTCGATTAAATCTCCTTGAGGGAAAGTCTGCTTACTCTTTAATGAACTTAAACTGCAGATCATTCTTTGTGCCGGAAGCTAATCGTAAAATATACAAACCAGGATTCAGGTTTGCCGTATTAATTTTAAGATCCCCGGCAGCTAGGCTCCCTGCTTTTACGATCTTCCCGTAGTGGTTTACGATTTCATAATCGCTGTGATTTTGTATTGGAATATCAGAAAATAAGGTAATTACATCAGTGCAGGGGTTGGGGAACAGCCCTGATGATTCCGGTATGACAGGATGCTCCTGAAGCCCGACTGTTTCCCCGGAGATGGCCATTTCTTGTATGGTAACAGAGACAAAATATGCATTAACTTTTACCCAGCCATAGAATGTCTCCCCCGGGTTTTCAATTTTAAAACCAAAATATCCATTGCCAAATTCTCCATAGATGGTTGTATGTCCGGGAGGCGGCCAATAGCTGATATATTCCCTTCTGAAATGTAATGAGTCTGCATCACTCCAGCCTTGATTAGCAGAAATGGTATCTCCCATGTTAAGCTTTTTAACGTAATGGAATGCAGAGGTATCGGCAATAACTTTTACATTATCGTTTAATACCTTTAACCAGGATCGGAATTCAGTATGTTCATAGGGGTTGTGGTAATACACATAAACGGTGAAAGCCAGGTCGAACGTACCGTTATTGTCAACGTCCAATAAAACAGTATCTGAAAAATTATCATTAAGGTCAACAATATAATCGGGTTCAAAATCAGTATAATGAATATTGTCACCAATGGTCTGCCCGGCAAGAATCTGGTTCTGTGATGTTGCTGAGTATGCCAGCAGAATGCAAAAAAGGAATGATAATAACGCTGTTTTCATATTGCATTAAATGAGTTGGTGGTTTATTACGTTACTCAAATGTAAGATAAATTTCCAGCAAACCCAAATGGATTTATTGAGGGTGAGGGTGAGAGGGTGAGAAAATGAGAAGGTGAGAGGGGGTGATATAGAGAGCAGCACGGCGGTGCGGCTTTACTTAATTGTTGGAGGAGTGTTCAAAATAGTGTGTCAACACTTTTTTGAACACTCCCGCTTTAAATTGTCTTCAAACTATATAAATATTCATCAGGTGTCAACACTGGAAGTTCAGATTCTTTAAAATCTTTTCCATTTCTTGTAATGATTATGTTACAATTCATTGTTAATGCACAATAATACTGTAATGAATCTTCAAAATCAGAAAATTTAGAAACAAGTCCTTTATCTACAATTTTATCCGTCAAATCAGAAGTTTCTGCGATTACTTTAAATTTTCTGATTTTTTCTTTGACTGCTTCGCCATTTTCAAATCTTGCCAATAAATAATAAACAGTCCAATAGGTTAATGCAGAAACATAGATTTGGATTTTCCCTCTATCTGCAAGTGTTGCAATTTTAGCAGCAGATTCATAGAAAGGCTCTCTTTCTCCAAGCAAGTCTATGACAACGTTCGTGTCTAAAAATAATTTCTCTTTCATTTATATTTTTCTGCTAAGTAATCGCCATATGCTTCCTTATAATCAAAGTCAGCAGGAATTTTTACTCCTGTTTGTATGCTTTTCACAAAAGGAGAAATTTCGATATTATCTTTAGTTTCTGTTTTATCCGTATCAACTAAAGATTTTAGGTACGATTCAATCAGACGAGAGAGACTTCTTTTTTGAGAAGAAGCATAATCTTTCGCTTTATCAATTACGTATTTATCAAGTTTTAATGTTAATTTTGCATCCATAATCGTTGTGCCTTATTTACGTACAAATATAAATAACTTATCCGTATAAAACAAATTCAATTTACTTATACCTAACGGATGGTGGCCTTTTACTCAATATTCAATATTCTAAATTCTTATATCGATATTAAACAAACCAACAATACTGAACACTCCCTATGAAACTTATTTATGTCTCTTTATCTTAACAGGATTTTGACGGGTATCAAAAATATCAGCGATCCTGATTTGAAGTAATTCTTTATCAATAGAATAAATTACCTTATAATTTCTATAAAGAAAATATCGGTATTCAATCGCTCTGTCTTTTAATAACTCTTCAATCTGTCCAATGGCAGGATTATTTTTAAGCATATCAACAGCGAGGATAATCTCATTGAGTATTTTCAATGCTATGGCTGATCCGGCAACATCTTTATAATAATGAAAAATCTTATCGAGTTGTATCTCAGCAAAATTCGACCAGATAATTGTAAATCCCATTATTGATACTTTTTCAGCATTTCATCACTGGTTTTGAATCGATCGTTTTTAAAATCCTCTTCTGAACTATCTATACGGTTGTTTAGTTCTTCAACAGACATTGGTTTGATCTCCTTTTCCTCTTCAGCAGTATATTCCTTTCTCAGAACTTGTTCAAGCTTCGCGATTAGATCTTCGCTCTGCACCTTTAGGAACTCCTTGATGAATTCAATTTTACGTGTTTCAATATTCATTGTCGTTGTTTTATACAAAGATAAAGATTTTGAATTTGGGTTATTTAAACTGTTAATACAGAAATAGCTAAAATGTTACCCTTTATGAAGGGATTTTTTCACCATGAAATATGGTTTTTTGAATTATTCTGCTCGCTAATCCTTTTCAAAAAGAACATCCATAGTAAAGTGATCTGTGAGAATATTACTGTAGGTGTTTTGTATCAGACCCTTTGTTGTTAGCATTATGAAAGTCAGAGCTTCATCCGGTTTCTCTTCTTCTTCAAAGATATCTCTTTTGTTTATCATTCGTGCATAGTAATCTTTTGAAATCGTATATGGTTTGTTATAAAATTTTATTTCAATAAGGTCGATCCGTCGATCATCTCTTTTTAGTAGCATATCTATTTGTGCACCTGTTTTTTGATGGTTTTTTTGAGCCTCCTTAGAAGTCCAGCTATAGGTATTGGTTCTAACCCCTGAAATTCCAAGAGCTTTCTTAATTTGAGGGGTATGCTTCATACATAACATCTCAAAAGCAAACCCGGACCAGGAATCAAATGATCTTGAACTATATAATTGAAGCCATGTCCCTTCACCTTGGTTTTTGTTGGGTTCGATATATTTTAGGTAAAAGAAACAAAACTCATCATTTAGTCGAAATATACTCTTTGTTGGTTTCAGGTCATAAGAGGGACACTCAACAATGAATCCAGATTCCTCCAATTCTCTCAATGCCTTGGTAAATGTTTCATTGTTTCCTTTCCTCAAATTTCCAATTAGTGCTTTTCGGGAAAGCCCAATTCTTTTTTTGGATAATTCAATGATAATACTTTTGTGAAGTGTATGATTTCTAAATAGTGATATTAGTACCTGATCAAATTCATTTGTTAGTTGCCCTCCGGTTTCAAAGCAAAGTCTGTCAATGTTTTGCACAAGAGTATAGCGTTTATCAATTTGATTTAAATAATGAGGGATTCCTCCAAGTATCATGTAACATTGAACGATATCATAATTATCCCAATCAACACCTTTATATGTTAGATATTCTTTTACCTCACATAAATTGAAAGGCATAAGTCTGATTATTGTTGTTATTCTCCCGTGGAGACCATCTTTATTATAGATGATATTATTTACCATAAAAGATGCTGCGCTTCCGCAAACCACTACAACAATGTCATCTCTTTTCGAACAGAAGTTATTCCAAAAGTGTTCAAAAACAGGTAGAAAGTCTGACCTCTGACTACAAAACCATGGGAACTCATCAATATAGATTACTTTTTTTCCTTCGTTAAGTGATTCTATATAATTTTGTAATAATAGAAAAGCATCAAACCAATTTGAAGGCGTAGTAATCTTTTGATTTTTTTTAGATCGTTTTACAATTTGAATCTTAAAATTGCTTAGTTGTGTGCGTAGATTAGCACCCTTAATACCTGTGATGTCAAAAGCAATCTCCTTTGCAAGTGTATTTTCAACCAGATAGGTTTTTCCTACCCGTCTTCTCCCGTACACAGCAATAAGTTGAGATTCATTTTTATTTAATGTTTCTCTTAGCTTTTCTTGTTCTTTTTTTCTACCAATTATTCTCATAATTCGAATATAGATGCATGAGTTTTGTCTAAAAGTATAAAAAATTATTAACTTTCAGATGAATCTCGTGCAAAAACTTATTTCTGATATGCGTCAGTTCGCTTTATAAAGGTTGAAAATTTAATCTTTTTAGACAAATCTCGTGTTATTGCATAGGATGTAAATCACGGCTAAAGCCGTTGCAGAAGGAGGTCGGGCGTAGCCGAGACCACCGTATATCTTCCGGCAGGAATTCATCCTAACGCCTCGCCAATGCTCCCACCGGACAAGCTGCCACAACCTCCTCCGCTACTTTCTCCAGCCCTGCCCTGGTATCTTTTCCAAAGGGAACGCCAACGGTTACGTCGAAGCCACGGCCGATAAAGGTCATGCCGAACTCCTCTTTGTGTTTTGCTGTGAGGCGCACGCAGATGCCGCACTTGATGCATTTGGCAGGTTCATAGATAACCATTTCGTGCTGCATTTGCTTTGTGGCAGCAATTCGCTTGTCACCGGCCCAGATCTTTTGTGAGGCGCTGTACTGTTCGGCGTATTTGCGGAGCTTGCAATCGTTCTTGTCGCGACAGTCGCAGTGCATACAGCGCTTTGCCTCTTCGATCACCTGCTCTTTGGTGTAGCCTGCTTCCCACGTCGTCTCTACCTGGTTGTATTCAACACTTTCTGCGAGGTAATGCTGTACTTCTTCCTCCATAAGTCGTCCCATCTTCGAGTTGAAGCGGGTGATCTCGCCTGTCACCTCATCATCGTTGAGGTACTGAATAATGGCTTTTGCTGCCCGTTTACCCTGTGCAAGCGCGGCAATGGCGAGTTTTGTCTTTCGCGTGGCGCTTCCGGCAGCAAAAATCTTCCCGTCACTGGTGCGGAAGGTCTCGCGGTCTACAATTATACCCTGTTTGTTGGTTTCCAAAGCAAAACCGATGCTCTCCTGTCCGGTAGCAATGAGAATGGCGTCGTATTGCTTTTTGAGCGCTGTTAGTTCGGCTTCAGAAACGGTTTTGTCCGGTTGCCATTGGATTCCTGTAGAGAGGATAAAGCTGGTCTCTTTTTCCAGCACCTTTTTTGGGAGTTTTTTCTCTTCAACTGCGCTCCACAGCGTCCCGCCGGGTTGCTTAGTCTTATCAACCAGTGTAGTTGCAATGCCGTGGGTTTGCAGTTGCCATGCTGCGGCCAGTCCTGCAGGACCGGCACCAATTACCAATGCTCTTCTCTCTGTCATTTCTATATCAGGAACCACACTTTTGCCTTCCAGTCCGGCAAAACGTTTCAGCAGGCAGATGGCCACAGGATTATCGATGGGTTTTCTTTTACATGCACCTTCACAGGGTGCGGAGCAGATGTAACCCAGCGTTGCGGGCATGGCGATATCTTTGCGTACCACTGCCAGTGCTTCATCGGTTTTTCCTTCCGCCAGCAGACGGTTCATGAGCGGGATATCCATATGTGCAGGGCAGGCAGTAACACAAGGTGCTTCGCAGTCGCCCACATGCTCCGACAACAGCAGCTCCAGGGCGGTTCGTCGTGCCCCGGTTACCTCTTCATCATCGGTTAGGATATCCATCCCTTCCTGTGCCGGCATGGAGCACGAAGGGAACAGCTTCCCGGTATTATTGTCGCGCACCATACACACCATACAACTGGTAAAGGCTTCCAGTCCTTCGTAGTGGCACAGTGTAGGAATCTCAACGCCTGCTTTGCGGGCTGCATCCAACACCGTGGCGCCTTCGTTAACCTCAATTTCTATGTTGTTTATCCTGAGTTTTATCATTCTGAAATCTTTGTTATGGCCTCTTCGGGGCATATCTGGAAGCAGCCGTCGCAGCGTATACATTTTTCACTGTCGATAACATGTTTCTCATGTGGTGTAAAAGCAATGGCTTCTACGGGGCACGACTGTGCACAAAGGGTGCATCCTATGCAATTATCGTTGACAGTATATTGAATCAGAGCGGGACATTTTTTCGCCGGGCAGCGGCCTTCGATATGTGCCTCATACTCTTCACGGAAATATTTCAGTGTAGTAAGTACCGGATTGGGAGCTGTTTTTCCCAATCCGCAGAGGCTGCCTTTTTTCACCTGATGTGAAAGTTGTTCCAGTTTGTCAAGGTCTTCGGGTTTTCC
>CAZQNY010000142.1:0-6356 GCA_964594665.1 uncultured Bacteroidales bacterium
GGCATGCCTTGTCGCTACAATATAATATTCCTTTCCCAAAATTTGAACAATTAAAATCCTCTCTCTGTTATAGTTCATATTTTACGGAACTAAAAAAACATTTTCATATGGCAGACCTTTCAACAAACTACATGGGCATTCCCATTGCGAACCCCATCGTTATTGGCGCAAACAGCCTCACAAAAAATATTCAGTTTCTTCGCAAACTCGAATCCGCCGGAGCCGCTGCGGTAGTATACAAATCACTCTTCGAGGAACAGATTACCTACGAACGTATTCAAATGGCAGAACAGCTGCAGGAATACGCAGAACGTAACGCAGAAATGGGGCAACTCTACCCTACCCTCGAACATGCAGGAACAGATGAACATATCTACGAACTTAAGTATGTCCTGAAAAATACTTCGCTGCCCATTATTGCAAGTCTTAATGCCATGGAGGAAGAATCGTGGATCGACTATGCAAAAAAACTGGCAGAAACAGGCGTAAAGGGTCTTGAACTTAACTTCTATGAAGTACCGGGTGATTTTGATAAAAATGAATCCGATATTGTTAAAAGCCAGACAGAGATTCTGAAAAAGGTAAAACAAGCTGTGGAGATCCCCGTGAGTGTGAAGCTTAGCCCTTTCTACGGTAACCTGCTGGGAACCATAAAACAATTCAGCGACAATGGTGCTGATGCTGTAGTGCTCTTTAACCGCCTTTTCCAACCGGATATTGATATCGACAACATCGCCCTTTCCACTCCCAACCTATTCTCTACCGGTAACGAATACCGCCTGCCATTGCGCTTTGCAGGATTATTATACGGCAATATCAATGCACAGGTGGTTGCAAACAGTGGTATTTATGAAGGTGAAGATATTGTGAAACTTATCCTTGCCGGTGCCAATGCCGTTCAGGTGGTGAGTGCGCTATACATGCATGGAGCAGGGCAAATTACCAATATGAAAAACGACCTTACAAACTGGATGGAAGATAATAACTTCAGCACACTGGATGATTTTCGCGGGAAGCTGGCAAAAAAGAACCTGAAAGATCCTTTTGCCTATAAACGTGCACAGTATGTGGATATCCTTCTTAACTCCGAAGAGATTATCAAAACAAATACGATGATATAATTCTATAATAATAGTGTGAGTGATAGCGGGAGTTTTCTTAACCTTATGGGTTATGAAACTCCCTTTTTTATACCTTTGCCCGTCTAAATTCACACTGATATGAGTATCTGGGAAGTTGTTATGCTTTGTTGCTTTGGTGCCAGCTGGCCAATATCCATTATTAAAGCCCTGCGCACGAAGGTCGTTGTCGGTAAATCACCCGTCTTTATGATAATTATTATCACAGGATATATGTGTGGTATCATTCACAAACTTACTTTTCATCCCGACTGGGTTACGTTGCTTTATGCCTTCAACGCATTACTCGTATCCTTCGATCTTTTTCTTTATTATCGCTATCTTCCTAAAGTTTAATTTATTCTGTATCACATTTTATATATTTGTGCCGAATTGAAGAAATTTGCAAATCGGTAAAATTGTGATAGGATGAAAAAATTAACCAATAGGATGGCCATTATAATGATGGCTGCAATTATGCTGTTTACAGCATGTGATAATAATAACAATACAGATCCTGAACCAGAAACCATACAACCTGTTGAGCTCACGCTGGGCGCTGACTGGCACATTGATACGCTATCTTCAGCATCACAGGAAAAATGGTACCGCATAAATGCTCCCACATCGCAAAAACTGTATGTTGAATGGGCAGAATCGGAATACCAGGGAACAGGATATAACCATACCGCCGACATCAAGGTGAGTGCCTATAAACTCAATGGTGAAGATCTCTATTTTGAAGAAGAAAATAATGGCTATGGTGCTGATGCAAAGCTTGTTTCATTGACGGATGAAGCAAGTATTCTGATTAAAGTTACTGCCAATACCACCATTGGTACTTTTGGTATTAAGGTTTACGAAACAGGACTGGCAAACATCGAATACACAGAAATCAATGCTGCTGATGAATGGATCACCGACCTGAGTATAGAAGTTGGCGAAACACAGGGCTTTCTTGTTGATGCACAGGGTGCTGAAGCCCTGGAAATCGTATGGGCGGAATACAATTCCCCCGAATCAGGATATGTTGCCGATATTAAAGGTTCTGTTTACAAAATGGATGGTGAAACACCTTATACACAACGCGATAACGGAAAAATATTCGTTGCTAAAGATAAAAGCCACTCCGATAATCCAAAATCCATTGAAGTCGACCAGGCTGAAGGAAAAATTAAGGTTCATATTCAGCTTAATGACGATGAAAAACCCGGCAGTTACGCATTAAAAATCGCACCCGTAACAAAATAATCCATGCGAAAGATTCTTTTTTCACTGTTGCTCCTCGGTATTGCCATCACAACGTATTCACAATCCCGCGATACCACTATTGTTCTCAACGAGGTTGTTATTGAAGGCGAAGCGGTAAAAAAGGCCATACAATACCAGATGGAATCTGCCGCGGATGCAGTTATTGTTGGCAGCCGCGACATCAACAATTACGGTAATAAAAGCGCCGGCGAGGTGCTCAAACGCCTGCCACGCATCTCCATCGACGGGAGCCCTGCGCTGCGCAATGTAAAAATCAGCGGCCTCGACAAGGAGTTTCAGTGTATCCTCGTTGATGGCATGCACCCCGGTGGTGGCGAGGACCGCCGCGATTTCAAGGTCGACCGCATCCCTGTCGATCTTATCGACCGTATCGAGGTGATCTACAACCCCACTGTAGAGTACGGCACCGATGCCGCCACGGGAGCAGTGAATATGATTCTGAAAAGTACCCCGGAAAAAAGACTCTTCCAGGCCGACGCCGCCTTTGACTACAGCACCACAGAGCCCGGCATCAACCCCGAATTCAATGTTATGTACGGCAACCGCCACGCAAAACTGGGATATTTCGGCTCGCTGGGGCGGTCGCAATACCAGCGTGAATCCTACAGCCGGCTATACGACAGCGACACCGGCGGGATGTCTTCTTCCATATCCTCAGTTATAAACCACTCCCTGATGGCTAATATTGAACTCTATACCAGCTCCTCCACAACCCTTAAATGGGAAACCTGGTACTCGGGATATCAGGAGACAGAGGATATGTATTCCACCGCCAATATACGCTCCAAAGGCGGCCTGAATACCAGTATCGACTCAGCAAGAAGCGATATCTTCCGGAACCTGGTAAATACACGCATCGGGCTCGACAAAAAGCTCGGAAATGGTGAAATAAAAAGCGCTGTGCTCTTTGCCTACGATGATGAAGCCCGCCATAAAGACCGCCTGCGCGATAAAGAAACCTACTGGGAAGTAAGCCTCGAAGACGAAACGCAGGATAATTATCAGGGCCTCGCAGAATCGAAAATAAACCTTTACTACCAAACAGGAAATATCGGCCATACCCTCAAAGCCGGAATCCGCGGAGTATACCTCAACCGCGATTACAACCGTATCGTTTACACGAAACCACAGGAATACCTTTTCTGGGAAACAGTGGAAGACGGATCGTATCATATTGAAGAAACACAGCTGGCAGCATATGTTATGGATGTGGTTAATATAAATGGTGTTGAAATAATCCCCGGTGTACGGGCAGAGCAAACCATCAATACCTTTGAAACTGCAACCGATAACGGCAGTGCCGGATACTTTGCCCTGAACCCTGCTCTGCACCTGAAATATGCTACCAAAAAAAACATCGTTTTCCGCAGCGCCATTACACGCCAGATGTCGCGACCACCATTTTTGTATATGGTTCCTGTTGATAAAGTAAAGCTCAAAAAACAGATTATCGAAAGAGGAAATCCGGACATTTTACCCGCCAGCAGTATAAACCTCTCCGCTTCTGTGGAGAAATATTTTGGCGACGAGAGTTATATCGCTGCACGAGGCTATTTCAACAGGGTAAAGAATATGTTTGAAATGCAGTTTCTGGGCATTGATGACTTCTACAACTTCAGGGTATATCAGGCCACAAACATTGATACCGCCAGGGTTTATGGCGCTGAGCTGGACGGTCGTCTTAACCTGGCAGAAATCGGGCTGGATGGATTTAACCTCTATGCCAACTACTCATGGAGTGGCTCAAAGGTCAGGGATGCCGGTACAGGCGAGATACGACGTATCAATGAGCAGCCCGTACATCTGGTGAATGTGCAGGGCTCCTATTTCAACCCTAAACTGCGCCTGCAAACCGACGTGGCATTGAAATGGAACTCCGAAATGATTGTTGCCGCCACCTATGACGAATTCAACAACGAATACCCGGAAATGATTACCGACCCACAAATGTGGATCGATGCACGCATAAAATGGTTCTTTAATGCCTGGGGCGCCATATATATCAATGCACTGAATATCCTAAACGAAAAAATGGTTATCCACCAGGGCGAAATCGTGGAAGAGATGGAGACAGGGGTAAATCTCAGGATGGGTGTCTCACTAAACTTCTAATAGTAAAGCCGCACCGCCGTGCGGCTCTATACAATCATCATTTCACTAATCAGGTAAGGCCAATTCATAAATTGGCCCTACCCTGCAATAGCTGATAATATCTTATGTTTTATCCAGCCTGTTCAAACATTGGCCGTAGATGCACGTATCCCCTAAAATTGATCTTCTTTGCCTATACGTAATACCTTGTATTCCCCTGTTTCGGTATTCAGGTCGTAGATATTAAAATTGGTATCCAGATTAAATTCGTCGTAGTGTGCTGCGAAGTTCACGGATGCGGAACCTTCTTCTGCACTGCGGATGCGGTGGAATACGCCTCGGGGCCATACCAGCATGGCCGGGCCGTCAACAATGACCTCACCATTTTTAATCACCTGGTTTGGGGTAATGGTAAAACTTTCCACTTTGCCATGCGCAGGGGTGTAAACATCCACATAGCGTGTACCTTTTAAAACCAGGAGGTTATCATCCTGGTTGGGATGCATGTACCAGGGGCGCTCTACACCCTGAATGGAACCGGGAGATATCGCTCCCGAATGGTGGATTACTCTGTCGATTGCATCAATACGGGGAAGTGCCTCCATGGGAAGATTGTCAAAATCTACTCCTTCTGTTTTGCGTAACGGGTTGAGAGGGTATATACTATATACTCCGGGAACCTCTTTAATTATGTTCTTGCTCATAGCGATGTTTTGTTTCCTCTGATAACAACCTTTTTTAAAAATTGTTTAACAATATCGCCATTCATCAATATGTAAAAAATATACTATTTATATATCTGTCAATGTGTTGCCAACAATGCATGAAATTGACAATAACAATATAATATCGTATCTTAAGCGATAATAATCAATTAAACCGCTGAACGATGAAAAAGATATTTTGCTTCACCTTGCTGGCGGCTATGTTTGCCGCCTGTACCTCCGTTGATACAGAAACACAGAAAAAGGATGTTCAACAAGTTTTAACGCGCTATTTCACTGCCCTGGGGGCGCAAAACTGGGATGCCGTTAAGGAAAATACCACCCATGATATGCAGCTTGTGGAAGATGGCCTGATCTGGAACAACGACAGCCTGATAAACAATATCAGCACGTTCTGGTCGAAATACGATATCCGCTATGACCTGGATATACTACAGACCACAATCCATAAAAACAGCGCGTGGATTGTATATAAAAACCATGGTAATGCATCGTACCGTACCGACAACATCCACATCAACTGGATAGAAACAGCCTATCTTATCCATAAAAACGGCAAATGGAAAATATCAATGATACACAGCTCCATCGACGATTACAGCGACAAGCATTACGAAAATGCTGATGATCTGGACGTTCCGGCATTATCGGTATACGACAAACATGAACGCGCCATAAACCTCTATTATAAAAATATCCTTGCCAATATTGCCATTGCCAGAGAACAGGGCCTTTCCATAAAAAAGCATGCTACCTCCGTCGGAAGGCTTTATGAATCATGCCTGGGTGACCAATCCGGGTTTGATGCATTTGTCAGTGGTATTGTTCTTAATTTCGAAACCTTCCGCTTTCGTTATGATTATCCGCTGGAGATTATTGAAAATACCGGTGACAGGGTATTGCTAAAATGGAAAAACAACTATGAAGGATGGTTTGATGATGGACCCTATCTGGGGGTCACCTATCAGGAGTTAACACAATGGTTTGAAATATTCTATAATACCATTGCAGAGATAAATAATGCAACAGTAACGTACGAACGAATCGAAGGAGACTGGATTCTGGTTACTATGGAGAAGAAAAACAGCTTTTGAAAACACAAAAATGATTATCCGGTATTAAACGGTAATTCCCATTGTTTTCATCAGGA